>JBPCKO010000022.1:0-12682 GCA_051004215.1 Streptosporangiaceae bacterium | reverse complement strand
GCCAACCGGCTCGTCGGCATCCTGCACGGATGCCTTAAGACCCGCACCCTCTATGACGAGGCCACCGCCTGGTCCCACCGCGAGGAGAAGCTCGCTGCTTGACATTTAAGCTCCTGGGATGTCTGTCCCGGTAACTGACGAGCACCAGCGCCTTCTTCCGGCTCAGCCGCCGCCCGGCCAAGCTCAGCAAATCGAGCGTTGCCTCATCCGCCTAGTGCACGTCGTCGAACGCCGCGACGGTCAGGGCCGACCGCTAGTCAAGCTCGGCCACGCACGCCCTGAACAGCTCCTCCCGCCCTGCGCCCCGGTCGCACAGCTCCGCAAGCTGCCCGCCAGCCTGCGCGGCGATGTCGAACAGCGGACCCAGCGGCCGCGGCGTCACCAACCCGTCGCACCCGCCCCACAGCCAGCGCGCCCCGTGCAGCTGCGCCTGACAGCCTCCGCCAGCATCGTCTTGCCGACACACGCATCACCCGACACCAGCACCAGCCGGCCACTGGCCAGCAACGCTCAGTGCGTCTTGGTGCCTAGCTCCGCTGGCCTGCCGGGCATCAGGGCTTCTGCCGCAGCCTCGCGTCGGTCGGCGATCGTGAAGTAGAGCACCGATGATCCGACGAGGGCCGCTCCGAAGGCATCCCGGCTCGTTACCCCCTCACGGAGGAAGATCACCGCGCTGATGACACCGAATACCGGGATGAGGCTGAGCACGATGGCCGCGTGCCCGACGTCGACCTGGACGATCACCGTATTGAAAAGCAGGAAACTGGCGCCGAAGCCGGCGGCGCCGACGAGTACGGCGACCAGCCAGAAACGAGGCGCCGCCGGCACGGTCCCGGTCCCAGCCGTCCACCGGGCGGTCGTCACCACCAGGGACACGAGCGTCGCCGCCGTGAACTGCCAGGCGGTCAGCGAGAGGGCATCGGAGCCGTCACCGAAACGCTTGGCGACTATCGTGTACAGACTCGCGCTCAGCACTCCGCCGCCCACCAGCAGGTCACCGGCCGCTGTGCTGCGGCCTGCGCCTGTGCCGGCGAGCACGGCCAGGCCTGCTAGCGCGGCCAGGACCGCGAAGATGGCTGGCCGGGTGAGGCTCTCCCGCAGCAGCACGGCGGCCAGCGTTACCACCAGCCCGGATTCGAGGCCGCCGATCACCGCCCCGTGCACTGCGCTGGTGAGAGACAGGCCGAAGGTGTCGCCCAGGTAGGCCAGAGCTGGTTCGAGCAGACCAAGCAGCGCAGGAAGCCACCAGGACCCAGGCGGCCGGTAACCCCGGATCAGCAGGGCAGCCCACAGGACGCCCGCCCCCGCCACCAGCTCGACACTGAGGAGCGTCACCGGGTCGAAGCCGCCGAGGGCATACTTCGTCCCGGTCACCGCCACCCCCCACAACCCGGCCGCAGCCAGGAGCGCGATCGTCGGATTGCGCAGCGCAATCATCCTGGGCCCGCCGTCCGGGCCGGGTTTGCTGACCGCGAGAAGGAGACCCAGTCGCGCTGACGGCCCCAAGGCGGGGTAACGCTGCCGCCGCACTCCAGGTCAGACATCCCGGTGGTCCCACCACGCAGCCGCCACGCTGCGGGTGACGGAACGGCCGTGTGCGGCACAACGATCCTCCCGGTCGCACGATCTACTGGTGCGACCGTAGGCAGCCCAGCATCCGGCGCGGATCGGGAGGAATTCCCCATCTTTGAAGCTGGAGGCACCTAGTTTGAGATCCGGCTCCGTGACATCCCTAGGTTGCGCTCATGGCGCTTCTCCTGGCACCGATAGCGACGGTGCCGAGGTCGGCTGCAACGAGGTCCAGGCGGAGCCAGTTCGTGTCCTCGAATGGGCGTCATCACGCCAGTACGTGGCGCTCTCCGGCAGGCTCCGGCGCGGCACAACCCAGGGCGGCCTTGGCCCTCTCATGTCGCTGGCCTGCGCGCGCTGCCCGGGCGCAGCCGGCCGTCTTCACCGAGATCGGCGAGCACAGCGGGCAGGCCCTGGCTCAGCATCTTGCGGCAGACCCGGCCCAGGAAATGGGCCATGAACGGGCCTCCGGCGCCGGTGAAGCCGGTGTGGTCATAGGTGAAGCGGGTGCTGCTGCCTACGGGCTTGAGGTGACAGGTGACCTCGGTGGTGTCACCGCCGCTGTCGTCGGTCCAGCTGTAGCGCAGCCCGGACGGCTCGCTGGCCTGCAGGGCCTCGCAGTTGACGACCTGGGGTGCGGTGGCGGGGACCGGAGCCCGGATTACGCGAAGTAGTGGCCCGTTTCCACGTCCTCGACCCAGCCGGGGCGGGTCGGTTCCCAGCCCAGGAGTTCACGGGTCTTGTCGTTGGAGGTCGGGTTGTCGAGGCCGGCGAAGGCGGCTAGGAAGCCGAGGTAGCGCGGCGCCTCCTGATCGGTGATGCTCTTGGTCTCGACCCCGAGCTTGCCGGCGATCGTCTCGGCGATCACCTTGCGGGGAATGCCGGTGTCACCGACGCCGTGCAGCGTCGAGCCGGCCGGGGCTCTCTCCAGCGCCAGGCGGTAGAGCGCGCCGATGTCATAGGTGTTGGCCGCCGGCCAGCGGTTCGAACCGTCACCGGTATAGGCCGCCACCCCGTTCTCCCGGGCGAAGCCGATCAGTGCATGGGTGAAGCCGTGGTGGTCGAGGTCGCTGTGGACCATCGGCGCGAGCCGCACGACCGAGGAGCGCACACCCTGCTGAGCCAGGCTGATCGTGTAGTTCGCCGCATCGACGCGGGGACCGCCATCGGATTGGTCGTCCTCGTCGCCGGGGCGGCCGGTGATCCCGGCCATGGCGAGCAACAGGGTACCGCCGGTAGTGACGAAGGGCTTGCCGGTGCCGGTCAGCGTCTCACCGATCGCCTGGATGGCAGCCAGGTCTGAGTCGACTGCGCCCATGAAGTCGCCGGTGCGCATCGCCTCGTGCTTGAAAGCCAGGTGGATCACGCCGTCGGCCTCAGCGGCCGCGGCCTTGAGACCGTCGAGGTCGTCGAGATCACCGCGGCGGACCTCGGCACCAACGGCGGCGACGGCCGCAGCCGAGGCGTCAGAGCGGGCGAGACCGACGACCTGATGTGCGTTGCCGACGAGTTCGGGGATGACGGCGGAGGCGACGTGGCCTGAAGCACCGGTGACGAATACCCGCATGAATGCTCCCGTTCCTATCAGATGTCATTGGGTGTCATCACCATAGCACTGTCACGACACCTGGTGTCATCAACTATGCTCAGCGACTATGTCCCGCTGGAATCCAGACGCCGAAGGGCGGCTCACCAAGGCCGCCATCACCCTGTTCGCGGAGCAGGGCTATGACGAGACGACGGTCGCCGAGGTCGCCGAGGCCGCCGGGCTGACCAAGCGGACCTTCTTCCGCTACTTCTCCGACAAGCGCGAGGTGCTGTTCAACGGCTCACACGCACTTCAGGAGAGCTGGATCGGCGGGATCGAAACGGCCCCGCTGGACGTCAGCCCGATGGCCGCGGTATCCGCCGGGCTCGATGAGATAGCGGAGTTGTTCGCCGGCCGTCACCCCTATGCCAGGACGCGGTCCCAGATCATCGCAGCCAACCCGGAACTGCAAGAGCGCGAGCTGATGAAACTCCAGGCCCTGGCCGGCGCCATCAAGGCAGCGCTCGTTGATCGCGGCGTCCCCGTCAGCGCATCGATCCTTGCCTCCCAAGCGGCCGTGACCGTCTTTCACGTGGCCTTCGCCCGCTGGGTGGAGCAGGACGACCCAGCCGCCCTCAAGCGGCTGATGAACGAGTCGCTGGAGGAACTGCGGTCGGTGACCGCCGCCTAGTAGCCGCGGTCGGCCCGGCCCACGCCGACCGACCCCGGTGACGGTGGCGCGGATGCCATTGTCCAGCAGGAGCTGGTCACCCGCCCGTATCTCGTCGTTGGCGTCGCCGCCCGCCGATGTCATCGCGGACCGGCTGATCCTCCCGCAGCTTCGGGCCGGGCAGCAGCCCGATGACCTCGCGCCCCTCCTGCAGCGCGGCCGCTGCTGAGACTTGTCATGGATTGCTGTGCTGGGGTGGCTGGCCGTGGGCGGTTCGAAATATGTACAATCCGACCGTTGGATCGCCATGCCGGGCCGCCACCTCAGGCAGGCGGCAGAGGCAACATTGAGCCGCGTGATCAGGCAGGGGGATCGATGACCGATCTTATGGTCGGTGCCCGAGAATCTGATACACATCAGAAGGCTCTGCGGATCAACCTGGATCCACGCTGGTATGGGACGATCGCGGAGATCGGCGCTGGCCAGGAGGTGGTGCGCTGGTTCTTTCGCGTCGGCGGTGCGGCTGGCACTGTCGCGAAGTCGATCTCCGCCTATGACATGGCCGTCAGCGACGCGGTGTACGGCAAGACGGAGAGGTACGTGTCCGCCGGGCGGCTTCAGGGCATGCTGGACAAGGAATTCCAGCTCAATGTCGAGCGGCTGGGCGAGGAGCGCGGTGACGATAACTGCTTCTTCGCGTTTGCCGATACGGTAGTGGCCCGCAGCTTTCGCGGTGGCAATGAGTGCCATGGCTGGATGGGCGTGAAGTTCCAGGCCCAGCCGCATGACGAGCCCAGTCAGATCGTCATGCACGTGCGGATGCTTGATGTCGAGGCCTGGCTGCAACAAGAAGCGCTTGGGATCGTCGGCGTGAACCTGCTCTACGGGGCGTTCTTCCAGCACCACGAGGCGGACAAGCTCATCGAGAGCCTCCTGGACCGGCTGACCACTGGTCGCATCGAGATTGACATGATCCAGTTCCGCGGCATCGAGTTCCGTGGAGTGGACAACCGGCTGATGGCGCTCAGGCTCGTCCAGCTCGGGCTCAGCGGCGTGGCGATGTTCGGCCCCGACCGCGAGGTGCTGCAGCCGAGCGAGGTCCTGCGCAAGAAGGCGATCTTGGTGGAGCGGGGCAGCTTCCGGCCGCCGACACACGTGAACCTCGACATGCTCGAGACAGCCAGAGCCAGGTTCGAAGAGGATCCGGCTGTGGCAGGCAAGCCAGTGCTGACATTCACCGAGATCACGATGCGCAACCTCCTCGCCGGCGGAGCTGCCGATGTGGACCGGCGAGACTTCCTCGCGCGCGCAGAGCTGCTCGCGGCGTGCGGCATGACCGTGCTGATCACCGACTACTTCGACTACTACCGCCTGGCCGCCTATATCGCTGAGCGGACCACCGAGCGGGTCGGCATCGTCATGGGCGTGCCAAGCCTGATCGACCTATTCGATGAGAAAAACCATACGCAGCTTCCCGGCGGGATCCTGGAAAGCTTTGGCCGGCTATTTAAAAACGACCTGAAACTATATGTCTACCCCGTCCAGCCCTCGCCAGAGGACGAGCTGAAGACCGTGACCGACATCAAGGTCAAGCCGGAGCTGCAGCCGCTCTATGACTACCTCGCCGGGCGAGGCAGCTTTGTCCATCTCGACAACTATCGGCCCGAATTCCTGCCGATCTTCAGCCGCGACGTGCTGCGAAGGATCGCCGCGAACGACGATTCATGGGAAAGCATGGTCCCCCCCGAGGTCGCCGAGCTCATCAAGCGACGCGCTTTCTTCGGCTACGTCAAGCCAGACCGGGACTGACAGAGTCCTAGCCCGGCCGTGCTGGAGCCGCGGACGAACCGGCGGAGTCGGAAGGTCGAGGTGATCGGGTCGGTGCGCTCGCGTCCTGAGGCGCCATGCCGACCAGAAGCCGCCCCGCTAAGGACAACCTGACCAGCGCAGGCCCGGAAGGGATCGTCTAGCGGTTCGCGGCCACGAACTGGCTGGCGGTGAAGGACGCGCCAGCCGGGTCGGCGAGGACGGCGAATCGCACCCATGGCGCATTCTGCGGCTCGGCGAGGACCGAGCCTCCGAGTTCGCGTGCTCGCGCAGCCATGGCGTCCGCGTCGTCGACGGCGAAGGTCACGCTCCAGCGCGCTGGGCTGCCCTCGCGAGGCAAGATCGTCGCTACGACGTCTTCGAAACCGTCGGGGGCGCCCATCTGCTTCATCCCCGCCCGCAGGCCGGGGTTGAGCTCCTCGAGATGGTCGCCGTAACCCGGCAGAGCCCACATCGGCGAGCCGGCGTCGATCGTCGTCCAGCCGAATACGGCGCTGTAGAAGGCCCGAGCGGCCTCGACATCGTCGGTGTGCAGGTTGGTGAAGTTCACCGCGCCATGCTCGTTGACGGCCGCCGAGCCGCGGTGCGATCCGGGCTGCCACACGCAAAAGACCGCGCCCTCGGGATCGGCGAACACGCCCATCCGCCCCGCGTCAAAAACGTCGAACGGCTCGGAGAGCACCCGCCCGCCTGCTTCGCGCACCCGCGCTGCGGCGTCGTCGGCGGACTCGACGCGGATATAGGTGTTCCACACTGCCTGTGGTGGCGCACCGGGAGGCTGCGAGGAGATCGCGGCCGCGTCCCGGCCGCCGATCCGCGCCATGAAGTAGTGAGACCCGGCATCGGCGGGCATCGCCTCCTCGGTCTGCCAGCCGAACAGCCCGGAGTAGAACCGGGCGGCGTCGACGGGGTCGGCCTGGTTGGTGTCGACCCAGCACGGCACCCCGGCTGGGTAATCCTCGCGCGTACTCATGACGGTAGGCTACAGCGGCACTCACCGGGAGTCTCGGCAGCGGGACGATGGCGCCGGACCGTGCCGAAGTCATCGTGGCACCGGACTGCATCACTCACCTTCGGTCCCTGACAAAGCGATGACATCCACGAATCACCTCAGCCGGCGCTGACCGTCAGCGGCGCGCAAGCGACCGCTCGCCGCACCCGCCGGGCGAGATGCTGCTGGGAGAGTTCATCGAGCAGCTGCGCGTGACCCAGGCAGAGCCGTCCGGCGTGCCACGATGGAGCCATGCCTCCCGTTACCAGCAGTTCTGGCGAGCTAGCAGGCCAGGCTGCGGCCACCGACTATGACAGCTTCGCCGAGGCGTACTCGGACCTGAACGAGGGAAGCCTCCTCAACGCCTATTACGAGCGGCCCGCGACCCTGGCCCTGGCGGGGGACGTGGCCGGCCGGCGGATCCTCGACGCGGGCTGCGGCTCGGGCCCGCTGTCCTCGGCGCTGCGCGACCAGGGCGCTATCGTGACGGGGCTTGATTCAAGCGCCGGGATGCTGGAGCTGGCCCGGCGGCGGCTCGGCGACTGCGCGGACCTGCACCTGGCCGACCTGGGCCGCCCGCTGCCGTTCCCCGACGGCGCGTTCGACGACGTCATCGCCTCCCTGGTGCTGCACTACCTGGAGGACTGGACGGCGCCGCTGGCCGAGCTGCGGCGGGTGCTGCGGCCGGGTGGCCGGCTGATCGCCTCCGTTGACCACCCCCTCCAGGGCCACCCGCTGGTCCGTCCCGGCACCGACTACTGGGCGACCTACGAGTATTCCGTGGAAGCCACCGCGCCCAACGGCCAGAGCTTCGTGCTGACGTACTGGCACCGGCCGCTGCCCGCGATGATCAGCGCCTTCACCACGGCCGGCTTCCGGGTAGCCGCCATCGACGAACCGCTCCCAGCGCCAGACACCCCCCGCGACCTGCTCCCCGACTTCCGTCAGGACAAGCCCTCGGAATCCGGCTTCCTGTGCTTCATGTTCTTCGTACTGGAGGCCGGCTGAGACGAACGGGCTGGAGAACCGCGCACGCGGCTGACGAGGGCTCCTATCAAGTCGGCCTTTGCCGAAATCGCCGGTGTCCTCAGGCCCCTGGACCGGCATGGCCAAGACCGGTTAGGCGAGAGTGTCAACCAACGATCAGAACCCGGAAGCCCAGCGAGCACGGCTATGCGATCCCGGCTGCAGACGGGGTGTTCACCGACCGTGGTGTGACGGGCAGGCTGGCCGGCCGCCGGCAGCGGGATGCATGCCGAGCGTTCTTGCGCGACGGCGACGTCTTGGCGGTGCCCAACGCTGGACCCGATCGGCCGACGGTCGGCAACCTGGTCGGCGTTGCCGTCGGCCTGCATGAGCATGGCGTAGTCCTGAAGCCGTCCCGGTCAGAGCCGATTCGCTAGCGACAATCCTGACGTTCGCTGAAGAGCATGCCCGGGGGAGGGGCAGCAATGGCGCGATCCCAGCGGACCTGCTGGCTGATCGCCGACCTCCGGGCCTCGCTCCAGGGCGGTCCGGCGGCACCGAGAACTGCAACGCGTTGCCGACCAAGTGCGCGTAGGCCTGGGCAGCGCTGGCGCGCTCTGCGTCGACCGCACGCTCGTGATCCGACAGTGGCATCGCCTTCTCCGTACGGCGCTGAGGCGAGCCAGTGCGCCGTGTGGCCGCGAGTACTCGTGAGGCTGTGGCCAGGAGGAGGATCCAGCCACCGGCCGAAACGACCTTCCGATTCGAGCGTTAATCGTCTATCGTCGATTAACGATGGAGACGACAGTCCAGCTCCTTAACCGGGCAACCGCAGCGGAATTCGCCAGCTGGTTCAGGGCCCTCGCTGACCCCACCCGGGTTCAGATCGTGTCCCTCCTGGCCCGGCGCGGGGTTCCGATGAACGTCGGCGAGATCGTCGAGGCCGTCGACGTCGGCCAGTCGACCGTGTCGGCGCACCTGAAGGTCCTGGCCGAGGTCCGGTTCATCCTGGCCGACCCGCGCGGCACGTCGACTTACTACCGGATCAACGAGGCGTGCGTCAGCTGCTTCCCGACCGCGGCCGACCTCGTCATGGGCAAGCCGGCACCGCCGCCGCCAGGCGCGGACGGCCAAGGGAATGGAGCACGACAGTGACCTGGGACGCGCACCGCGACATCATCGACCGTTACTCGGACCTGGCCCGCACGGCCATGGCCGGCGAGGAAATCCGCGACTGCGACACCGGATCGTTCGATGAAGGCTGCTTCGGCCCGGCCGCCTACAGCGAGCAGGCAGACACGCCCGAAGGGGCGCTCCGGGTGAGCCTGGGCTGCGGGAATCCCATGACGGTAGCCGCGATCCGGCCCGGCGAGACGGTCCTGGACCTCGGCTCCGGCGGCGGCCTGGACGTGCTGCTCTCAGCCCGCCGCACCGGCCAGGCCGGACTTGCCTACGGCCTGGACGGCAGCCAGGACATGCTGGCCCTGGCCCGGACCAACGCAGCGCAGGCAGGCGTGACGAACGCGCGCTTCCTGCACGGCCGGATCGAGGACATCCCGCTGCCTGACGGGCACGTTGATGTGATCATCTCGAACTGCGTCGTCAACTTGTCCGCCGACAAAGCCAGGGTGCTGACCGAGGCGTTCCGGGTGCTGCGGCCGGGCGGCCGGGTCGGGATCAGCGATGTCATCGCCGTCGAGGGAGCCGACCGGGCCCGGCGGGCGGACGACGAGCAGCAGGTGGGCTGTATCGCCGGCACCCTGACGCCGGCTGAGTACCGCGAGCTGCTGCGCGCTGCCGGGTTCACGGGCATCTCGATCACCGCGACCACGCCCGCGGGATCATCGCTGCACTCGGCGATCATTCAGGCGGTCAAGCCGGCCCGCTAGCTGGCCGGGACAGAGAGCAGCGTGGCCATCCGCTCTAGTGCGGCTGGCACCAGCCGGTAGTAGACCCAGGTGCCACGCCGCTGAACACAGGCGCCAGCCCGACCGCCGCCGCATCATCGATCGCATCGCAGAGCCGCGTTCGTCAGCTACCTGGAGTGGGGGACACGGCTGGCCATGCACAACTCCCAGCCAGGTGCAGACATAGTTCAGAAGGCACCAGTTCCTCACTGGGGCTGGGGCGAAGCGCCGCCCTACCAGCAGTTAACGTCCCTATTGTTCCCGACCCGTGTGTGGATGAAATTCCTGCCTAGGCGCCGTCCTAGTGTCGGCGGGCTGTGATAACCCGTACGTAGCGGCGATGGCAGACACGGGATCACCGGTGGCTCGCCGCGCATGACCGGGCGTGACAAGGGAGCAGCGGTGAGCGGAGTACGAGTGCTGGCGGGGACGCGGAAAGGCGCGTTCGTCTTGACCTCGGACGGCAGGCGGGACCAGTGGGAAATCAGCGGCCCGCACTTTGCGGGCTGGGAGATTTACCACCTGAAAGGCTCGCCCGCCGACCCGGACCGGCTGTACGCCTCGCAGTCCAGCGGTTGGTCGGGGCAGGTGATCCAGCGGTCCGACGACGGCGGCGCGAGCTGGGAGCCCATGGGCAACCAGTTCGCCTACGACGGCACGCCAGGAACGCATCAGTGGTACGACGGGACGCCGCACCCATGGGAGTTCGCGCGGGTCTGGCACCTGGAGCCGTCGCTTACTGACTCCGATGTTGTCTATGCAGGCGTTGAGGACGCGGGCCTGTTCCGGTCCGACGACGGCGGGCAGAACTGGCAGGAGCTGCCGGCCATGCGCGGCCATGAGACGGGGTCGTCGTGGCAGCCGGGCGCGGGCGGGATGTGCCTGCACACGATCCTGCTCGATCAGTCTGCGCCGGGCCGGATGTTCGCGGCGATCTCGGCCGCGGGCGCGTTCCGGTCCGATGACGCGGGCCAGAGCTGGCGGCCGATCAACCGCGGCCTGCAGTCTGAGGGCATCCCGGACCCGGACGCTGAGGTCGGGCACTGTGTGCACCGGCTGGCGATGCACCCGTCGCGGCCGGAGGTGCTGTTCATGCAGAAGCACTGGGATGTCATGCGCAGCGATAACGCAGGCGAGTCGTGGCGGGAAGTCAGCGGCAACCTGCCGAGCGACTGCGGGTTCCCGATCGACGTGCATGCTCACGAGCCGGACACGGTCTACGTGGTTCCGATCACCAGTGACGCTGAGCATTTCTCGCCGGACGGGAAGCTGCGCGTGTACCGGAGCCGGACCGGCGGTGACGACTGGGAGCCCCTGATGACGGGCCTGCCGCAGGAGCATTGCTACGTTAACGTGCTGCGCGACGCGATGGCGGTGGACTCCCTGGACTCTTGCGGCGTCTACTTCGGCACGACCGGCGGCCAGATTTACGTCTCACCTGATTCGGGGGATCACTGGGCGCCGATCGTCCGGGACCTCCCGGCCGTGCTGTCGGTCGAGGTCCAGACCCTGCCATGATCCGGGTTGTCCTGCCCGCGCATCTCCGTGCCCTGGCCCGGATCAACGGAGAGGTCCAGCTGGACGTCGTCGGTCCGGTCACACAGCGCTCAGTCCTGGACGCGCTCGAACAGCGGTACCCGGCGCTGCGGGGGACCATCCGCGGCCACGACGGCGGGCCGCGGCGCGCATTCATCCGGTTCTTCGCCTGCGAGCTGGACCTGTCCCACGAGTCACCGGACGTGCCGTTGCCCCCGGCAATCGCGGCCGGGTCAGAACCATTCCTGATCGTCGGGGCGATGGCCGGCGGCTAGCGCAGCCAGTTCTCGGGTGGCCCCGCGCACGTACAGTGAGCGGCAACAGGCGAACCTGCGGGAGTCGGGGGATGTGAGTTCATGCTGACCGACGCCGAGATCACCCGCCTGATCTCTGTCGCTGTCCGGCATCGCCGGGTCACCGAGGTCCGGTTCACCGGCGGCGAGCCCCTGCTGCGACGTGGTCTGGCTGGCCTTGCACGAACCGGACGCGGCCCGGGCGGCCGGGCTGGTGGCTGCGCTCGCCGACCTCCGGTCGTGCATGTCGGGGGAGCAAGGGCGCCCGAGGATATCAAATGAGCCAAAGACTGAGTCAACATCGCCAGCGGACGGATAACCGCTGGTGACGTGGCTCGGCATCGCCGCAGGTCAGGTATGGCGGAGGATAGGAGATTCGAACTCCTGAGGGGTTGCCCCCAACACGCTTTCCAAGCGTGCGCCCTAGGCCACTAGGCGAATCCTCCGTCGGCCAGCCTATCGGCCTCCGGCTCCAGCGCCGACCAGGATCTGCCGGAATGCGGCCGCCGGGAATCGGGCCCGGTCCGCGGGCGGGGGCAGGCCTCAGGACGGCGTGCACTAGCCTGGCGCCGTGCAATCCGGCTCCGACGCCGATATTTCGGCCGCCTTCCGCAAAGGCCTGCCGGATGCGCTTTCTGCCTTGTATGAGCGGTATTCCGCACTGATCTACACGATGGCGCTGCGCGCGCTGGAGAATCAGGCCGAGGCCGAGGACGTCACCCAGCAGGTGTTCGTCGCCGCCTGGCGAGCCAGGGACAGCTATGACCCAGGTCGCGGCAGCCTGGCCGGGTGGCTGATCACGATAGACAGGAACAAGGTTACTGACGTGTTCCGGGCCCGCCAGCGCGAATCCGGTGCGCTGCGGAAGATGGCAGGCCAGCAGGGTCGCGCAGCTAACCTGGTGGTAGCGGATCAGCTGGTCGACCGGCTCGTGCTGGCCGATGAGCTGGCCAGGCTGGGCGAGCTGCAGCACAAGATCATCATGATGGCGTTCTTCGACAACCTGACCCACCAGCAGATCGCCGAGGCGCTCGGGCTGCCGCTGGGGACGGTCAAGAGCCATATCCGCCGCAGCCTGATCCGGCTCCGCAGCAGGTTGGAGGTCGACGGTGTCGCACCTTGACCCGGACGTCCTCGCCTTGCGAGCGCTAGGCGAGCAGGCGGGTCCATCGGAAGCCGCGGCCCACCTGGCCGGCTGCCCGCAGTGCCGGGCCGACCTGGCCGCGCTTAGCCAGGTCGCGGCGCTGGCCAGGACCGAGAGCCGGCCGGCCGGGTTGATCGCCCCGCCGGACAGCACCTGGGCCGCGATCACGCGGGAACTCGGGCCCGAACAGGCCGGCGATCCCGGGGCCGATGCCGCCGGGGCCGCGCCGTCCCCCTGGCGGGCCGCGGAGC
>JBPCKO010000021.1:0-5962 GCA_051004215.1 Streptosporangiaceae bacterium | reverse complement strand
CGCGTCGTCGGTCAGGCAGACGTGGACCACGCAGGCGACCGGCACCGATGACGGGTCGCGGCCGGCCGCCGCGGCCGCCTCGCGGACCAGCGCGGCGGCCTGGCCGGCCTGCGCGGGCGACATCAGGTTCACGATCACGCCGTCGGCGATCCGGCCGGCCAGCGCCAGCATCCCGGGCCCCAGCGCCGCCAGGTAGACCGGCAGGCTCGCTCGCGCCGGCGGGCTGTCCAGCGGCACCATTCCGGTCCGGAACACCTGGCCAGAGAATCCGGCCTGGGCGCCCCCGAGTACGGCCCGGACCACGGCGACGTACTCCTCGATCATGCGCAGGGGCGGGAACGGGGCGATGCCGAACCGCCCGTTCATGATCGCGTTGGCGGTACCCAGGCCCAGGACGAACCGGCTGCCGGAGGCGTGATCAAGCTGGGCGGCGGTCTTGGCCGCGAGCACGGGCGGGCGCAGCGCCGCGTTCGCCACCGCCGTCCCGACCAGGACCCGCTGGGTCGCCGCCGCGACCGGGTGGCAGAGCGCGAGGGCGTCGCCGTGCCCCTCGGCGACGAACACCGCCGCGAACCCGGCCGCCTCGGCGGCCGCCGCGACCTGGCCGACCTGGGCCGGAAGCAGGCCGCTGTGGGAGGCAACCGACAGCCCGAGCGGGGCGGGCGCGGTCACCGGGGTGCCCCCGGGGATCCGAGCCTGGCCCGCAGCTCGCGCTTGAGCACCTTGCCCGTCGTGGTGCGCGGCAGCGGCCCGGTGAACTCCACCGTCTTCGGGCACTTGAAGTGAGCCAGCCGGTCCCGGCACCAGGCGATGATCTCCTGGTCTGAGGTCTGCGCGCCGTCGGCGGGCCTGATCACCGCGTGCACCGCCTCGCCCCAGGCCGGGTCAGCCCGGCCGATCACCGCGACCTCGGCGACGGCCGGATGCCGGGCCAGCACGGCCTCGACCTCGGCCGGGTAGATGTTCTCGCCGCCGCTGATCACCATGTCCCTGGCCCGGTCCAGGATGTACAGGTACCGGTCGGCGGTCAGCAGGCCGATGTCGCCGGTCCGGTACCAGCCGTCCGCGGTGAACGCGGCCGTGGTCGCCGCCTGATCCCGCCAGTACCCGGAGAACAGGCACTCGCCGCGGATCAGGATCTCGCCCGCGGTCTGGTCCGGCAGCGCCGTCCCGGCCCGGTCAGACGGGTCCGCGATCTTGACTTCCCAGCCGAACGAGACCTGCCCGGCGCTGCCCAGGCGGGGATGCCCGGGCCGATGATCTTCCGGAGCCAGCAGGCTGATCATGGACTGGCTCTCGGTGTTGCCGTAGATCTGCCGGAACCGGCAGCCGAACGCCTCGACCGCCGCGCTCAGCGAGGTCGGCGTGATCGGCGCCGTGCCGTAGGCGATCTCCCTGAGGCTGGACAGGTCAGGAGACCCGCGAGGGGTTCCGGCGGGTCGTCCCTCCTGGTCAGCCGGGCGCCGGCGGCGGATCTCGGCGACCAGCAGGTCGATCAGGGACGGGCCCGCGGTGAAGAACTCGATCCGATCCCGCTCGATCGCGTCGATCACGGCGGCCGGGTCGAACCCGGTGTGCACGTACACGGTGCCCGCGGTCAGCAGTGCCTGCAGGCACTGGCCGAACCCGCCCAGGTGAAAGAGCGGCAGGATCTGCAGGTGGGCCGACCCGGCGACCTGGTCGCCGATCTCGATGGCGAAGCCGGCCACGCTGACCAGCAGCGCGCCGTGCCGCAACGGGATCGCCTTGGCCTTGCCGGTGGTGCCGCTGGTGTGCACGAGCGCGAGCACATCGGCGCCGGACAGGGCCGGCCGCGGCGGCACAGGTCCGGTCAGGCTGGCGCCGTCCCGCCAGCCGGGCGGGCCGCCGTCGCGTCCGGCGGCACCGGCGGCGGCCCGCCCGCCGATGACGACCCGGCGGTCCAGGCCGGGCGCGGCCGTGGAGACCAGGGCGGCGAACTCGGCGTCGGCGGCGATCGCCACCGGCTCGGTCAGCTCGAGCACCTCGGCGAGCTCGCCCGCCGAGAGCCGCCAGTTCATGAAGGCCGGGGTGCCGCCGGCGCGCAGGATCGCGAACGCGTGCACGAGGAAATCCGCGCTGTTCTTGGCCACCACGGCGACCACGTCGCCGGGACCGACGCCAAGCCCGGCCCAGCCGCCTGACCGGTCCTGCACCGCGCGGAGCAGCTCGGCGTAGCTGTACCGGGCGCCCCGGTCATCGCTCACCGCCGTCACGTCCGGGCGCCCGGTGGCCCGCCACTCGAGCACGTGGATCCAGCTCTGCATCGGTGCGTCCCCTTCGCGGCCAGGTCGTTATCGTGGCAGATGCCGCTTCGGCACGACAGGCTCCGGTCGTAAAACCGGGTCCTACACACCGGAGGGAGCCCGGGATGAAGGAGCTGCGGCGTGAGGTCGCGCTGGCCTGCCGGGTGCTGGCCCAGGCCGGCCTGGCCGCCGACGTGCTCGGTCACGTCAGCGTCCGGGCCCCGGGCGGGCTGCTGGTCAGGTGCCGCGGCCCGGCCGAGAGCGGGCTGCTGTTCACGACCCGGGACGACATCCACCTCGTCGGCTCCGACGGCCGGGCCAGCCTGCCCGATGGTTACGGCGTGCCGGGCGAGCTGCCGATTCACGCCGAGACACTGCGGGCCAGGCCGGAGGTCGCGGCCGTGGTGCACGCCCACCCGCCCGCCCTGGTCGCGGCCGACCTGGCCGGGCTGCGGCTGCGGCCGGTAGTCGGCGCCTACAACATCCCGGCCGCGCGGATGGCCAGGGCGGGGATTCCGGTCTACCGGCGCGGCGTGCTGATCCGCCGGGCCGCCCTGGCCCAGGAAATGCTCGCCGCGATGGGTACAGCACCGGTATGCGTGCTGCGCGGCCACGGGGTGACGACCACCGGATCGAGCGTGGCCGAAGCCGTAGTCAGGGCCCTGAACATCGAGGCGCTGGCCCGGGTGATGCTCGCCGCGGCCCAGGCCGGCGGGAACCCGCCCGACCTGCCCGAGGCCGATGCGGCCGAATTGCCCGATCTCGGCGGCAGGCTGAACACCGAGTCGGTCTGGCGCTACCACCTCGCCCGGCTGGACCTCGCCGGGCTCGGGATCTGAAGGGGCCTCCGTCATGACCGAACTGGCCGGCGTGCTCGCTGACGTGCGCCGGGGCATGATCCCGGCCCACATCTACAACGACGCCGAGATCTTCGCCCTGGAACGGGACCGCTTGTTCGCCCGGGCCTGGGTCTTCCTCGCGCACGAGTCGGAGATCCCCGCGCCGGGCGACTACGTGGTCCGGCGGGTCCTGGCCGACTCGTTCATCGTGGTCAGGGACGAGGCCGGGACCGTGCGGGTGCTGTTCAACATGTGCCTGCACAAGGGCATGCAGGTCTGCCGGGCGGAGCTGGGGAATGCCTCGCACTTCCGCTGCCCGTACCACGCGTGGACCTATCGCAACGACGGAACGCTGGCCGGCGTGCCGTTTCACGGTGAGGCTTACGGCGGCGAGGACGGATTCGCCAGGACCGGGCAGAGCCTGCTCCCGGCCCCGGCCACGGACAGCTATAACGGGCTGATCTTCGCCTGCCTGGACGCGGACGCGCCGCCGCTGCGCGAGTGGCTCGGCGACTTCGCGTTCTACCTGGACCTGTACACCCGGCAGTCGGCCGCCGGGGTCGAGCTGCGCGGGCCGCAGCGCTGGCGGGTCAAGGCGAACTGGAAGATCGGCGCCGAGAACTTCGCCGGGGACAGCTATCACACCCCGCACACGCACGCCAGCGTGGTCGACATCGGGCTGTTCCGCGAGCCGAAGGCCAGCAAGCGCAAAGAAGGCGCGCTGTACACGGCCGGCCCGGGGGCCGGCACGACCTACAAGCTGCCGCCGGGCGGAACGTTCGCGGGCCAGCTGGGTTACGTCGGCTACCCGGACGAGATGATCGGCGCGATGGCCGCGGCCTGGTCGGCCGGCCAGCGTGAGCTGGTAGCCGGCTCCGGCTTCATGATCTCGGCGGCCACGCTCTTCCCGAACCTGTCGTTCGTGCACAACTGGCCGCAGATTGACGACGCCGGCACGGTCGTGCCGTTCATCTCGCTGCGGCAGTGGCAGCCGGTCTCGGAGCGGGAGACCGAGGTGCTGTCCTGGTTCGCGGTGGACGCGGCCGCGCCCGCGGCGTTCAAGCGCGACTCGTACAAGGCCTACCTGCTGTGCTTCGGCAGTTCCGGCATGTTCGAGCAGGACGACGTGGAGAACTGGGTATCGATCACCGACATGGCCGGCGGCTCGATGGCCAGGCGGCTGCTGCTCAACAGCCGGATGGGCCTGACCAGCGACGACAAGCCGGTGAAGCCCCCGATGGCCGGCTTTGCCGGTCCCGGCGTCGCGTACCAGGGATTCGGCGAGTTCAACCAGCGGCACTGGCTGAGCCAGTGGAGCGACCACCTGGCGGCCCCGTGACCGCGGCCGCGGCGGACGGGGCCCGGCCGCTGCCCTACGGCGACCCGCGGCACCTGGCCGCGCATCAGTTCCTGGTCGAGGAGGCCGCGCTGCTGGACGGGGCCGACTACGCGGGCTGGCTTGAGCTGCTGACCGCCGACATCCGGTACCTGATGCCGGTGCGGGTGACCACCGCCCACGGCGCCGGCTTCGACACGCTGGCCGACATGGGGCACTTTGACGAGGACCGGTACGCGCTGCGCAAGCGGGTCGAACGCCTGGCTACCGAGCACGCCTGGACCGAGGACCCGCCGTCGCGGACCCGGCACCTGGTCACCAACGTCCGGACATTCGGCCCCGATCCCGGCGATCCCGGCGATGCCGCCGGCGGCGAGCTGCGGGTCGAGTCGGCGCTGCTGCTGTTCCGCAGCCGGGGCGACACCCGGCAGGCAGATCTGCTGTCGGCCGGCCGGTCCGACCGGCTCAGGCCGGACGGCGAGGGCGGGTACCGGCTGGCCCGACGGCAGATCACCGTGGATGAGTCGGTGCTGCGGACCCAGAACCTGGCGGTGTTCCTGTGAGTGAGAGCGACGATCCTGTGAGTGAGAGCAACGATCCGGTGCGCGACGGCGGCGGGCCGATCGAGCTGGGCAACGAGTTCAGCCAGGTCGTGGTCGAGCGGGTCCGTACCCGGAACGGCGCGCGGCTGCGCATCTCGGTCCCGGCCTCGGGCCGGGAGGTCCTGCTCTGCCCGCTGGAGCTCGAGGCGCTGACCTGGGCCGCCCCCGAGGTCTTCAGCAGGCTGCTGGCGACGCCGTACGGGCCGGAAGCCGGCCCCGCCGAGCCGCGGTCCTGATGGGCTGGCTGGACGGCAAGCGGGCGCTGGTCGCCGGGGCCGGATCCGGCATCGGCCGGGCCGTGCTCGGCGCGTTTGCCGCCGAAGGCGCGCGGGTCGCCGCGCTCGAACTCGACCCGGCCAAGTGCGAGCGGCTGGCCGCCGAGCTGCCCGGGTGCCGGGTGCATCAGGGCGACGCGACCGTGCTGGCCGACGCGGCGGCGGCGGTCCGGGACAGCACGGCGGCGTTCGGCGGCCTGGACGTCCTGGTCAGCTGCGTCGGGATCTTCGACTTCTACCGCGGCCTGTCGGCGCTGGAGCCCGAGCAGCTTGACGAGGCGTTCGAGGAAATATTCCGGGTCAACGTGAAGGGACAGCTCGTTCCGGTCAAGGCCGCCCTGTCCGAGCTGCGGGCGGCCGGCGGCAGCGTGGTGCTGACCGTCTCGACGTCCGGGTTCTATCCGGGCCGGGGCGGCATCTTGTACGTCGCGTCGAAGTTCGCGGTGCGCGGGTGCGTGGTCGCGCTCGCGCACGAGCTGGCCCCGCAGGTCAGGGTCAACGGGGTCGCGCCCGGCGGCACGCTCGGCACCGAGCTGACCGGCCCGGCCAGAGCGGGGCTGGGCGGGCGCCGGATGGCTGGCAAGCCAGAACGAGCCCCGGAGCTGAAGGGTGACACACCGCTTCGAGTCTCGCTTAACCGCGAGGA
>JBPCKO010000020.1:0-10218 GCA_051004215.1 Streptosporangiaceae bacterium | reverse complement strand
GACTTGCCCGGCCGGGCCGGCCCCCGGCCGGGCCGCCCCCCGGCCGGGCCTGCCGGCACGCGAGCGGTGGGCTCGCGAGCCTGAACGTCGCGCTGCCGGCACCGCAGCGCCCGGACCACGTCGTCGCGGCCCTCGGCAATCAGCCGCCTCAGCGCGGCTGGCAGGTCCTCTCGCTCCAGGTACCCGGCCGCCGCGTCGACCGCCTCCTGGGTAACCACGGTGGACGGGTAGCCGTACTCGGCGAAGAACTGGGCCATGTCGTTGCTCCAGGTCCGCCACAGGCCGGGCACGACCTCGAAGTATTTCTCCGCGTAGGGGGCGACCAGGTTCTCCTGGTCGGCCGAGAAGAAGCCGCCGAGAGCCGCCCGGAAGGACGCGTTCGGCAGCTCCCCGGACACGATCTGCTCCCAGGCTTGCGCCTTGGCGGCGGCCTCCGGAATGGCCGCCTCGCAGGCCAGCGCGTGCCGGTCGCCGGCGTCGGTGCGGTCCCGGTCGTGCTCGGCGTCGATCGCGTCGGAGCCCGCTTCGCCCCGGCTAACGAGCCGGCCCAGCAAGGCCCAGCGCAGGTCGGTGTCCACCTCGAGGCCGCTGATCGTCTCCGAGCCGTCCAGCAGTCCCCGCAGCAGCGCGAGGTCATCGGGCGAGGTGGCCACCGAAGCGAAGGCCTGCGCGAACGCGAGCTGGAAGTCCGACCCGGGCTCGGCTCCTGACAAGTGCACGCCCAGCGTGCTGGCCAGGCTGCCCAGGCCCTGCGCCCGCCAGTCGGTATCGGCGTACCGGCGCACCGCGGCGACGGCCTGGCCGAGCACCGTCTGCAGCATCGCGATCGAGGTGATCGACCCGACGCCGGACAGCGCGAGGGCGACGTAATCGCGCGCGGCCAGCTCGGCGTCCCTGGTCATGTCCCAGGCGGCGGCCCAGCACAGCGCGGTCGGCAGCGACTCGGAGAACGTGCCGATCGAGCCGATGAGCGTGCTCAGCGACCGGTCGTCCAGCCGGATCTTGGCGAACGTCAGGTCGTCGTCGTTGACCAGGACCAGATCGGGAACCTGCTCCCCGGCTAGCTCGGGTATTGCCGTGCGTTCGCCGGTCACGTCCAGCTCGACCCGGCCCCGCCGGGCCAGGCCGCCCGGACCGCGGTCATACAGCCCGACGGCGATCCGGTGCGGGCGCAGCACCGGGTGTGAGGCCGGGGCGCTCTGCACGACCGCGAAGCTCGAGAACCGGCCCTCGGCGTCAATCTCGAAGGCCGGCCGCAGCGTGTTCACGCCCGCCGTTTCCAGCCAGTCCTTGGACCATCCGGCCAGGTCCCGGCCCGATGCCTGCTCGAGCGCATCGAGCAGATCGGCGAGCGAGGCGTTCCGCCACGCATGCCGGCCGAAGTACGCGCGGACGCCGGCCAGGAAGTTCTCCCGCCCGACATAGGCCACCAGCTGCTTGAGGACGGACGCGCCCTTGGCGTAGGTGATGCCGTCGAAGTTCACCTCCACGGCGTCGATGTCGACGATGTCGGCGGCGATCGGGTGGGTCGAGGGGAGCTGGTCCTGCCGGTACGCCCACGCCTTCCAGGCCTGGCAGAACGTGGTCCAGGCGTCCGGCCATCGGGTCGCCTCGCTCTGCGCGATCAGGCTCGCCCAGGTGGCGAACGACTCGTTCAGCCACAGGTCATCCCACCACTTCATGGTGACCAGGTCGCCGAACCACATGTGCGCCATCTCGTGCAGGATGGTCTCGGCCCGCACCTCGTGCCGGGTGTCGGTGACTCTGGACCGGAAGATGTAATCCTCCAGGAAAGTCACCGCGCCCGCGTTCTCCATTGCGCCGGCCTTGTACTCGGGCACGAAGATCTGGTCGTACTTGCCGAACGGGTACCGCACGCCGAAGGTGGCGTGAAAGAAATCAAACCCTTGAGCCGTCACCCGGAACATCTCGTCGGCGTCGAGGTAGCCGGCCAGTGACTGCCGGCAGTAGATACCGAGCGGGATCCCGTCATGCTCGCTGCGCACGACCGCGTAAGGACCCGCGGAGATGTGCGTGATGTACGTGGACATCGCCCGCGTGGGCGGGAAGTGCCAACGCTGCACGCCGGGCCCGGCCGGGTTCCCGGCCTCGTCCGGGGCCATGTTCGAGATCGCCTGCCAGGTGTCCGGGCAGAGCACGGTGAACTCGAATGCCGCCTTCAGGTCGGGCTGGTCGAAGCAGGCGTAGATCCGGTGCGCGTCGAACGTCTCCAGGTCGGAGTAGAGATACACGCCCTTGTCGGCCGGGTCGGTGAACCGGTGCAGTCCTTCCCCGCTGCGCGAGTAGGCGCACCGGGCCCGGACGGTCAGCTCGTTGTCCTCGGCCAGGCCGGGCAGCTCGATGCGGTCGCCGTCGAACGCGGACAGCGGCAGCGCGGTCGCGTTCAGGACGATGGAGCTGACTTCCGGCGCGGTCAGGTCAGCGAAGGTGGACTCGCCGGGCCTGGTGCAGCCGAACCTGATCGTGGTCAGCGAACCGAAGACCGATTCGCCGCCGGTCAGGTCCAGTTCGACCTGGTAGGACTCCGTTCGCAGCAGCCGCGCGCGCTCGCCCGCCTCGTCGCGGGTCAGATTGCTCGTCACTTGGATTCCCCTCTGCTTCGGTGCCGCTTCGGTGCCGCTTCGGTGTCCCGGCGTCGACAGGCATGATTTCACGGCCAGCAACGGAATGCCCGGCCGGTCTTGCCGGTTGTGAGCAGCCGGGGGCGGATTTCGGAACGCCAGGCGCGAAGGAGATGCCGTGACGGAGCAACCGCCGGTGCCGGTGGATTTCTGGTTCGACCCGCTGTGCCCGTGGGCATGGATCACCTCGCGCTGGATGCTGGAGGTCGCCACGGTCCGCCCGGTCGACCCGCGCTGGCACGTGATGAGCCTGGCGGTGCTGAACGAGAACCGGGATGACCTGTCCGAGGAGTACAGGGCCGGCCTGGCCAAGGCCTGGGGCCCGGTCCGGGTATGCGTCGCGGCGGAGCAGAAGTTCGGCTCGGACGCGGTGCTGCCGCTGTACACGGCCATCGGCACGAGGTTCCACAACGCCAAGGCCGAGCGGAACCGGGAGACCATCGAGGCGGCCCTGGCCGACGCGGGCCTGCCCGCGGACCTGGCCGACGCGATGGACTCCGCCGAGTATGACGAGGCGGTCCGCGCCTCGCACACCGACGGCATCGAGCGCGTCGGCCTCGAAGTCGGCACCCCGATCATCTCGGTCGAGGGCGCTTCTATCTTCGGCCCGGTGGTGACGCCGATTCCGCGCGGCGAAGTGGCGGGCAAGCTCTGGGACGGCGTGCTGGCCTGCCTCCGGACGCCGGGCTTTTACGAGCTCAAGCGCAGCCGCACCGACCCGCCGATCTTCGACTAGCCCAGCCTGGCCAGCGGCCAGGCCGGGCTGGCCGGGTTCCCGTCCCGGGGCCGCGCACGGGGGCCGCGGTCGCGGACGGGAACCCGCGGGGCCCGTTAGCTGCGCGCGGGCGCCAGCACCACCCTGATCACCCACGTGCACGGCGAGGTCACGGTCAGCCGGTGGCGCCCGGGATCGCTGCTGGCCCAGGTGATGCCGCGGCCGGCCGGCCCCGACTGGGTGACGGCGAGGTCGTTGCCGCTGACCGGGGAGTGCCCGGTCGCGATGAACTGGCCATCGTAGTCCGCGCCGCAGCGGTAGGCCCAGGACATGCCCCAGGTACCGGGCGGGCCGATCCGGAACGGCCCGCGCTCGCCGCCGCCGGTGCCCCGGTAGACGCGGACGGTCCTGAGCGGGAGACCCTTGTGCCGCCCGCTGGGTGACACCGGCGGGTGCCCCCCGCCCTGGCTGGCGAACGGGCCGATGGCGTCAGGCATCGTGACCGGCTGGCCGGGACCAGGCTGGGCGCCGATCGTGACCACTAACGCGGTCAGGCCGACGACCAGGCCCAGCCCGTCGGCCGCGATGCCGGTCGTGATGAGGAGGCGCAGCACGCGGTGCACGGACGTCCTCCCATCGCTTAGCCCGCAGGGCCTGAGTTCGTTATCCGGAGTCCATCACATAAGCAGCGGGGCTATACCATGAAATGAAATACCGCCCCGACTTACGCGTGTTATCGCTGGCCCGGGCCGGGTCACAGAAAGGCGGCTCGCCAATCGGGCATTCGGTTGCTCGTCAATTTAACGGCGAAACGAGCACGCGCCCGGAGGTAATGGGGCCGGCGGGTGCGGAGCGGGCAACGGACCAGGTTTCGCCGGCCACCCGGGCGAGCCTCAGGGCCGGGGCTGTGCTTGGGCCTTCCCCACCAGGCATATGCTCGCGGCCGCGCCGCCGGCCACGGGGCTAGCGTGCGTACGCGAGAATGCAAGCCATGCGCAGCAACTACATCAACGGCATATGGACGCCCTCCGCCGACCCCGGCGGCATCGACGTCGTCAACCCCGCCGACCAGTCGGTGATCGACTGGGTCCCGGCCGGCCACCCGGCCGACGTCGACGCGGCCGTGCAGGCGGCCGGCGCGGCCTTCGGCGGCTGGAGCATGACGCCGGCGGCCGAGCGGGCTGAGCGCCTCGACGCGGCCAGGCAGCTACTGGAACAGCGGGCCGAGGCGGTCGCCGCGACGATCAGCGCGGATACGGGGTCGCCGCTGCCGTTCGCGCGCACGGTTCAGGTCGGCACGCCGCTGGCCGTGCTGGCCAGTTACACCGAGCTGCTGGCCGGCTACGACTTCGGCGGCCAGCGGACCGGCAATGCGCTGGTCGTCCGCGAGCCAGCCGGGGTCGTCGGCGCCATCACGCCGTGGAATTACCCGCTGCACCAGATCGTGGCCAAGGTGGCCGCGGCGCTCGCCGCCGGGTGCACGGTCGTGCTCAAGCCCAGCGAGGTCGCGCCGCTGGCCGCGTACGAACTCGCTGCTATCTTCCACGACTCAGGGCTGCCGGCGGGCGTCTTTAACCTGGTCAGCGGCACCGGCAAGGTCACTGGCGAGGCGATCGCGGCCCATCACGACATCGACGTGGTCTCGTTCACCGGATCCGTCGCCGCGGGCCGCCGGGTCGCCGAGGTCGCGGCGGCGACGGTGAAGCGGGTCACGCTCGAGCTGGGGGGCAAGTCGGCGAACGTGATCCTGCCCGGCGCCGACCTGGCGATGGCGGTGAAGGTGGGCGTGGCCAGGGCGTTCGTGAACGGCGGGCAGACCTGCAACGCGCTGACCAGGATGCTCGTGCCCGCCGACCATTACGCCGAGGCGGTCGGCCTGGCGGCCGCGAACGCGGCGAAGTACACGGTCGGCGAGCCGTCGGCCGAAGGGGTCAGGATCGGCCCGCTGGCCTCGGCGGCCCAGCGCGACCGGGTGGTCGGCTACATCGAGCGCGGCATCGCCGAAGGCGCGACGGTCGCGGCCGGCGGCCCGGAGCCGCTGCCGGGCCTGGAGGCGGGCAGCTACGTCAGGCCGACGGTGTTCGCCGACGTGACCCCGGAAATGGCGATCGCCCGCGAGGAGATCTTCGGACCGGTGCTGTGCGTGCTGCGGTACGAAACCGAGGACGAGGCGGTGCGGATCGCCAACAGCACGCCCTACGGGCTCGCCGCCGCGGTGTGGTCGGCCGATCAGGAACACGCGGTGCGGGTGGCCAGGCAACTGCGGGCCGGCCAGGTCGAGATCAACGGCGGGGCGTTCAACGTCGCGGCACCGTTCGGCGGTTTCGGCCAGTCCGGCTACGGCCGCGAGCTGGGCGTGCATGGCCTCGAGGAGTTCCTTGAGGTCAAGGCGCTGCTCTTCTGAACCCGACCCGGGCCGGTCAGAACATGGTCGGGCACCAGGGGGCGGGATCGGCGTGCATGGCCGCGGTCAGCGCGGCGGCCGCGCCTGGCCGGTGCTCGGTGATCTGGCCGGCCTGGGCGAGACCGGACAGGCGGCCGCCGCCGAGGTAGGCGGAGGCGAGCACCGAAACCGGCAGGGCGAGATCGGCCCTGGCCGTGGTCGGCTCGCATTCGGGCTTGCCGCCGTCGCCGGGGGCGCCCGCGGTCAGGTGCCAGCGGCCCTGGTTGGCCGGGACGAGCGGGTCGGTCACCCCGAGCACGATGTCGACGGCGGCGGCGTACTGCCGCAGGCGCAGCGCCGCCGGGAGGTCGACGATCCGGACCCAGAGGCCGTCGGACACCTGGACCCGGGCCCGCCGCGGGTCGGCGAGCAAATGCTGGATCGGGTCATCGACGGGCCGCATCCGGGCCCGTACCTCGGTGACCAGGTCTCTGGACAGCAGGTCAGCCCATAGCGTCGCGCAGGCCACCGGGTCGGTCCACAGCAGATCGCGAACCGTGAGCGCGTTATCGGGCATGCCGTCCCGGCTCCAGTCCGGCTTGACGGAGTACAGCGCGTACCCGCGGGGGCCCGCGTCGCCATCGGCGATCACGCATCGCAGCGGGCTGCTGCCCTCGCGCATGAACTCGGGGTCTTCGACATGTACCTGCCACCAGCTGTCGCTCCTGGCCAGCATGCCAGGACGCCCCGGGCGGACCGCGTCGTAGACGGCCCTGATGTCGGTCAGCGATTCGGCCGGCTCGGCGAGACGGAGCCGGGGCGCCGTGTCCGCTTCGCCGGGTACGGGCCGGAGCCGGCCGTCGCCACGGCGGAAGGAGAACTGGTACTGATCCGCCGCGGAACCGTAGCCGAACCGCCCGTAGATGCCTGCCTCGGAGGCGAACAGCGCGGCCAGCGGCTCGTTGCCGGCCGCGATATCGGCGAGCTGCCGGCGCATGAGCGAGGACAGGATGCCGCGGCGGCGATAGGTCGGCAGCACGCTGACCCCGCTGATCCCGGCGGCCGGGACGAGGTCGCCGCCGGGCACCGTCAGGCCGAACGAATACGCCAGCGTGGTGCCGACCATCTGGTCACCGTCGAAAGCCACCAGCGTCCGCTCCGGCTCAACGACGATCCGGTCGAGACGCAGCATTTCCTCGGGCGGCCAGTTCGAGTTGAAGGCGTGGTCAGGCACCCGGCCGAAGGCCGCGAGGGCAGAATCGTCGACCGGGCGGATGGGATAGGGAGCGTCCATGGTCGCCTTCGTACCCCACCCGAGCCGGTCGTGCCACTCCTTTATGGCCGGCGGCCGGGCGCCCGGGGCCCTGGCCCGGGGCGCGGGAACCGGTACAGTTTCGCCATCATGGTTGGAAGTTCCGGGCCACGGCCCTGGTCGAGGATCCAGTCCGCTGGGCTGTCGTTCCGCGGTCTGGTCAGGCGGCAGTTCATCACGCGGAACCGGCGGGTGGCGTTCATCCTCGCCCTGGCCGTGGTCGGCATCGGCATCGGCGCGGCCCGGCTGCCCGAGACCTGGTTCTCCCCGGTACTGATGATCTTGCCGATCCTGGCCGGCGGCCTGCTGCTCTGGCCGCGAGCGCTGGTGATCTTGTTCGCCATCGTGGCGGCGATGCTCGGCTACGACGCCACCCAGAAGGATGAGCGGACCGGGCTGGGCATCATCGCGACGATCTGCATCACCGCGGTCTACGCCTTCCTGCTGGCCAGGGTGCGGGCCAAGCTGGGCCTGCTCGGGATGCGCGGTGACCGGATGCTGGTCGAACTGCGGGACCGGATCAGGGCGCAAAGCGCGCTGCCGGCCTTGCCCGAGGGGTGGGGCTGCGACTCGATCCTGCGCCCGGCCGGCGGCGCGTCCTTCGGCGGCGATTTCGTGGTCTCGACCTGCGACGGCAAGACCCTCGAGGTCGCCGTCGTCGACGTGTCGGGCAAGGGGATCGACGCGGGGACGCGGGCCCTGCTGCTGTCCGGCGCCTTCGGCGGCCTGCTCGGGTCGGTACCCGCGTCGGAGTTCCTGACCGCCTGCAACGCCTATCTGCGCCGGTCGGAGCCGTCAGAGGGGTTCGTCACCGCGGTACACCTGGCGCTGGACCTGGCGACCGGCAGCTACGTGATCAACTCGGCCGGGCACCTGCCGGCCGCGCACTTCGAAAGCGGCAGCGGTCGCTGGCGGCTGGCCCAGGCGCGCGGCATCGTCCTCGGCGTCGTGCCGGACCTGCGCGGAGGAGCCGAGCACGGCATCTTGCGGCCAGGGGACGCGCTCATGCTGTACACCGACGGGCTCGTGGAGGTCCCGGGGCGTGACATCGACGTGGGCATCGACCGGCTGCTCGGGGAGGCGGATCAGCTGGTGACCGGCGGGTTCTCCGGCGGCGCGGCCCGGCTGATGCTGGCCATGCAGGACAGCTCGGGGGTCACCGACGACCGGGGCCTGGTGCTTATCTGGCGGGCGTGACCTGGTGGCCGTTGCTGAGCCGGGCCACCGCGTGCTCGACCAGCGCGACCAGGACGTCCCGGCTCGAGATGCGCTGCCGGGCATCGCAGAGCAGCAGCGGCACATCATCGGTGAGATTCAGTGCCGACCGCATGGTCTCCGACGGATACCGGCGGGCCTCGTCGAAGCAGTTGACGGCAACCACGAACGGCATGCCGTTCCGCTCGAAGTAGTCGATGGACGGGAAGCAGTCGGCCAGCCGCCTGGTGTCGGCCATGACAATCGCGCCGAGTGCGCCGTAGGCGAGCTCGTCCCACATAAACCAGAATCGCTTCTGGCCTGGCGTTCCGAACAGGTAAACGACCAAGTCCTCGCTGATGGAGATCCGGCCGAAGTCCATCGCGACGGTCGTCGTCGTCTTGCGCTCGACGCCGTCGAGCTGATCGACCAGCGAGCTTGGCTCGCTCATGTCCTCTTCCGTGCGCAGCGGCCTGACCTCGCTGACCGCGCTGACCAGCGTGGTCTTGCCGACGCCGAAGCCGCCCGCGACCAGGATCTTGATCGCGACGGGCACCGGGGAGCGGCCGCCGGCCGGCTCAGATTCTGCGTAGGGCATCGGCGACCTCCTTCAGGATGCTCACGTCGGCTAGCCCGGCAGAGACGGGCGGATAGATCCTCACTAGTCCCCGTTCCCGCAAGTCGGCGAGGAGGATGCGAACCACGCCGAGCGGAAGATCAATCTCGCCCGCGAGATCGGCAACAGACGGACGGGAGCGGCAGAACCGTAGCAGGCGGACGTGCTCAGGTCCAAGCTCGGACACCTCCTCTTTTCCTGCGCCGGCCGCCGGGACGGCCCTGACCACCGACACGAGGGCGACGACGTCGATGTTCTCGCCCGTCGGCCTGGTGCGGCCGGCCGTCAGCGCGTACGGCCGGACGACCCGCTCGCGGTCGGCGCGCAGCAGTCCTCGTCCCGGGTTGGCGCTGGTCATGCGGCACCTACGAGCTAACCTGCGCTGGCCGGGGCCGCACGCCCAGGTGCTGGCCGACTCGTTTGACCAGGACCGCCATCTCGTAGGCGATCAGCCCCGCGTCCGCGCCGGCGGTCGCCAGCACCGCCAGGCAGCTGCCTTCGCCTGCGGCGGTGACGAACAGGAACGCCGACTCCAGCTCGACGATCGTCTGCATCGGACTGCCGCAGCTGAAGTGCTGGCCGAAGCCGCGGGCTAGGCTCTGGAAGCCTGCCGCCACGGCCGCCAGGTGCTCGGCGTCGTCGCGGCTCAGGTCCGCCGAGGCACCGATGGCCAGGCCGTCCCTGGACAAGATGACCGCCTTGTCTATCTGGGCGACCCGGCTGACCAGGTCGTCCAGCAGCCAGTCCAGACTGCCGGTGGTGTTCATGGAGCTCCTCCTTCGTCTGCGGCTTCCTGCGCCCGCTCGCCCGGACGCTGCGCATCCTGGTCCGCGCGTTCGTTCTGGCCGGCCGGGCCGGTCTCGCCGCCTGGGCCGCCGTCGGACGGACCTGGTTCGGCGTCGGACGCGGCTGGCTTGCCGTCGGACGCGCCGGGTTCGTCGGCGGGGGCGGGGGCGGGGGCGGACCGGCCGCGCCGCCAGCCAAGCTGCAATGCCGCCATCGTGTTCCCGGCCGCGTCGGGAGACGGTGCGCCGACCGGCACCGAGGCCTCCGCGGCTACCGCGGCATGCTGGCGGAGCTGAGGCGCCAGGCTGGCCTGCCTGACCCGGACAGGCAGCCCGTCCAGTTCGGCGGCGGGCGCGGGAGCGGGAGCGGGGGCGGCCGCTAGGGCCGATACCTGCTGCTCAAAGGCCCGCCCAGGTGCCGCTGACCGCGCCGGGGTCGGTTCTTGAGCTGCCGGCTGCCAGGGTGCTGGCTGCGCTGGCTCTTGAGCTGCCGGCTGGCCGGGTGCTGGCCCTCCGGCGGCTAGCTCGGCCGCCGCCGGGTTTGCTGCCGTCGGGTCGCCCGCCTCCGGCT
>JBPCKO010000019.1:0-21258 GCA_051004215.1 Streptosporangiaceae bacterium | reverse complement strand
GGCCAGGGCCGCGCCCGATCTGGCCGCCGCTGCCCCGGTGACCTGCGGCTGCTCGAACCAGGCGAGCCGCTGAGGCAGCAACCGGGCGACGGCGGCACCCGCGGCGATCGTGAACAGGCAGAGCAGGGCCAGCGTCAGCGCCATCATCCGCGCCAGCCGGTTCACCGTCTGCTCCCCTCGCCTGCTGCCGGGCCCCTTCGACAGGCGCTGTCACCGAGGGTATACATCACATCAGGGGTACACACCCAGGCAACGAGCAATCAGGCACCGGGCAGGAGACCAAGACGTGGAGTTCGATGTCGTCATCGAGATCCCGAAGGGCCAGCGCAACAAGTACGAGATGGACCACGAGACCGGGCGGATCCGGCTCGACCGGATGCTGTTCACCTCGACCAGGTATCCCGCCGATTACGGCTTCGTCGAGCACACCCTGGCCGACGACGGCGACCCCCTGGACGCGCTGGTCCTGCTCGACGAGCCCACGTTCCCCGGATGCCTGATCCGGTGCCGCGCGATCGGCATGTTCCGCATGCGGGACGAGAAGGGCGGCGACGACAAGGTGCTCTGTGTAGCCGCCACCGATCCGCGCATGGCGCACTTTCGCGACATCACCGACGTATCGGAGTTCGACCGCCTGGAGATCCAGCACTTCTTCGAGGTCTACAAGGCGCTCGAGCCGGGCAAGGAAATTGAGGCGGCGCGGTGGGTCGGCCGCGAGTACGCGGACGACGAGATCGAATCGTGCCGCAAGCGGCTCGCCGAGGCGGAAGGTACCGCGGGAGAGAGTCATGCCGGCTGACCGCGGCCAGGCCGGCCGGGCGGCCCGGAGGAGCCAGGGAGGTCGCGGTGGCTGAGACCGGCGAGCAGCCTGCCCGGCTCGAGCAGGTCGAGTTCACCGACGAGGATGCCCATTTCCTGGCCGGCAGCCCGCTGCTGCGCGAGCTCAGCGACGAGGACGCGGCGACGTTCCGGCCGTATACCCACGTCGTGCTGTTGCCGCGGGGCGACCGGCTATTCGCCGAAGGCGACCTCGGTGACTGCCTGTACCTGGTGATCAGCGGCAAGATCAAGCTCACCAGGACCGCGCCGGACGGGCGGGAGAGCCTGGTCAGCGTGCACGGCCCGGGGGACATGTTCGGCGAGCTCGCCATGTTCGACCCGACCTACCGCACCTCGACCGCGGTCGCGGTGACCGACGCCAGGCTCGCCGAGATCGACCACGACGACCTGCGCCAGGTGCTCACGACCCGCCCGGCGGTCAGCCTGCTGCTGCTCAAGACCCTGGCCCAGCGCCTGCGCCGGGTCACCGAGACGAACACCAACCTGATCTTCACCGACGTGCCGGGCCGGGTCGCCAAGGCGCTGCTTGAACTGGCCGGCAAGTTCGGGGTTCCCGGCGAGGACGGCGTCCAGGTCAACCACGACCTCACCCAGGAAGAACTGGCCCAGCTCGTCGGGGCGTCCAGGGAGACCGTCAACAAGGCGCTGGCCGACTTCGCCACCAGGGGCTGGATCCAGCTGTCAGCCAAGTCGGTGCTGCTGATCGATCCGGACCGGCTGAAGCGCCGGGCCAGGTTAGGGACGCTCGGCGGCTAGCTCGGCTCGCTCGTGCCGGGCGGCAGCTCACCGCGGCCGTCCAGGTAGGCGAGCTGGGCCCGGACGGAGATCTCGGCGAACGGCCACAGCGCCCGGTCGACGTCGGCGTAGACCCTGGCCACGATCTGCGGGCCGGTCCGGTCCCCGGCGGCGAGCGCGGCCCTGATCTCGGCCAGGCGCTCGGCCCGGTGGGCGATATAGAAATCGATCACCGCCTGCGGGCGGTCGAGCATCGGGCCGTGACCGGGCAGCAAGGCGGTCAGCTGCCAATCGCCGGCCAGCGCCCGCAGCCGGTCGAGCGAGGCGAGGTAGTCGGCCAGGCGGCCGTCGTCCGCGATCACCGTGGTGCCGCGGCCCAGCACGGTGTCTCCGGTCAGGACGGCGCCGTCGGCCCGCAGGTACAGGCTGACCGAGTCGGCCGTGTGCCCGGGGGTGGCCACGACCTCGATCTCGCACCCGCTGGCCGAGAGCACCGCCCCGGCCGGCAAGCCCTCGTCGCCGAGCCGGTGCGCGAGGTCGACGGCCCGCACGCCGGCGCCGGTCAGCCCGGCCAGCTTCCTGGCTCCGCCCGAGTGGTCGTCATGCCCGTGCGTGAGCACGATCGAGACGATCCGCTGGCCCGCGCGCTCCGCCTGGGCGACTACCCGCCGCACGTGCGTGTCATCGTCCGGGCCAGGGTCCACGACCGTGACCGCTGCCGACCCCGGCTCGCTGATCAGCCAGGTATTGGTGCCGTCGAGCGTCATCAGGCCCGGGTTCGGGGCCAGCACGCACCGGGCCCGGGTCGTGCCGCCGCCGTCGATGGCCGGCCCGGCTCCCGGCGCGGCGGGGCCACCGGTCACAGCGGGTACTCGCGGTCGCCCGGCACCTTGAGCCAGGTTGTGCCCCGGTCGACGACGACCTCGGGCAGCAGCGGCCTGACCTCCCGCTGCGCCGCCAGGGCGGCGCCGGTATCGGCGTGCTCGGCCAGTTCGGCCAGCGTCATCGCAGTCGGCAGCCAGAGCTGGATCTCCCCGGCCCGGCCGGCGTCCAGCGCAGCGGCCGGGGCGATCCACTGCACCGCGGCCGCCTCGCCGCCCACGTCCCTGGTGCGCTGGCCGGCCGGCAGCGCGGCGGCGAAGAACCTGGCGTCGAACCGGCGCCGTTCGACCGCCGGGGTGATCCACCGTGACCACGGCCGCAGCAGGTCGGCCCGGAGGATCAGGCCGCGCCTGACCAGCAGCTCGGCGAGGGACAGGGACCGGTCCAGCAAGGCCTGCCGGTCCGTTTCCCAGTCCGCCCCGGTCGTGTCATCGACCACGGTGCCGGCCGACGGCCCGGCCAGCAGCACGCCGGACTCCTCGAACGTCTCCCTGACCGCGGCGCACACCAGCGCCCTGGCCAGCTCGGGTGGCGCGTCGAAGACCCGGCCCCAGTGATCGGGCTCCGGCCCGGCCCAGGCGACCTCCTCGTCGGCATCGCGCTGGTCGACCGAGCCGCCGGGGAAAACGTACGCGCCCGGCGCGAATGCCATCGACGGCTGGCGGCGCAGCATGTAGACCTCGAAGCCGTACCCGGTGCCGGTCCCCGCGGCCGGCTGCCCGGCCGCCGGGCGCAACAGCATCACGGTCGCCGCGTCCCGCGGCGTGGCCGGGGGTATCTTGCCCTCGATCACGGCCCGGGCCGACTCGGCCATCTGCTCGGGAATCCTGACCTGGCTCACTGGCTGACCGACTTCACTGCCTGACCGACTCTCGCACTGTGGTTGCTAGCACCGCGCCCGCCTGGGCTCAGTCGCTGACCTCGGCGATCAACTCCACCTCGACCGGAGCGTCGAGCGGCAGCACCGCCGTGCCCACCGCGCTGCGCGCGTGCCGGCCCGCATCGCCGAATACCTCGAGCAGCAGCTCGCTGGCCCCGTTGATGACCTGGGGCTGGCCGGTAAAGCCGGGCGCGCTGGCCACGAACCCGGTCACCTTCACGATCCGCCGGATCGCCGACAGGCTCCCGGCGACCGAGACCGCGGCCGCGAGCGCGTTCAGCGCGCAGGTCCTGGCCAGCGCGGCCGCCTGGGTGGCACTTACCTGATCGCCGACCTTGCCCGCAGCGAGCAGCTGGCCCTCGGCGACGGGCAGCTGCCCGGCGGTGTAGACCAGGTTGCCCGACCTGACCGCGGGCACGTACGCCGCCAGCGGGGCGGTGACGGCCGGCAGGGTCAGCCCGAGCGCGGCCAGCCGTTGTTCCGGCGACTGATCCGCGCCCACCGTCACTGCCTGGGCCGCTTCAGGTAGGCGACCAGCTGCTCGGCGTTCGGGCCCGGCACGACAGCGACCAGCTCCCAGCCGTCGTCGCCCCAGTTGTCGAGGATCTGCTTGGTCGCGTGCACCAGCAAGGGAACGGTCGCGTACTCCCACTTCTGCATGGCCGTAACCTTAGCCGCCCGGCGGCCCGGTGCTCGCCGGCCCCCGCGCGGCTAGTGCTTCGGGGGCTCGCCGTTGCGGGGGTTCTCGTCGCCGCCCTTGCCCGGCATCCTGGCCGCCGGAGCCGGGCCGCCGTTCGCGTTCGCGACGTCGGCCGCGTCGGCCCCGGCGGCGGCGACCCTCAGTTCCGGGATATCCGGTTCGGGGATCACCGGGTCAGGGACGGCCGCGGCGGCCACCGGCGACACGGGGATCGGCTCGACCGGCGGGATCGCCAGCGTCTCGTCCACCCCGATCGCCGCGGTCTCGGACGGCAGCGGCTTATGCTCGAGCGCCGCCTCGGCCGCCGCCACCTCGGCGTCCCCGGTGTCCTCGGGCATCTCGCCCGCGTACTGGGAGAGCTGGCCAGAACCGCGGTCGAAGAAGCGGAGCAGCTCGACCGGGATCGGCATGACCAGCGTGCTGTTCTTCTCCGCGGCCACTTCGACCACGGTCTGCAGCAGCCGGAGCTGCAGCGCCGCCGGGTCGCGGGCCATCACGTTGGCCGCGGCGGCGAGCCGCTTCGACGCCTGGTACTCGCCATCGGCGGTGATGATCCTGGCCCGCCGCTCGCGCTCGGCCTCGGCCTGCCTGGCCATCGACCTCTTCATGCCCTCGGGCAGGGAGACGTCCTTAATCTCGACCCTCTCCACCTTGACCCCCCACGGGCCCTCAGTGGGCTCGTCGATGATCACCCGGAGCTGGCGGTTCACCGAATCGCGCTCGGCCAGCAGCTGCTGCAGTTCCGTCTGGCCGATGATCGAGCGCAGCGAGGTCTGCGCCTGCTGGGAGACGGCGTACATGTAGTTCTGCACGTTGATGGTGGCCTTAATCGGGTCAACGACCCGGAAATAGACCACGGCATCGACCCGCACGCTCACGTTGTCCATGGTGATGCCCTCCTGGGCGGGCACGGCCATGGCGATGATCTGCTTGTTGACCTTCTGGATCTTGTCACCGAGCGGCCGGATGAAAGTCAGCCCCGGCTGCCTGGGGTGGGGCAGTACCCGCCCGAACCGGAACACAATGCCTTCTTCGTACTGCTGCACCTGCTTCACGCTGCGCCCGAGCATGACCAGCCCGCCCGCGGCCACAAACGCGACGATCCCCAGCAGAGCATCCATCGCCGACACCTTCTCACCAAGTTGCCGTCCGGTGCGCGGATTTATCCGCGCTCCAGTGCCCAGCCTAGCTACCGCCCGCGGCACAACGCTAACGCCGCGATGACGGCCCGGCCACGGTACGGCCGCGCCGTGACCGCGGATAGCCTCGTGCAGGTGAGCGTGCGGGATACCGACTGGGATGGCGTGCGGCTGCACGTGGTCACCGGAAAGGGGGGCACCGGCAAGACCACAGTGGCCGCGGCCCTCGCCCTGGCCCTCGCGTCCAACGGCAAGCCGGTGCTGCTCATGGAGGTCGAGGGCCGCCAGGGCATCGCCCAGCTTTTCGACGTCCCGCCGCTGCCGTATGAGGAGCGCCGGGTGGCCGTGGCTCCGGCCGACCGCGGCCGGCCGGGCGGGGACCTGTTCGCCCTGGCCGTCGATCCGCAGTCAGCGCTCATCGAGTACCTGGAGATGTTCTATAACCTCAAGCAGGCCGGCCGGGCTATGACCAAGCTTGGCGTGGTCGACTTCGCCACCACGATCGCTCCCGGGCTCTCTGACGTGCTGCTGACCGGCAAGGCGGCCGAGGCCGTGCGGCGCAAGTCGGGCGGCCGCCCGGTGTACGGGGCGGTGGTGATGGACGCCCCGCCGACCGGGCGGATAAGCCGGTTCCTGAACGTCAGCTCGGAGGTCTCCGGTTTGGCCAAGGTCGGGCCGATCCGCGGGCACGCGGACACGGTGCTGAACGTCATCCGCTCACCGCAGACGGCCGTGCACTTCGTCACGCTACTCGAGGAGATGCCGGTGCAGGAGACCCTGGACGGGATCGCGGAGCTGCGCGGAACCGGCAAGGGCGGTATGCAGGCAGGCGGCATCTTCGTGAATATGATGCGCGAGACGGAGCTGGGCGCCCCCGCGCCGGCCGCCAAGGCCACGCTCGGCAGTAAGACCAGGGACACCGACGCGCTGGAGATCGCGCTCAAGGCCGCGGGCCTGGGCGACGACGGAGCCCTCGCGGCCGACCTGGCCGACGAGCTGGCCGACGAGGCGAGGACGGCCAGGACCCAGCGGGCCCAGCGCCGCCTGCTCGACCAGGCCGGCCAGCCGTGCTACGAACTGCCGGTGACCAGCGACGGCATCGACCTGGCCGCGCTGTACAAGCTGGCCGAAGCGCTCCGCGACCAGGGGGCCGCGTAGTGAGTCCCGGCAACGCCACGCCGTCGGTACTCGAAGTTGACCGGCTGATCGATGACCGGCGGACCAGGATTATCGTCTGCTGCGGCTCGGGCGGGGTGGGCAAGACCACGATCGCGGCCGCGGTCGGGCTGCGGGCGGCAGAGCGCGGCCGCCATGTCGTCGTGCTCACCGTCGATCCGGCCCGGCGGCTGGCCCAGTCCATGGGGCTGACTTCGCTGGACAACATCCCGCGGCTGGTCACCGGGATCAAGGCCGGCGAGGGCAGCCTGCACGCGATGATGCTCGACATGAAGCGGACATTCGACGAGATCGTCGAATCGCACGCCGACCCCGACCGGGCGGCCCAGATCCTCGCGAATCCCTTCTACCAGTCCCTGTCGTCCAGCTTCGCCGGCACCCAGGAGTACATGGCGATGGAGAAGCTCGGCCAGCTCCGCCGGGCCGACGAGTGGGACCTGATCGTGGTGGACACCCCGCCGAGCCGGTCGGCGCTGGACTTCCTGGACGCGCCCCAGCGTCTCGGCCGGTTCCTGGACGGCCGCCTGCTGCGCCTGCTGGTGGCTCCGGCCAAGGTCGGCGGGCGGACCGGGCTGCGCCTGCTGAACGCCGGTTTCGGCCTGGTCACGGGCGTGGTCACCAAGATCATCGGCAGCCAGCTGCTCCGTGACGTGCAGACATTCGTGTCGGCCATGGACACCATGTTCGGCGGGTTCCGGGAACGGGCCGAGTACACCTACCGGCTGCTGCGAATGCCGGGCACGGCGTTCCTGGTGATCGCCGCGCCAGAACCCGACGCGCTGCGGGAAGCGTCGTACTTTGTCGAACGCCTCGAGCGCGATGGCATGCCGCTGGCCGGGCTGGTGCTGAACCGGTTGCACCGGCTGCCCGCGGCCCGGCTGTCGGTCGCCCGCAGCCTCGCCGCCGCGGAAACCCTGCAGGGTCAGCCGGACAGCGAGCCGGCCGCGCTCGGCATCGCCGCGCTGCGGCTGCATGCGGAGCGGATGCGGCAGGCCGAATCCGAGCGGCGGCTGGCCCGGCGGTTCACCGCGGCCCATCCGCTGGTCCCGGTGGCCCAGGTGCCTGCTCAGCCCGACGACGTGCATGACCTGCACGGCCTGCGGACGATCGGCACCGCGTTCGCGGCGAGCTGAGGCGCTCGTGACCCAGAACGCGCCATTGGGAGAAGAGAAAGCGGCCGGCAGATCTCGGACGCCGGCCGGCCGAAACGGCTGACCGGCGTCCGAGTTCCGCGGAATCCGGGTTTGGTGCGCCCGGTAAGGGCGCCTGGCCAGCACGAGGTCCGCGATAGCGCGGACACCTGCGCTGGCTGGCCCGCCGAGCCCGGCGCCGGCGGGGTTATGCGGTGGCTAGCTGGCGACCAGCTCGCTGGGCGGGACGCTCTCGTACTTGTCCCTGGCGTCCTCCAGCAGCTCCCGCCATGAGGTGACGTCGGACCGGCGGCGGAGCAGGGCACGGCGCTCGCGCTCGGTCATGCCGCCCCAGACGCCGAACTCGATGCGGTTGTCGAGCGCGTCCGCGAGGCACTCGGTCCGCACAGGGCAGCCGCGGCAGATCAGCTTGGCCCGGTTCTGCGCCGCGCCCTGGACGAAGAGCTCGTCCGGGTCAGTTCCCTTGCACGCGGCGCGCGCGGTCCAATCCGTGATCCACATGTGGCCCAACTCCTCCTGATCGTCACGCCCATAGCGACGCGTCACGCGTGGTGGCGCTTTGCTGCGGTTACCTGGGACGTGGCGACCCGCCAACGCCCCATGTGATGGTCGCGAAAGAGTAACTTACGGAACTCGGCCAGGAAACGCTAGTCCCCGGCATGCCCATTTCCCGCATAGTCCTGATGGGCTATACGGATGCGCTTAGTAGTCACGTAGAGACGCACAGCAACAAACCTGCCCGCGCGCGGCCCCCGGCGACGGATAATCCCCGTTTCGACGTCCTCCTACGTCCACTCCGGCGGGCAGCGTAACCTGTTCAGGTGCTTACGCGACTCCGCCACGCCGGACCCAAGGCCCTTGGCACGCTCGTAGTCCTCACGCTCGGTGCGGGCCTGCTCAGCGCGGCCGTGGTCCTGCCCGTCGTCGGGGTCGCCGCCGTCGCGGTCAAGGATGCGGCGACGACGTTCAACAACCTGCCGGTGGCCGGCCTGGGCCAGGTCCCGTCCAAGACCGTGATCCTGGACGACAAGAACCACGTGCTCGCCACCTATTACCCGCGGGACATCTTCCGCGACCCGGTGACCTTTGATCAGATCGCGCCGGTGATGCGCGAGGCGATCGTCGCGATCGAGGACTACCGGTACTGGAGCCACGGCGCGTTCGACCTGCACGGTACGCTCCGCGCCCTGTACAGCACGGCCCTGGGCAGCCAGGTCCAGGGCGGCTCGGACCTGGCCCAGCAGTACGTGAAGAACGCCTGCATCCTGACGGCGCCGAATGCCAAGGCGGCCCAGGCGTGCTCCGCCTTCAGCCCGGCCCGCAAGCTCAAGGAGCTGCGGATCGCCGCCAACGTCGAGAAGACGATGACCAGGACGCAGCTGCTGACCGCGTACCTGAACGTCGCCTACTTCGATCACCAGGCCTACGGCATCAAGGTCGCGTCCGAGTACTACTTCTCGGTGCCGCCCTCCAAGCTGACCGCCACCCAGGCCGCGCTGCTGGCCGGCATGGTGGAATCGCCGACCCATTACGACCCGATCGCCAACCCGCAGAACGCGAAGAACCGCCGGGCCGAGGTGCTGAACGCGATGGCCGTGCATGGCTACATCAGCCGGGCCGAGGCCAACAAGGACAGCAGTTCCCCGCTCGGCCTGCACCCCTCGACCGTGCCCGAGCAGACCGGCTGCACGAACCCGGGGGTCAAGGACGCCGGGTTCTTCTGCGACTACGTGATGGCCCAGCTGAGTACCAACCCGGCGTACGCCCAGGCGTACCGGGAGATGCAGACCGTCGGCGGGCTGACCATTAAGACGACGCTCAGCGTCAAGGACCAGCGCGCCGCCACCAACGCCGCCAACTACGTGGTGCCGGCCCACAAGCCGTATTACAACCCTGGTTACAACGCCGACGCCGAGGTGATGGTGCAGCCGGGCACCGGCTTCGTCCGGGCCATCGCCGAGGACCGTAAATACGGCTTCGGCAAGGGCCAGACCAGCGTGGACTACGCGGTCGACTCCAAGTACGACGGCGGCGCCGGGGTCCAGACCGGCTCCTCATCCAAGCTGTTCACGCTGATCACGGCGCTCAAGCAGGGCTACCAGTTCGGCTACCACCTCACCGTGCACAACAACATGGCGGTCGGCGGCTTCACCAACTGCAAGCACGAGACCCTCTACCCGGCGTTCGTCGTGCAGAACGCCGACGGCGGCGAGAACGGCAACATCCCGCTGTACTTCGGCACCACGGCCTCGATTAACGCGTTCTACATCGACCTCGAGCAGCACGTCGGGCTGTGCAACGTGGTCAAGACCGCCGCTAGCATGGGCTTGCACCGGGCCGACGGCACCTCTCTCCTCCATTCTGATGGCAAGAAAGGCAGTGCTAGTTATCAGGTGTCGGCGGACAACCTGGCCTCCTTCACCCTCGGCTCGGTCAACGTCTCGCCGATGTCGATGGCGGCTGCCTACGCGACCGTGGCGTCCCGCGGGATCTACTGCCGCCCGATCGTGATCACGAGGATTACCGACCTGCACGGCAACCACCTGCCGGTCCAGTCGGCCGCCTGCCACCGGGTCATGAAGACCGGGGTGGCCGACGCGGCCAACTACGTGCTCAGCGGGGTGCTCGTCAACGGCACGGCCGGCGGCCGCGGCATCGGACGGCCGGCGGCGGCCAAGACCGGGACCGCGAATGGCGGCTACTACGCAGCCTTCGCCGGCTACACCCCGACCCTGGCGGGCTACGTGTCGGTGTTCAACCCGAACAACCCGACCGGCTACGGCGCGATGCTGGGCTACCGATCCGAGTTCCGGCAATTCCCCGGCGGATACCTGGGCGGCGGCAGCCAGATGTTCGGCGACGATGCGCCCGGAGCGACCTGGGAGTACTCGTTCTTGCACGCCTACCTCGGAAAGGCGTTGGCGTTCCACTACCCGTCGTCCTACTACTTCCAGCTGGGCGGGGGCACGGCACCGATCGCCCCGCCGAAGCCCAAGAAGCCGACCGGCGGCGGCAAGGGCGGCGGAGGTAAAGGCGGGAACGGCGGCGGCGGGAACGGCGGCGGTGGCGGCGGCGGGAACGGCCATCGCCCCCGCCACTGACGCCGCTGTCCTGACCCGGGCCGGTCAGCCCGCCCCGGACAGCTGGCGACGTACCTCGGCAGCGACCCGGCCGCCCTCGGCCCGGCCCGCCACCTTCGGGGTGACGGCCTTCATTACCTGACCCATCGCGCCGGGCCCAGCGGCACCGAGACTGGCGACGGTGTCCGCCACCAGCGCGGCCAGGGCGGCATCGTCGAGTTGCCTGGGCAGATATTCCGCCAAAATCTCACCCTCGGCCTCCTCGGCCGCGGCTTGTTCCGCCCGGCCGGCCCCGCCGAAGGCCTCAGCCGCCTCGCGGCGCCGCTTGGCCTCGCGGGTCAGCAGCCGCTCGATCTCCACGTCGTCGAGCTCGCGCGACGTCGCGCCGGAGACCTCGGCCTTGGAGATCTCGGTCAGCGCCATCCGCAGCGTCCTGGTCCTGACCTCGTCGCGGCCCTTCATCGCAGAGGTCAGGTCCGCCCGCAGCCGGTCCTTGAGTTCAGCCATGGGTCCATCCTGCCTGCCCCGGCCGGCCTCCGTCCTGGCGGGACGGGCCAGTCGCGCGAGCATGGCACCATATGGGGATGCGCGCACGAACCCTGCTCGGCACCGCCGCCCTCGCGGGGGCCGCGGTGACCGGCTATGCGGCCGTCGTCGAGCGCAACTGGTTCGCCCTGCGCCAGCTGGAGGTTCCGCTGCTGCCGCCCGGCTCGGCGCCGCTGCGGATCTTGCACATCTCCGACACCCACCTGACCCCGGGACGGCACCGGCTGCTGTCGTTCCTGCGCACGCTGGACGCGCTCGAGCCCGACCTGGTAGTGAACACCGGCGACTCGATCGCCAGCAAGCACGCGGTCACGCCGTTGCTGGAGGCGCTCGGCCCGCTCCTCGACCGCCCCGGCGTCTTCGTCTACGGGTCCAATGACCTGTACTCGCCGGTGCCGAAGAACCCGGCCCGTTATATCTGGCGGACCAGCGCCAACGATCACCGCCGGCACGTGCCCGACCTGCCCTGGGGCGAGCTTGGCGCCCGCCTGGAAGGCGCGGGCTGGATGAACGCGAACAACCAGCGCGGCCGGATCAAGGTCGGCGACTTCGACATCGAGGTGGCCGGCGTGCACGACTCGCACATCAACCGGGATCGCTACGACCGGGTAGCCGGCCCGGCCGACCCGTCCGCCGATCTGCGGCTCGGGGTCATGCACTCGCCAGAGCCGGCGGTGATGGACCGGTTCGTGGCCGACGGCTTCGATTTGCTGCTGGCCGGCCACACCCATGGCGGCCAGGTCTGCCTGCCCGGCTACGGCACGCTGGTGACCAACTGCGGGATCGACCGCTCCCGGGCCAGCGGCCTGAGCCTGCATCCGGCTGACGGCCCGGCAGCGTCTCGGCGGGCGTACCTGCACGTGTCGGCCGGGCTCGGCACCTCCCCGTATGCCCCGGTCCGGCTAGCCTGCCGCCCGGAGGCCACCTTGCTCACGCTGGTTCCGGGAATCAGCTAGACTCCGTAGGCGGTCGGCGGGGTGTGGCGCAGCTTGGCAGCGCGCTTCGTTCGGGACGAAGAGGCCGCCGGTTCAAATCCGGCCACCCCGACCATTAAGCTGCACGTAGTAGCCCGTTTGCGTAGTCAATTTCGGTTTGCCGAAGTCAGCCGGTTTCCATTTGGGAGCGAGCAGAAGCCGAACCTGTCAGGCCGACCTCGCTGACCAGCGGTAACGCTCCCCTTTTGTGAGGCGCGTGGGAGCGGCGTCAGACCGCTCCCTCGGTGATGGGATAGCGCCGGAGGAACTCTGCCATGGCCGCTGCGCCCTGCTGCTGGTGAGTGAATGCGAAAGTGCAGCCGGTCCCCGGCCAGCACGACGTCCTCGGCCTTCGGGAGGCAGGAGAGGAGGAGGTCACAGGCCTCGGCGAACCACTGCCCGCTCTCGCTTCCGCCGATGTAGAGCGTTGGCCTGTCGATCCGGCGGGCCTGCTCATGCCCGAAGCGCCAGGTGCGCAGCGCGGGGATGTCGGTCTCGAAGAAGGTGCCTGCTTCCCGGGTGACTTGGCCGACTCCGCTTGGTGCTCCGCGTTCGGGTTTCGCTCCGCCAGTCCGGCCAGGTGCGGCCGGTATCGGCGGGTCGAGACCGGGTGACCAGGTAGAGGCGCTTCTTTGCCTGGTTCACCTGCGGCGGTTTTGGAGAGCCTCGATTGCCGTCAGGCCGGGGCTCCGGGGTGCCGGAGCACCGGAGCTCTGGGCGTCGGGCCCGCGCGTCCCACCAGAGGCGCACACTTGACAGGGCCCTTTTATCGCAAGGCGAGGGGAGGTGCTGACAATGGACCTGACCTGGAGGGACGCGGTATCGACCCTCGCCATCGTCGTGATCACCATCGCGTACGCAGCATATCTGGCAGGGACGAGCCTGTTGCTGATCTCCAGTGCGTGGGCCACGACCGCCGTGATCTTGGTCCTTGGTTTCGGCTGCGCTGTCAACGCGACCGGTGACCTGTATGCGAGACCTCACTCGGCCGAGGTCCTCAGGAGGATCACAACCGTGATCAGCATGATCGCGCTCATCGCCGGTCTGATCGGGCTGATCAGCAGCGGCGCGTACGCGCTGAAGATCCTCGTCATGGCCACGATCACCTTGTTGGGGACGGCTACCACCTGGCATGTGTTCACCGTCAGATCGGAGCAGTGAACTGTCGCGACGGACATGAGGTCATTCACGGAAAACAGCGGCACAGCGCTGACAGCGCGCTGACGTTGACCGGCGGCCGCAGCACGCTTACGTCGATCCGGCGCGTTGTTCCAGCGCATCGACCTGCGCGGGTGGGAGCGCCCGCGCTCGCCCGCAGCAGCTGCCGCGCGGCAGCTGCGGGCTAGTGCCACGTGGCGGTGACCGCGGTGTCACGCGCCCCCGGTTGAGCTTCTGACCGCCTATAACCAGCGCATGGGCGGGGCTGCCGCGCCTTCGCCTCAGCTCTGCCACCGACATGCAGCAGAGCGGTCGGCCGGGCTTCTGCAGCGTTGGCTTATTGCCCTGGTGTCAGATCGCGGTACCGTACCTCGACCAGGCAGTAAAGGCCGTAACAGAGCAGGCCGGAGGCGAGCAGCGCGAGCAGCCACGGACCGTATGGGGAGCTGGCCACCGAACGGAAGACCGCGTCCAGCCCCTTCGCCTGGTCCGCGCTGGACAGCACCGCGGCCTTGATCAGGAAGACACCGGTCAGGACGAATACGGCAGCTCGCGCGATGGAGCCGAACGCGCCCAGGACCCTGGTGATCATGGCCAGCGGCCGGGACATGTGCTCGGCGGTAAATCGCTCCCGGAAGTTGAGCCGGACCGCCCGGCGTCCCGCCTCCAGGCCGCCCCCCACGAGCAGGATCCCGGCCAGGACGAGCAGCGCCTTGCCCCATCCGGTCCGCAGCAGGTGCGCGGCCAGGCCGGTATCCTGCCGCTGCTCGGACCGGGCCGTCTGCTTCGGCGGGGCTCCCGCCAGGAGCCGGACGGTACTCAGGCAGAAGACCGAGTACAGCAAGAACCCCGACGATGACACCACACGCTGCCGCCACCTGCCCATCGTGCCAGTGGCATGAGCAGCCCGGAATACGGCCTCCAGCAGCTGAGTCAGCGCATACGCGGCCAGTCCGGCGACGAGCAGCACCAGCGGGATGCGTCCCCACACAGGCGCGACGGCCGCCTGCACGGCCCCGGCGCTGCTCGCAGGCGCGCCCGATCGCCCGTGCGAGGCGAGGGCTAGGCGGAAGGCGAGGTAGCCGACCAGGAGGTACACCGTGCCGCGGCAGGCCAGCCCCAGCCGCGACCCCGCGCGCAGCCACACCCCGGACGCGCCCCGCGCCATCGACGCCGCAGCCGCGTCCAGGGCCGTCCGGGCTGTCCTGCCCCGCGCCCGGGAGTCTTTCACCCGACCGTCTCGCCTCCCGCTAACCAGTATGCGCGGGTCCTGATCAGCAGGAGAGAAGCCAGCGGCCGCCGTCCTTTTCTGGCAATGCGGAAGGCCCACCGGCATGGCCAACCAGGTCCGACCCTCGCCCAGGAGCGGGCTTCGGCCCCGCCAGCTGGCCGGGCCGACCGCGGGCCCCACAGCAGCCACCGAAACCTTCCTGACCGGCACCCTGTCCTGCCCCGGTAAATGGCTCTGGGGCCAGGCAATCGGGTAGGCCAGCAGGCCGGCCCCGCACGTCGCCCGTTCTGTTGCGGGCGGCGGCCTGCGGCCTTATTCGGCCGTCGGGCTCCAGCACATTCTGCGTCGGCTATCTCGCGTTAGCATTTGTCAGCGAGCCCAGGCAGCTCGTCCGGTATCTGCGGGTCCCGGCTAGCAGATACGTCGCGCAGATGGTCCGGACGAAACCGACGACCTGCTCAGGCTCGGGCTGCACCGCCTGCCGATCACCGAGTTCCCGCTGCTGCGCAGCCTGGCCACCGTCCTGGCCGCCTACGACGGCGCCGCCGAGCTCGAACGCGGCCTCGATATCCTCCTCACCGGACTCGCCACCACGCTCACGCCCTCAGAAGGGCCCGTCCGGGGCAGGCAGGGCATCCCGCCAGCTGACCCAGCGGCTCGCCGCGTCCCGGCGGCCGACAACGCGCTCAGGGCCGCCCAGCCAATCCGGGGCAGCTAGCGCATCATGGGCGATTATGTGAACGGCAACGCCGCCAAGATCCTCGGCTGGCTCACCGCCGCGCTCATGGCCGCCTGCCCGGGGAAGGCCACTCGGGCAGACCGTTTGCGCGCCGGGCTCCCTCCCGAGCCGGCATTCTCACACAACCACCGCTTGGACATCACGTGTCCGCCGGCGCCTCCGCCAGGAACCCCGCCGACCGGCAGGGGCTCACCGGCTGCTGTAATCATCCGAAGGGCGTCAGACGGATGCCGCCCGGCCACCGGGCAGCCTGGTGCGCTCCGCGGCTGCGCCGACTCGGTCAGGAGCGATCGCATGTGGCATGCCATGTTCGTGGTCCAGATCCCCATCAGCGAGAAGATCCTGCGGACAGTGCTGGTGTACGCAACGATCCTGGCCTTGTTCCGGCTCGCCGGGAAACGAGATCTGGCTACTCTCAACATGTTCGACTTCGTCGTCTTGTTCCTGCTGTCCAACGTCGTTCAGAACGCCGTCATCGGCAACGACACGAGCCTCTTCGGCGGGATCATCGGGGCGGTCACCCTGGTCGCGGTCAACGCGGCGCTCAACTGGTGGATGACCGTCAGCGACCGCGCCGCCCGCGTGCTGCAGGGAACGGCCACGACCATCATCGACGACGGCCGGTTCATACCCCGGGCACTCCGGCGCCTATCGCTGCGGCCTGCCGAGGTCGAGCACGCTATCCGGATGCAGAACGGTGACGATGTCAGCGAGATCGCAACTGGCCGGATGGAGCCGGGCGGCCAGCTGGTCTTGTCACTCAAGCCCGAGGAGCAGAGCGCGACCAAGAGCGACGTCGCCGGCATCGGCACGCGGCTCGAGGCGATAGAAGCTGCGCTCGCCGCACTCGCAGCCTCCAGATGAGCCATCCGGAGCGGCCCGGGCGGCCCTGGCTGCTGCCGGGTGCTGGCCCGCGCCGTCTTGAGGGCCGCCCTGGAGGCGGCCGAGGTCGGCGTGTCGCGGCAGCGAGGCGTAGTCGCATCCCGATCATGGCCGCGCGGGGAGTCCCTGCCTCACGGGGCGCGCTACCCGTACCCGACTGGCGTGGGCGAAACCGCCGAGTGGCACTGGCTCTTCATCGGCCAGCCAGCGCCCCTCGCGGAGCGGCTGATCACCGCTGCCGCGGAGGCCTGGTACCACCTCGACCGGCCCTGATGGGCGAAGCGCGCCAGCAGGCGTGTGCGAGGACTAGGGCGCCGGGCTCGGCCCGGACCGGGCCGCCGATGACGCTGACCCGGCGACCGTGCGGAAGATCACCGCGCCGCTGCTGGCGCTGTGGGGAGCCCGCGGCGACCTTGCCAAGCCGCACGGCGACGACGTGCCCGGAGTCCGGGGTCATGGGCGGCTAGCCCCGCCCACCTCATCCCCGCGGCAGTGTCCGTGCGCTGCCTCGGCCATCGGGTGCGTCACCAGCGGCGGGCCGGCCATGTTCCCGTCAGCTGATGCAAGGCGTAACCTTAATGGCGGACACATGCCCGGGCTATTGCCGCGTTTCATGACGCAGCTCCTGCCCGGCAGCCATCGCCAAGGACTCCGGCGCCACGTCGCGAGCCCGGCCACGATGTTGCCTCCTGGGAGTCTTGTGGTGCGATCCTCCGAAGCAGACACTGCCCCGGCCCGGCCGCGCCCCCGGCCGGCTCCCGCACTGCATGCAACGCAGGGTGGCAGCGAATACGCGCAGCTGTCCCGGCAGATCAAGCAGGCCGGGCTGCTGGAGCGCCGCCCGGGCTACTACATCTGGAAGATCACGGCCACCGCGGTGCTGCTGGCCGCCGGGTGGGCGGCCTTCGTCCTGGCGGGCGACTCGTGGTGGCAGCTGGCGGTGGCCGCGTTCCTGGCCGTGATGTTCACCCAGGTCGGCTTCCTGGGCCACGACGCCGGGCACCGGCAGGTCTTCGGCTCCCGGCGGGCCAGCTACATCGCCGGCCTTCTGCTCGGCAATCTGGGCATCGGGCTGAGCTGCGGCTGGTGGGTCGCCAAGCACAACCGTCATCACGCCCACCCCAACCAGGAAGGCGCGGACCCCGACATCGCCGCCGGCGCGCTGGCGTTTACTGCCGCGCAGGCGCGCGCCAGCCGGGGCGCGGCCCGGCTGGTGTACCGCTGGCAGGCGTACCTGTTCTTCCCGCTGCTGCTGCTGGAAGCGATCAGCCTGCACGCCGCGAGCATCCGCGCGCTGAACAGCCGGGCCGCGCGGTACCGGTGCTGGGAGGCGGCGCTGCTGGCCGCCCACCTCGCCGGCTACCTCACCGCCGTGCTCCTGGTGCTCTCGCCCGTCAAGGCCATCGTGTTCATCCTGATGCAGCAGGGACTGTTCGGCCTGTACCTGGGCTGCTCCTTCGCCCCCAACCACAAGGGCATGCCCATCCTCGGCCCGGCCGATCAGAGCGACTTCCTGCGCCGCCAGGTGCTGACCTCCCGCAACGTCCGCGGCGGCTGGCTGACCGACCTCGCGCTGGGCGGCCTGAACTACCAGATCGAGCACCACCTGTTCCCCTCCATGCCCCGCCCCAACCTGCGACGGTCCCAGGCCCTGGTCAAGGCGTTCTGCCAGCAGCAAGGGCTGCCCTACTGCCAGAGCAGCCTGGCCGGCTCCTATGCCCAGGCGCTGCGCCACCTCAACACCGCCGGACGGGCCGCCCATCCCGCCACGGCGGCCTCACCAGCTGTCCAGCCCTGAAAACAATCCTCACCAGAAACCAATCAAGCTGGGCCTACTGCCAAGTCCTCGGTGCAACTGATCTTGTTAGGCGGTTGCTAGCCGTTGCACGGGCACGGCATACCCGAGACCCACGCACGGCAAAGGACGCCAGGGCGGGTGGAGGGCGGCCGGGAGGTGAGGTTCACCAGCCGGTCCAGCCGGCGGTTCGCCGCCGAGATCACCAGCGACGAGCACGAGCATGTCGGTTCCTGCGCTCGGCGCTCGGTTCCGCCGCCATGGCCCGGGCAGCCATCAGCATCCGGCAGAGCTTCATCGCCGCCGCCATCGCAGCGGGACTGATCAAGCCCGGCCAACACTTCGACGTCTATGCCGATGAGGACAATTTCCTGCTCGGCGCGTTCGTCTTCGAGGACGCCGGCGTCACCGCCCCAAGGGCGCCGCGGCGCTGATCAGCAACAAAACCTACCTACCACGCCGCGAACATCCGCACCGTCCTGTACGACCGCGGCCTGGCCAAGGACGCCGGCGCGATCTCCCGAGCGCGACAGCCTGGATGGGCCCAGCCACGACGGCCAGGCATCACCCGCGACGGCAAGGCCAACATCGTCCCGCCGGCGGCAATGGCCTGACCTTCGGCCGCACCCCGGCCACGTGCTCAACATCGTCTACCTCACCCCGAAGAAGGCCACCTCCGGCGGCTTCTACCCGCACGGCGTCAACGGCCAGATCCACACCAGCAGCTAACCGGACGCAGCCCTGGTCATGCTGGCGGCCAGCATCCGCACCGACGGAGCGCCCCTCACCGCCCCGGTCCAGCCGCAGGCCCGGCTCCGAATGATGGCCTAGGCGGGCGCCGAGCATGCTCGGCGCAGGAATACGGGGGCGTCCTGTTGGACAATCCGGATGGTCTTTTCCTGCCGTGCGCCGGGCCGCAGGTAGCCACGGGCGATGGCGGCGATGCGTTCGCTCGCGGTGCCGTCCCCGTAGGGGCATGGCGTCGCCGCCAGCCGGGCGTCAAGGGTGGTGTCGGCGATCATGGCGCGGGCGGTCTCGCCCATCATCGGGCCTGGCCTGACAAGCTGCGCGAATCCTGCTGCGATCGATTCCGGTCGCTCTGTCGAGTTCCTGATCACCAGCAGCGGCCGCTTCATCACCGTGCACTCCTCCTGGACGCCGCCTGAGTCGGACACAATCAGCCTGGCGAGGCTGGCCAGGCCCAGGAAGGTGTGATGATCGGCCGGCGGTCGCACCCGCAGGCGGACGAGTTCGGCGGTCAGGCCGTGCCGGCGCGCTGCCAGCCGCATCCGCGGGTGCGCCGGGAGCAGGACGGGCAGGCCGAGCGTGGCCAGCTGGTCAAGGACGACCTTGAGCCTGGCGGGATCGTCGGTGTTCTCAGGGCGGTGGATCGTGGCGAGCACGTACCCGCCAGGCTGCACCCCGGCGTCCCGCGCGATGGCGGCAGCTTCGGCCGGGCCCGGCGTCATGGCCAGGGTTGCCTCGACGATTGTGTTGCCGGTGAGCTCGATCCTGTTCGCGGGCACGCCCTCGGCCCGCAGCTGCTCGACAGCGAGCGGCGTCGGCGCGCAGTGCACGTCGGCGAGGACGCCGGCCAGGCAGCGGTTCACCTCTTCTGGCATGGCACGGTCGAACGAGCGCAGGCCGGCCTCGACGTGGATGACCGGGATGCCGTTGTAGTTCGCAGCCTGGGCGCCAGCCGACGCCGTATTCGTGTCGCCCTGCACGATGACCGCGGCAGGACGCTTCGCACGGAAGGCCTCGCCGAGCTGCTCGACCATGCGGCCCACCTGGACGTGCCGGGGCGCGCCGCTGATGCCGGTCAGCTCCTTCGCCACGCCGACGCCTGCCTCGGCGAAGAACACTCCGGCGAGCTCCGTGTCCTCGTGCTGGCTGGTGTGGACGACCCAGCCAGCGGATCCGAGCGCCTGGCAGATGTGCCTGAGCTTGATGATCTCCGGCCTGGTTCCGGTGACGATCGCGACCTGGCGGCGGGTCATCTGGGCCTCAGGCCAGCGCTGATCGCTGGCCGTGTCACGGGCCGTGTCACGGGCAGGGCGGGGCGTGTCACGGGCGGGGCGGGGCGGCGCTCATCGACGCGCCCGGTTTTCTGCCAGCCGTGTGAGCGGGTTAGCCGCCTGAACAGCGCCACCCAGCAGGCCACGTAAGCGATGTAGTTACCCGCCAGCAGCAGGTGGCCGAGCAGCAGCGAACGGAACAGCTTGCCCTTGCGCTGCTTGTAGTACATATAGCCGGCGCTCCACAGCGGCATGAACGACAGCAGATACCAGGCGCTGATGCTGGCGGCCTGCTCCACCGGGTCCGTGCCGATCGGCGGCGCGGGCGCCCAGCCCATCGCCCAGCCGATCATCAAGATCACGTTGTAGTTGAAGAACAGCGACCAGGGCAGGACCAGGACCCACGGGATCATCAGGTACAGAGTGATCTCGATCATCCCCAGGTGCGAGACCCGGCGGGACGTCCAGAGCTTGCCGAGCCACTCCGACGCCTCCATGTGGCCCTGGTACCACCTGGCGCGCTGGCGGAGCAGCGCTCGCAGCCTCGGCACGCCCTGCTGCGTGACGTACGCGCGGGGCGTCGAGATCAGCCGCCAGCCCGCGACCGACAGCGCGAGCCCGAGGTCCAGGTCCTCGGTCAGCCGCTGCCGCCACGGGTTGCGGCCCAGCTCCAGCAGGGCAGCGAGCCTGGTGAACTGGCCATTCCCGCCGAGGCTCACGGTTCCGGTCGCGTTCCTGCCGATCTGCCCGACCGCAGCGACGCCCCAGAACTCCAGGTCCTGGAGGGTGGTCAGCAGGGAGCCGGTGTTCCTGATCCGGACGGGGAGCTGCACGCCGCCGACGCGGCCGTCGCTGAACAGCGGGAGCACCTCGGCGAGCGCGTGCGGCGAGAGCTCGCCGTCGGCGTCCATGACGCAGACGACGATCCGCGAGGCGGCGATCTGCCGGATCGCGGCGTCATGCAGGATCGCCGCGAACCCGGTGTTCAGCGCCGGCCCTTTGCCGAGCCTGGCCTCTGGCAGCTCCCTGCGCACGACGGTGACGCGCTCCGGGTTCACCGCTGCGGCGACCTCGCCTGTCGCGTCCTTGCTCGCGTCGTCGACGACGACGACCCTGGCCCGGCGGTCGGCTAGCAGCGCCTCGACGGTGCGGCCGATGACCAGTTCCTCATTCAGACAGGGGACCAGGAAGTAGGTGACGAACTCGGCGGCGGGCACCACGACGCTGGCTCGGGGCGGCTGTTCCTCGGCCGTGGCCAGCAGCAGCGTCAGGCGCCGCCACAACCGCGCGGGGCGCCCGCGCAGCGCGATCGCGCCGGCGCCGGCCCTGCGG
>JBPCKO010000018.1:0-29546 GCA_051004215.1 Streptosporangiaceae bacterium | reverse complement strand
GGCCGGTGCGCCACCCCGCCCAGCGCCAGCCGGGCGGCGGTGACCGCGCCGCCGGCCAGCTCCACCACGGCGGCCGCGGAGACCACCGCGAACTCATAAGACACCCGCTCCCGGACCTTCAGGTAATGCGAGCGGGTCGCGGCCGGCCCGGGCACGGTCACCGAGACGATCAGCTCACCGGGCTCCAGCACCGTGTGCCGGTGCCGGGCATCCTCCGTGGGCAGCAAGTGGAACGCAGTCAGCGGCACGGTGCGCACGCCGGCCTCCGAGCGCAGCTGCACCGTGGCGTCCAGCGCGGCCAGTGCGACCGCCAGGTCCGATGGGTGGGTGGCCACGCAGTCCGGGGTCGCGCCGAAGATGGCCTGCCCGCTGCTGTCGCCGTCCCGGGCGGCACAGCCCGACCCCGGGACGCGCTGGTTGCACGGCAGCGGGTAGTCGGCCCGGAAGTAGGGGCAGCGGGTGCGCTGCATCAGGTTGCCGCCGATGGTGGCCATGTTGCGCAATTGCGGCGACGCGGACAGCAGCAGCGACTCGGCCAGCACCGGATACGAGCCGGCGACCCCGGGGTGCGCGGCGACATCGCTCATCCGGGCCAGCGCGCCGATCCGCAGCCCGTCCGGGCGGGCCTCGATCCCGGCCAGCGGCAGCCCGGTGATGTCCAGCAGCCGCCCCGGGGACACGATGCCCTCCTTGAGCCAGTTCAGCAGCTCGGTGCCGCCGGCGATGGCCGTCGTGCCGGGCACCCGCAGCGCCGCGACCGCGGCGTCAAGATCCGCCGCCCGGACGTAGCCGAAGCTCCTCACCGCCGGCCCGCCGCGGACATCTCGGCGCTGGCGGCCTGCACCGCCGCGACGATCTGCGGATACGCCGCGCACCGGCACAGGTTGCCGCTCATCCACTCCCGGATCTCCTCAGCGGACCCGGCGTGCCCCTCGCGGATGCAGGCCACCGCCGACATCAGCTGCCCCGGGGTACAGAAACCGCACTGGAACGCGTCCCGCGCCCAGAACGCGGCCTGCACCGGATGCAGCACCCCCCCGTCCGCCAGCCCCTCGATCGTGGTGACCTCCGCGCCGTCTACCATCACCGCCAGCGTCATGCACGCCAGCACCCGCCGGCCGTCCACATGCACAGTGCAAGCCCCGCACTCCCCCCGATCACAGCCCTTCTTGGTGCCGGTCAGGCCCAGCTGATCCCGCAGCGCGTCCACCAGCGTCGTCCGCGCCTCGACCCGCAGATCCGCGCGAACCCCATTAACCCACGCACTGACATCCACGATTACAACCTTACGACCATGCTGACTAATGATCGCGCCGTCGCGGGCGGCGAGCTCCAGCCTCACCGCCCGCCGGACTCTGCACCCTCCCGGGACCCTGCCCGGCAGCCCGACGAGCCGTCAGCAGCGGCCACCGCCAGACCGCGACGCCAGGACGCGCCGTCGGACGGGCACGATCGGCGGTCATGGACGCGGTGCCCGCGCTGTGCGCTCGGGCGTCAGCCTCCCCAGCCTCGCCGCCCATGGGCGATACCGCGGTCGACATCACCACCGACCCAGCGCTGCTGGCTGAGTTGATCGGCGCTTATGAAGCCGGGCTCGGCACCGGGTTATCCCAGCACGAACGGGCCGCCATGCCGCTGGCCATGGCCCGGCAGCCGCTGTGGTCCATCGCGGTCTGGGTAGCACTCCTCGACAACCAGGACACCGCCCGACGCCATCTCGCCGCGACCGCACCCGAGCTTGAATGGGCACTGCAGCTCACCGGCCGCATCGCTCATGTTCAGGACGCGCTTGCCGACTGTTCCGGTTAACAGGGTCTCCTGCCCGGCGGTCTCACCAAATCTGACGCACGCCAGTTCAGAACACCACCCATGCGCCGGCTCGATTGGGACAGGACCAGTTACCAGCGATCTATCAGGAGGCGCGGCACGCCGGAGGGCGCGGTGGCAGCGATTATTTATCGTGGCAAGCGGTGACGCCGAGCAGCACGTTCAGCTCCGGCGGCAGCCAATGCGGGCAGGGCAGCAGCCCGGTGAGCCGCTTGTGGCCTTCGATCACGACCAGGTTCGCCGGGCCGGGCTCGCCGATCAGGATAAGGGGCGGGGGCAGCTTCCCGTCCCGGAGATTCTCGGCGATCTGCCGGTAGATTGTCCCGGGCGGCTGGCCCTGCCAGGGACCGAGCATGCGGGCCCCGTCGGCCGCCAGCCGGGTCCCGCCGGAGAAATCGGTCCAGTAGGGGTAGTCGATGTAGCGGACGGTGGCCAGCTCGGCGGGGGTCAGCGCGGCCTGATGCCACCTGACGTCGGCGGGCATGCCGGTGAACACCTCGCCATCCGGGTAGCCGCGGTAGGCGGCCAGGATTTGCCGCCGTGTGGCGTTGGCGGCGTCATCGCCGATGTCAGGATGCTCGACGATGCCGGGAGACTGCCCGAGCCCGGCCAGAATCGTGCGGATCTGGGGACCGTAACGCTCCGAGGAGGCCTCGGCGGCAAGAAATGCCGCCACCATGTCATCCTCGGACACCGACCGGAGCAGGCGCATCCCTCATTGTCTCGGCCAGTCCGCCGGGCCGCAGCCGGAGCATGAATGCGCACCCTCGGCCGCGAAACGGGTTGCGGCTGGGATGGCTGGGAGGGGCTGCGGCACAAGGTGGCGTCCTGGTTCGGCCGCGGTCGCATCCTGGCCGCGTCTTCTCCGGCGAACGCCGTCACTACTGCTGCCAGCAGCGCGTTACCCGCCAAACTCGCCAGCACCCCAGGATCGATGACGTCCAGCCCACCTCAGTCCGATCTCCTACCGACCATCACCATTCACGCCCAACTCATCAGTGACGACGGGTGCGGTGATGTCCTGCAGTATCGCCGGGCATGACGTTCAGGATCCGGCGCGCGCAGGAACTCGGGAGACCGTCAGCGGGTGCCACTGACCGCCCCGCTTCGGCGCCAGGCCCTCGGCGTTGAGCGCATATTCGGCGTCAGACGGTCAGGGGTGACCGCGCTCAGCCTGCGGTCAGCCGGTCCAGCAACGTCGTGCAGGCGTGCACGGTGCGCAAGTGCGGCACCTCGATGCCGAGCCGGCCGGCCAGCTCGGTCACCGCGCCGGTCATGCAGCCCAGCTCCAGCCGCTTGCCGGCCTGCAGGTCCTGCAGCATGGAGGTCTTGTGATCGCCCACCGCCAGGCCCGCCTCCAGCCGCCGGTCCAGCGAGACCGGGAACCGGATCCCGAGTTGTTCCGCGATCTGCGCGCACTCCGCGAACAGCGCCGTCAGCAGCGCGACCATATCCGGCTCGGTGCCCAGCTGGCCGAGCGTCGCCCCGGTCAGCGCGGTAACCGGGTTGAACGCGACGTTCCCGGTGAGCTTGAGCCAGATCTGCTCGCGCAGCTGCGTCCCGGTCGCGACTGGCGCCTTCAGCCCGCCCGCCGTCAGCGCCGCGGAGATCGCGGCGCATCGCGGCGACGGCGCGCCGTCCGGCTCCCCGATCGTGAACCTGGTGCCCTCGATGTGCCGGATCACGCCAGGCTCGATGATCTCGGTGGAGCAGTACACGACACAGCCGACGGTGCTGGCCGCCGCCATCGCCCGGCCGATCACGCCGCCCGGGTCCACGCTGTCCAGCGGGGGCGTCCCGGCCGGATCGCCCTGGTGATACCACCACGGGAGGCCGTTCTGGGCCCAGACCGCGGCCGCGCCGGGCCCGAGCAGCTCGCCCAGCCGGGGCGCGATCTCCGGCAGGCTGTAGGCCTTCAGGGCCACGACCACCACGTCGGCGCCGGCGACGGCGGCCAGGTCGTCGGTGACCGGCGGCCGCGCACCGAAGTCGCCGCGCGGCGAGAGCACCCGGACGCCGCGCTCGCGCATCGCGGCCAGGTGCGAGCCGCGGGCGATCAGCGTGACATCGGCTCCGCCGCGCGCCAGCGCGGCGCCCACGTAGGCGCCGATTGCCCCGGCGCCTAGCACCGCGAACTTCACTGCTCGTCCCCGAGGACGGCCTCGGCGACCCGGCGGCGCTGGATCTTGCCGGTCGCGGTGCGCGGGATCTCCGCCAGCACGAACACCCGGGCCGGCACCTTGAACGCGGCCAGCCGCTCCCGGCAGTGCTCGGTCAGCGCGCGCGGGGCCACGTCCTGCGTCACCGCGACCGCGGCCCCGACCAGCTCGCCGTAGCGCTCGTCGGGAATACCGAAGCACACGGCGTCCCGCACCGCCGGATGGGCGAGCAGGACCTGCTCGATCTCGGCCGGCGAGATGTTCTCGCCGCCGCGCAGGATCATCTCCTTCAGCCGGCCTTCCAGGTACAGGTAGCCGTCCCGCAGCACGCCGCGGTCGCCGGTGCGGAACCAGCCGCCCTCGGTGAAGGCCTCCGCGGTCGCGACCGGGTTGTTCGCGTAGCCAGCCATCACCCCTGGCCCGCGGATCACCACCTCCCCGGTGAGGCCAGGAGGCAGCCGCGTCCCGGCCCCGTCCGCGATCGCGATCTGCGTCCCGGTCGGCACGCCGACCGAGCCGGGCACGCGCTCCCCCGGCGGCAGCGGGTTGGACGCCATCTGGTGGCTGGCCTCGGTCATCCCGTAAGCCTCCAGCATCGGCACGCCGTAGGCCTGCTCGGCCCGCTCGAGCAGAGCCGGCGCCAGAGCCGAGCTGCAGGACCGCGCGAACCGCAGCGAGCCGGGCGGGCCGGCCCCGTCCGCCCGCTCCAGGATCATCTGATGCAGCGTCGGCCCGGCCGACAGCCAGGTCGCCCCGTGCTCGCGGGCCTGGGGCCAGAAGCCGCGGGGCGTGAACCGGCGCGGCACGATCACCGATCCGCCCGCCGCCAGCGCCGCGAACGTCGAGGCGACGAGCCCGTGCACGTGGAACAAGGGCATCACGCAGAACGACACGTCGCCCGGCTGCAGCTGGTAGAAGCTCGCGATGGTCCTGGTCGACGCCATCAGGTTGCGCTGGGTCAGCGGCACCTGCTTGGGCCGGGAGGTAGTCCCGCTGGTGTGCAGCACTACGCCGGCATCGCCAGGCTGGGCGGGTTCGAACCCGCCGGCCGGCGTCACTTCCGTCTCGCCGTCGACCAGGACGGGCGGGCCGGCATCGCCGGCCCGGATGCCGAGGACCGGGACCGAGCCGGAGCCGGCTGCCGCGACCGCGGCGGCCGGGCGGCTGGCCGGCATCAGCAGCAGCCGGGGCCGGATGTCGGTCAGGTAGAACTCGTACTCGCTCGACGTGTAGGCGGGGTTCAGCGGGGCGGCCGCGGCGCCGATCGCGGTGACGGCGAGCAGGATCTGGATCACGTCTGGCCCGTTGGGCAGCGTGAACGCGATCCTGTCACCGCGCTGAGCGCCCGCGGCGGCCAGGCCGCCCGCCAGTTGCGCGACGTTGCGGGCGAGCTGCCCGTAGCTGAGCACCTGGCCGTCGTCGGGCACGATCAGGGCCGGGCGCGAGGAGCCGTCGTGATCGAGGATCGCGTTCAGCGTCTCGCCGGCCGCGGGGGTCGGTCCGGTCATGGTCCCAGTCTGCCCCGCCGCCCGGCTCACTTCTTCGCGGCCCGCCAGGCCTGCTCCGCCTCCCCGATCGGGGTGGACGGCGGGCCCTGCACGAACGGCCAGATCTCCTCGGCGATGGCCCGCCAGTCGGCGGTCGCGCGCAATTCGCCGAGAACGGCGAACAGGCCGAGGTTGATCCGCTGCAGCACGACGTAAGAACGCGGGATGGAGACGTACTCGGCGACCGGGCTGCGCACGTCGAAGAAGCGGCGCACGACCGCGGAGGAGTAGTCGGGGCTGATCGTCAGCGGGCCACGCTCGCGGATCGTGGCGTAGAACACGGCCAGGTGCTCGACCACGTCCGCGGTCCTCAGCGGCGAGCCGGGACGCAGGAAGCCCGCCTCCTCCATGGCCCGCCTGAACTCCTCGGGATCGTTGCGCACGCACAGGCTGCGGGCCATCTGCATCAGCGGCTGCAGCTCATCGGGGCTGAAGTGCTTGACCAGCCCGAAGTCCAGGAACGTGACCCGCCCGTCGCCGTGGAACACGTAGTTGCCCGGGTGCGGGTCGCCGTTGAACGCGTGCAGCTCATACAGGCTGCGGAACACGAACCGGTAGATCGTCTCGGCGGCCAGGTCGCGCTCGCGCTGCGGCAGCAGCGCAGCCAGGTCAGCGAACCGGCTGCCTGCCGCGAGCTCGCTGGTCACCATCCGCCTAGTCGACAGCTCGGGCACGATCTTCGGCACGATGATCGTCGGATGGCCGTCGTAGTACGCGGCGAACAGGCTCTGGTTCGTCGCCTCGCGGCGGTAGTCGAGTTCCTCCAGCACCCGCTCGCGCAGTTCGTCGAGCAGCCCGTCGACGTCCTGAGCCGGAGCGGTGACCCGCAGCATGCGCCGCAGCAGCGAGACGTTGGCCAGGTCGGCCGCGATCGCCTCGGCGATGCCGGGGTACTGGACCTTGACCGCGACCGCCCGGCCGTCGTGCGTGATCGCCCGGTGCACCTGCCCGATCGAGGCGGCGGCGATCGGCTCGGGATCCCAGCGGGCGAAGGCGTGTTCTGGCCGGGCGCCGAGTTCCTCTTCGATCACGCCGGCCGCGAGTTCGGCGCTCATCGGCGGCACGCTGTCCTGCAGCCGGCTTAGCGCCCGGCGCGCGACCGGGGAAAGGCCCTCGTCGACGTAGCTGGCCATCTGGCCGAGCTTCATCAGCACGCCCTTCATCGCCCCGAGGGTCTGGGTCACGTCCTCGGCGGTGCGCAGGGCGAGGTCCTGCCGCAGCTGCTGGCGTTGCTCCCCCGCCGCCGCGAACAGCCGCGGCGCGCTGGTCGCATACCGGGCCCCGCCGCGGGCGATCAGCAAGAGCGTCGCCAGCCCGCGGTCCAGCCGCACCGGGCCCACTCTGCGGCGCAGCACGAATGCGGCCGCGGCCAGGCCGGCGACGACGGCACCCGCGGCCAAGGCCGCCGGCGTCCCGGTCGTCCGGGCTCGCCGCGTGCGCGCTGGTCTCATGGGCGCTGGGCCGCGCGCACCCGGGCGGCGATCCGCTGCCGGGCCTCCAGTACCCCAGGCTCGCCGAGGAACACCGTGTCGAGCACCCCGAGCGCCTGCCGGATCTCGCCGCGCCGCTGCTCGGTCATCGGCTCGGCCTGGTAGCCGTACATCTCCCGCGCCCAGTCCGGCAGCGACCCGATGGCCGCCGCCCTGATGTCGGCCCAGATCTCGGCGATGTCCTCGTCGAGTCCCGGCGGATCAAGCAGGTAGGCCATCGATGTGCTGGCCGCAGGCGTGCATGTCAGCTCCGGCCGCATCGCCTCGACGTAGTCGGCTAGCTGGCCCGCGCTGGCCGGCACCTGCTCGCGGGGCACCCCGACCAGTTCGGCCGCGACGACCATCTCCGCGACGTACCGGTCCGCGTCCCGCGGATCCAGCGGCAGGCCGAACCACTCCCGCGCGACTAGGGTCGACTCGATCAGCGCGGCGTGCACCCAGAGCAGCAGCGCCGGGTCGCTCGCCGCGTAGGCCCGGCCGCTGGCCGGCTCGGTGCCGCGCACGTACTCATGGATCGCGCGGACCCGGCCCGCGGCCCGCTGGGCCGCGGCCATGTCGCCGAAGCTGACCGTGGCCAGGTAAGCGGAGGTGGCCGCCAGCCGGCCGACCGGATCCTCTCGCCAGTCGCTGTGCTGATCCACGCCGGCCATCGCAAGCGGGTGCAGCGCCTGCATCATCAGCGCCCGCAGCCCGGCCACCGGCGCGGACAGGTCACCGGCGGTCCGCCAGGTCACGCTGGCCGGGCCGAAGTAACCGTCGTCGGCCGGATGTTCGGGCACGGCCAACGCGTAGGCAGCGGCCGACCTCTCCACGAGGCCGGCCGCATCGGTAGACGTCATACCTGCCAACGTACGCCAGCCGCCGGTGGCCCCTGGCCGCGCCAGACCCGCGCCAGGGCAAACCGGATGATCATGCCTCGCGGCGACCCACTCCACCCGGATCCCGGGACCACCAGATCGCAAGCCGCCAGCGAATACCGCCAAACGGCCCGCCAAGGACACAAGCCGCAGGTAGCGTGGCCGATCGGCGCCACGTTCTCCCTTGCCCCGGTCGCGGGCGCCCGCCGGACGACCTAGCAATACCGATCCGGCACACCGGATGCAATGTACCCAGCAGACCGATTCGTCCGCTAAATGGTCTATGGGCATAAAAGAGAAGAATCTAGCTAGAACTAGCTAGACACGACACACCCGACGGTTTTTCGTGTTTAGGCCGCGCTGGGGACCTAGCTCGTGCATCCTGGTGACCGACAACCTACCGTGCGTGATGGGCAGGAGCCGGGATTTCCGGAGCGGTCCTGAAGCGCGGCGCTCGTAGCAGCTGACCGAGGCCGGCCGACCAGCCGTCCAGCCAGCTGGCAACGGCCAGTCGTGCGGCCGGCGGGCGACGAACTGAGCGCAGGCGCTGCGCCCGACCGAAGGCTGAGCCGTGTCCAGCAATTCCGCGAAACACCGCAAGTCGAAACCGGCCCCGTCCCGGAATGCCAACGCCAATGCGGCCGCGAGGTCCCGGCACCGGAAGCCGTCGCCGATCACCGTGGCGATTCAGACCCATCCGACCAGGACGGCGGCCGCAGTCACCGGAGCGGTGCTGATCGCCGCGGCCGCCCCGGCGGCCACGCACTGGTCGGGCGATGTCGGCGTCGGCCAGGCCGCCGTGCTCAGCCACTCCAATGACCCGCTCGCACTCAACGCCGACGCGAGCACGGCGCTAGCCGATCACCACGTCAGCAAGGACCGCCGCGCCAGCCACCCGGCGGCCAAGTCCGCGAAGGCGGCGCCGCAGATCGGGAGGGCGCCGACCGCCACCCCGGCGCCGAAAGGCAAGCACCACCGCAAGCATCATCATCATCATCACCACCACCACCACCACCACGTGGCGCCGCCGCCGCCGGTCTACGAGAACCCGCTGCGGGCCATCACCGGGCTCGTGCCCGAGCGCATCGATCAGGGCGTCGACTTCAGCGGTGCCGGGCCGATCTACCCGATCGGCGACGCCATCGTCACGAACGCCCAGGGCAACAACTCCGGCTGGCCGGGGGGCGGCTGGATCACCTACCGGCTCACCGACGGCCCCGCGGCCGGCCTGTACGTCTACGTGGCCGAGAACGTCACGCCCGCCGTCGCCGTCGGCCAGACCGTCACCCCGGACACCGTCATCGCCAACATGTACGAGGGCTACGACGGCATCGAGACCGGCTGGGCGATGCCCTCCGGTTTCACCGCGGAGTCGCAGGCTCCCGAGGCGGGCGGGATCAGCGGAGCGGGCCCGTTCCCGACCGACATCGGAGTCAACTTCGGCGAACTGCTCCAGGCGCTCGGAGTTCCGGCCGCCAACAACCGGTACGACTACCCGTCAGGGGTCCTGCCGGCGGGCTACTCGACGGACTGGGTGGGCGCCCTCCGCTAACCGGGGTCGAACGTGACCGGGCCGGGCCACGGCTCCGGCATCGAGGCCTACCGCACCGGGCTGAACGCCGCGATATCGGCGCCCGGGTCCAAGCCGAGCGCGAGCCGGGCCGCGATCGTCCCGGTCAGCGGACCGAGGGTCAGCCCGGACGCGCCGAGCCCGGTCGCGACCACCAGGCCGGCGACGCCGGGCACCAGGCCGAGCAGCGGCAGCCCGTCGGCACTGACCGGCCGCAGTCCGGCCCGCGTCTCCAGGTGCGTGCCCGCGGCCAGCCCGGGCGCGACCGCGAGCGCCTCGTCCATGACCTCGCGCACCCCGGCCGCGGTGACGCGCGGATCGAAACCCGAGCCGGTCTCCCGGGTCGCGCCAGCCACCACCCTCGAGTCGTCGAACGCCAGCAGGTAGTGCCCGCTCTGACCAGGCAAGACGACCGGCCAGTGGCTGGTGCCGGCCGGCGCCACCGAGATGTGCGCGATCTGGCCGCGCTGCGGGCTGACCCTGACCACCGCCCCGGCCGGCCGCACGAACGACCCGGTCCAGACCCCGGCCGCGGCGACCACGGCGTCCGCGCCGACCGTCTCATCCGCCGTCCGCACGCCGGTCACCCGCCCCGCCGCGAGGGTCAGCTCGGCCGGTCCCGGCCGCAGCACCGCGCCCCGCCGGACCGCGGCCCTGATCAGGGCGGCGGCAAGCAGCCGGCCGTCCACCCGGGCGGCCCCGCTCACCAGCACGGCGTGCGTTCCTTCTTTCAGGGGCGGGAACGCCTCTACGGCCTGCTGCGGCGCCAGCACCTGCACCTCGCCGATCTCGGTCGCCCCGTCGGCGCGCGCCGCGACCAGGGCCGCCGCGTCCCGGCCGGCCTGTTCAGTGCTCCCGGCCAGCATCAGCGCCCCGGTCCGCCGGTAGGAGACGTCGCCGTGGCCGGCCTGCGCCAGCTCGTCGATCAGGCCGGGATACGAACGCTCGGCCGCGCAGCCGTAGCGGTACCAGACCGGGTCGCGCTCGCGCGGCGACCACGGGCAGATGATGCCGGCCCCGGCCGCGGTGGCCTGGCCGGGCAGCCCGGCGTCGGCCAGGATGACCTCGGCCCCGAGCCCGGCCGCCGCGTACGCGCAGGCGGCGCCGGTGATGCCGGCGCCGACCACGACCAGTCTCATCGGGCCGGTCCTGGCCGGTCCCGGCCCGGCCGGGTCCTGGACCTGGTCCTGGCAGGCTGGGCGCTAGCTTGCGCCTGGGCGCGGGCCAGCGCCTGCACATCAATCCCGTGATCGGGCAGCGCCGGCGAGATCACCCACAGCACCCGGGCCGGACCGGCCCCGGCCGGCACGCCGAAACTGTGCGCGACCGGTGAGGCGAACGTGAACGCATCCCCGGCGGCCAGCATCAGTTCCTCGCCCGCGACCACGATCCGCAACTCGCCCGCCAGCACGAGCAGGAACTCCACGTCGGCGGGCAGCGCGTAGGGCTCGTCGCCGCTGCCGCCGCCGGGCTCGATCTCGGACAGGATCGCCTGCACCCGCTTCTCCCCCGACGGAGTCAGCAGGTATTCCCGCACGCCGGTGCCGCCGAAGTTGATCGGCGGGTACTCCCCGGCCCTGACCACCTCGCCCTTGGGCGCGGCGAACAGCGAGCCCACCGAGATGTCCAGGGCCTCGCACAGCCGCATCAGCGACGCGACCGAGACGTTGGTGAGGTCGCGTTCCAGCTTGGACAGGAAGCCCTTGGTCAGCCCGGCCTGCTCGGCGACCTCGGCCATGCTCTTGCGGGCCGCCAGCCTGGCCGCCCGCAACTGCGCGCCTATCCGCGGCCCGCCATCCCCCTCGTGCTGCGACACCTCGCCTCCCGACATCCCTTCCATGGGATATCACAACGACACAGGAAACAAGGGTTGACAGATATGAAACCTGCCGTCACAGTCTTGTACACCCCCGTGAGGCGCCGATCGCTGGAGGCGACATGGCTGCTGGTGCCCGGACCCATCCCCCCGTCCCCGAGGCCGAGGGAGCACTGCTCAGCCAGATCGAGGTGCACTCGATCGACTGGGTCCCCGACCCGGAACGGCACGGAAAGAACTGGCAGCAGGCGATGCTGTGGTTCCTCGGTAACTTCCAGTACTTCACGATCCCGATCGGCTTCATCGGCCCCAGTCTCGGGCTCTCGCTTGGCTGGTCGATCCTGGCCGGCGTCCTCGGGATCGCGTTCGGCACGCTGTTCATGGCCTTCCACGCGACCCAGGGCCCGGTGTTCGGCCTGCCGCAGATGATCCAGACCAGGGCTCAGATGGGCTACCGGGGCGTGATCGTCGCGCTGTTCGCGACCCTGTTCACCTACATGGCCTTCAACGTCGCCGACCAGGTGCTGATGAGCCTCGGCCTGCACGCCGCATTCGGCTGGAATGCCACGCTGGTCGCCGTCGGGACCGCTGGGCTGGCCGCGCTGCTCGCGATCTTCGGATACGACTGGGTACACCGGGTGTTCAGGTTCCTGCTCGTGATCTCGCTGCCCTGCTACCTGATCATCTCGGTCGCGATCCTGCTCGGAGACGCCGGCGGCGTGGCCCCCAAGCACCCGGGCGGGTTCGTGTTCGTCGCGTTCATGACCCAGTTCACGGTGGCCGCCGCGTACAACATCACCTACGCGCCCTACGTCTCTGACTACTCCCGCTACATGCCCAGGAACACCAGGCCGGGCGGCATCGTCGCGGCCGTGTTCTTCGGCGCCTCGGGCTCGGCGGTCTGGCTGATCGCGCTCGGCGCCTGGCTGGCGACCCGCCTCGGCGCCACCGACGGACTGCTCGGCCTGCAGCAGGTCGGTAACAACATCGCCGCGCCGCTAGGCTCGGTCACCGCGGTCCTGTCCGCGACCGCGCTGATGGCCACGATGGGCATGAACGCCTACGGTGGCATGCTCAGCGTGCTGACCGGGATCGACTCGTTCAGGAAGCTCAGCACCAGCCGGCTGTGGCGCGCCGCCACGATCATCGCGCTCACCGTTGTCTGGTTCGTGCTGGGCCTGGCCTGGAATACCCAGAGCGCCGCCTACGCCGTACTCGACTCGCTGACTCTCATGCTGTACCTGCTGGTCCCCTGGACCGCGCTGAACCTGGTCGACTTCTTCTTCGTCCGGCACGGGCACTACGCGATCACCGACATCTTCCGGCTGGACGGCGTCTACCGCAGGTGGGGCTGGCGCGGGCTCACCGCGTACGCGGTGGGTTTCGCGTGCGAGATCCCGTTCATGGTGATCCTGCCGATCGACGGCTTCTCCTACAAGGGGCCGGTGCCGGCGCACCTGACCAACGGCGTCGACTACTCCTGGGCCGCCGGCCTGATCGTCTCCGGGCTGCTGTACTGGATACTGTGCCGGTCACTCGACGTGAACGCCGAGCGCGCCTCGATCGACGCCAGCGACCGCGAGCTGGCCGCGATCGACGCGGCCGCAGCAACGGCAGCCCCGGAGGCCGGATGAATGAATCGCTGCCGCGGGTGAACCAGGGCGGCAAGGTCGGGCCGGTCGACGCGACCAGGCTGCCCCGGTTCGCCGGCCCGGCGACGTTCGCCAGGCTGCCGGGCATCGACGAGGTGAGCCAGGCCGACGCCGCCGTGCTGGGCGTGCCCTTCGACAGCGGCGTCACCTACCGGCCTGGGGCCAGGTTCGGTCCCTCGCATATCCGCGAGTCGTCCCGGCTGCTCCGGCCTTATAACCCGGCGCTGAGCCTGTCGCCGTTCGCGGACCTGCAGGTCGTCGACGCCGGCGACCTGCCGGTGAACCCGTTCAGCATCGACGAGGCAATCGCCGCGATCGAGCACGGCGCGCGATCACTGCTGGAGCGGGTGCCGCACCTGCTGACGCTGGGCGGGGACCATACGATCGCGCTGCCGCTGCTGCGGGCGTTCGCGGCCGCGCACGGGCCGGTCGCGGTCGTTCACTTCGACGCGCACCTCGACACCTGGGACACCTACTTCGGGGCCGAGTACACCCACGGCACGCCGTTCCGGCGCGCGTCCGAAGAGGGACTGCTCGACCGGTCCGGCTGCCTGCACGTCGGGATCCGCGGCCCGCTGTTCCACGAAACCGATCTCACCGACGACGCCGGGCTCGGCTTTCAGGTGATCTCCGCGCCCGAGGCCGACGGGCTCGGCGTGGCCGGGATGGCCGAGCGGATCGCCGGCCGGGTCGGGGACCGCCCGGTGTACGTCTCGGTCGACATCGACGTGCTCGACCCGGCGCACGCGCCCGGCACCGGCACCCCGGAGGCGGGCGGCCTGACCAGCCGCGAGCTGCTCGGGGTGCTGCGCTCGTTCGCCGGCCTGAACCTGATCGGGGCCGACATCGTGGAGGTCGCCCCGGCTTACGACCACGCCCAGATCACCGGCGTCGCCGCCGCGCACGCCGGCTACGAGCTGATCTCGGCGCTCGCGGCCGGCCGGCGCTGAGGCAGCCGGCCGTCGCCCGGCGGCCGGCCGGTTACGCGCCGTCCGCGAGCTCCGCGACCTCCGCGACAGCGACCCAGACCAGCCTGTTCGACGACCTGGCGGCGGCCGGACGGGCGCCGGCGACCCAGGTCATCCGCAACGAGGTCGGGCACGCCAGTGAGGCGGTCGCCGCCGCGCTCGAGCTGCCGGAGCGGGCCCTGGTGATCTGCCTGGAGCGGATCAGGCTGGCCGACGGCGAGCCGATCGCGCTCATGCACAACTACCTGCCCGCGGCCCTGGTCCACCTGAGCAGCGAGATGCTCGGCGAGCACGGCCTGTACGAGCTGCTGCGCGCCTCCGGTGTCCGGCTCGGCTCAGCGACCCAGCGGATGTCGGCCAAGAACGCCGCCGCCGCCGAGGCCCGGGCCCTGGGCGTGACCAGGGGAGCCGCGCTGCTGACGATGGAGCGGGTCGCCTACGACGACACCCGGCGGCCGGTGGAGTACGGTCAGCATTTATACCGGGCGTCCCGGTACGCGCTCACCACGACCATGCCCGCCGGCCGGCCGGCCGGCCGGGAGGTAAGCACGGCCCGGTCACGGCGGCGCCGGGCAGTTATCACTGCGTATCATCCGCAAGGCCCGCGTATCCGTGATGAACTTCTTGCCAGCCGAATCCGTACACCACATTGGCCGCTTAGAACCGGCCGGGATCGGTGACCCGGGGGTGATCGGACGACAGTGCCGGTAATCGCGTTGTTCACATGGATCGTCACGGCGCTGGGCGGGCTGTTCCTGCTCGCGATCTGGCTGATCGAGTACGACCCGGACTTCCAGCGCGCGGCCGCGACCCGGCTGCCGATACCGGTGATCTCCGGCCACGTGCTCTGCGCGCTCAGCGGCCTGGTGGTCTGGATCTTGTATCTGGTCACCGACAAGGACTCCTTCGCCTGGGCGACGGTCGTGCTGCTCGGCGCGGTGGCCGTGCTCGGGCTCACGATGGCCTTCCGCTGGCTGGGCGTGTACCGGTCCTCGCCGCTGCCCAAGCGGACGCCGCCGTCGCTTCCGCCGCCACCCGCGATGTCGCTGCGGCCGCAGGATGCCTGGACCCTGGTGCAGTCGTGGCCGGCTGCCGGTTCTGGTTACGCCGCGGGCCAGGCCGCCGACCTCACCGTCCCGCCCGAGCGCCATTTCCCGCTGATCGTGGTGATCGGCCACGGCGTGTTCGCGATCACAACGATCGTGCTCGTCGTGCTGACCGTCCTGGGCGTCGCCGGCAGCTAGACGGTTTCGCTCACCGGCGCGCGGCCGGCCATCTCATCAGCCGGGATGTCGCGCATCGTGCGCAGCGGCGAGAACACCACCCACAGCGCCGCCAGCCAGCTGCCGAGCACGCCAACCCAGATCGTGGCCCGGACGCCGATCAGGCTGCCGAGCACGCCCCCGATCACGCCGCCGAGCGGCAGCGTGCCCCAGACGATCCAGCGGATCGCCGCGTTCATCCGGCCGAGCAGTTCCGGCGGGCAGATCAGCTGCCGGTAGCTGAGCTGGGCGATGTTGTAGACCACCACGGTGAAGCTCAGACCCGCGAACGCGATCGGGAACAGCGCGAGCCGCCAGCCCGGCGCGGTCAGCGGCATCAGGATCGGGATGACCCCGAACACCAGCATCGAGAACCACATGATCCTGGCCGAGCCGATCCACCTGGCCAGCCGCCCGCTCAGCACGCCGCCGAGGATGCCGCCCAGGCTGCCGAGGCCGAACAGCAGGCCGATGCTGGCCGCATGGACGTGCACGACCCGGAACAGGAACACGACCTCCAGGGCGCCTGACATCGAGCCGAACAGGTTCGCCGTCCCGGTACAGGCCGCGATCTTGCGCAGCACCGGATGGCCGAAGACGAAGGCGAGCCCGGCGAACAACTCCCGCCGGAGCCCGGCCGCGCGACCGCCCCGGTCCGGCGCCGCCCCGGCGGTCGCCTCCTGGCGGGCCGGCTCGCGCGTCCTGATCAGCGCGAGCGACAGCGTCGAGACGCCGTACGACACCGCGTCCGCGGCCATCGCCCCGGATCTGAACAGCCCGTACAGCGCCCCGCCGAGCCCGGGCCCGGCCACCTGCGCGAACGCCTGGGTCGCGCCAAGCTTGCCGTTCCCGTCGTGCAGCTGCTCTCGCTCGATCAGGGCCGGCACGTAACTCTGGTACGCCACGTCAAAGAAGACCGTCGCCAGCCCGGTCAGCAAGGCGACCCCGTACAGCTGCCCCATGGTCAGCGCGCCGAAGGCGCCGGCGACCACGACCGACCCGAGGATCAGCATTCTGGCCGCGTCGCAGCCGATCATCAGCCGACGCTTGGCCACCCGGTCCACGACCAGCCCGGCCGGCAGCGCGACCAGCAGGAAACACGCCGTCCCGGCCGCCGACAGCAAACCGACCTGAAGGGTCGTCGCGTGCAGCACCCCCACCGCCACCAGCGGCAGCGCGACGAACGTCACCGCGGAGCCGATCTCGCTGACCGACTGCCCGCCCCACAGCAGCATGAAGTCCCGGTGCCCCCACAAGCCCCGGCGCCGCCGCACCGATCCCCGGCGCCGCCGCAACCTCCGGCGCTGCCACAACCCCACGAGCCGCCTGCCCCGCCGCGGCCCCCCGTCCGGCGACGGTGCTCCCTCCCGCTGCGGCTGCGGTACCTCGTCCTCGGTCATGCCGTCCATTCTGCGGCAAATGCCCAGGTCTCTATCATCGAATTTTCGTACCTTCAGCCCCGCGCCTGGTCCCCTTGGCTCAGCCCCCGGCCGCGAACTTCTCCCTGAAGTACTGCACGATCCGGCTCGCCTGCTCATGACTAACCTCAACGAGATCTTCTTCGGCGTTGCCGTGCTCGTACTCAACCAGCAGCGGAGTGAACTTCCAGCTCAGGTCCTTGCGTAGGCCCTCGTCCTCCCGGCCGTTGTCGTACTCAAGCCGGCGGACCAGGCCGAGCGGATGATCGACGGAACCTTCCGGGCCCAGGATCGCGTAGAAAGTTATCTTGTTGCTCACGCTCGCCTCTCTTGATCTGCGATCTGGTCGATACCGTGCGGCTCACTAACGGCTCCACTGACCAATTCCTGGAAGGCGTCAAGTTCGAGCCTCTCCTCCCAGCTCGTCGCGGGCGAGCGAAGGCGCTCGTAGGCGGGGTGCGTCAGTGTCTCCTTCGCGTAGAAGCTTTCGCGGGTATGGAACTGAAGCTCAAAGCGTCCGCCACCGGGACTCATCCATTGCGAGTTGACCCCCTCGTACGGACCGCCGTCAAGCCAGTGATTCCTGCTGTAGTCCCGCGAGCAGCCCTTCGCCTCCAGCAGCGCGACGATGTCGTCATGGCCGGCCCCATAATTGTCGGGGTCGAGACAGAAGGTGTAGCGCACGGCGTCCCGGACCGCACTGGCCACGTCAGCGGGTCCGTCTCCTAAGCCCAGGTCGATCTTTTCGGCCAGTTTCTCCTTAATGCGGTCGGCACCCTTGCGGCTGTGCTCCAGGCCGACTAGGACGCCGCCGTGCTTGTTCTCTTGCTCGATCACCTGCAAGAGCTCTGACACGGCCGGCTCGCACTGCTGCAGTGCCGCGATGACCGAGTCGGCCTCGGAGTTCGCGTCGGGACTCAGGTACTGATCACCGCTGCCGCGCCACGATCCCGGCGGGTCATCCCGACGGCGCCGGTCCGCGCCGTCCGGCTCCGGCCCGCCTGGGTCTGGCCAGCGCCGCTGATGATCGGTCCATAACGTCTTGAAGTAACTGACGTGATGCCAGAGGGGCGGCTTTGGCACCCGGGCTTCTGCAGGCTCCGTCGGGTTGTCACCGGCACGGAGGGCACCGGCCAGCGGTGCCCGTTCACCATCGGCGCCCGCGGAGGCCGGCCGGGGTGTGTCGGAGACTGCGCTCACGTGGTTGACCGGCAACCCTCGCAACCTGCGTACGAGGCCCGCCCGGCTCTCGGCTTCGGCCGGCGGCCCGACGTCAGGCGCTTCGCTGCCTGATAAGTGATCGACCGGACGGCGCACGCGGCAACTCTGCCACACCGCGCCAGACCGATCCATGATCGCGGAAGATTTACCGCAGGCAGTGGAAAGACTTCCGTGATCATGAAGGCGGCGCGGCGTCGCTGGCCAGCTTCATGGTCGTCGAGGGTTTTGGGGGTCTATATAACGAAAGCGCTCGACGATCATGAAGGCGGACTGTCAGGCTGCGTTGCGGAGGAACCCGCTATGACCAGCCACCCCTCGTCGCGGCCGGCCGCGCACCGCGCCGCCAACGCGGCCGTAAGCGTGACCGTGTGCACGGCACTGCTGGTCATCGCATTGGCCGCCCCGTTCCCGGCCGCGAGGGCCGTCGCCGCCACCGCCGGCGCAACCGGCGCCGCCACCACCGCCGGTCCCACCAGCACGACCGCGCGGCAGGTGATCACGGTGACGGCGCGGTCCCGTTCGGCCACGTACGCGAAGCTGCGGGCGTACCGGATCGACGGCCGGAAGAGGATCCTGGTCTTCGGACCGTGGACCGCACGGGTCGGCTACAACGGCGTCGCCCGGCCGGGCCGGAAACGAGAGGGCGACGGCAAGACCCCGGCCGGCCGCTTCGGGTTCAGCTTCTACTTCGGCGTGCAGCGCAAGCTGGCCGCCTTCGCCTTCCCGTTCCGGCACGCCTACTCCTACGACTTCTGGGACGACGACCCGGCCAGCCCTCGCTACAACGAGTGGGTCGACGCTCGCCGGCACCCGTCCTGGTGCCAGACCCGAGCCGATGGACCAGGTCCCCGCCTACGACTACGCGGCCGTCATCGCCTACAACACCGGCCGCGTGCCCGGCCGCGGCAGCGCCATCTTCCTGCACGTCGGGACGGGCACGGCGACCGCCGGCTGCGTCTCCCTGCCCAGGTCCCGACTCCTGAAGGTGCTGCGCTGGCTCAGGCCGGCCGCCCGGCCGCGGATCGTCATCTCGGCGTGACCAGACCCTGGACCCGGACCCGGGGAGGTGCCCGCCATCGCCGACGTGCGCCACGCCTTGCCCGTCGACGGTAGGTTCGGCCAGGCTGCGGTAGCAGGGGCGAAGGTCCCGCCGCGACGGGACAGACGGAGCGGACGGGCGCGGCGAATTGCGGAGGCAGGCCATGATCGAGTCGAAGGCCGCGGTGCTGGCCGCGACGGGCGAGGACTGGCAGATCCGCACGGTGAGAATGGACCCGCCCGGCGAGGGTGAGGTCCTGGTCAGGCTCGCGTACGCGGGCCTGTGCTACTCCGACGAGCACCTGCGGTTCGACCAGGCGGCCCGGCTGCCGATCGTGGGCGGGCACGAGGGATCGGGCGTGGTCGAGGCAACCGGGTCCGGCGTCACCGGCCTGGCCGCGGGTGACCACGTTGCGCTCACGTTCGTAGCCGTCTGCGGCCGCTGTCACTGGTGCGTGTCCGGCCGGGCGAACCTGTGCGAGAGCGGCGGCCGGGCGAATGCCGGCGCGATGGCGGACGGCACGTTCCGGCGGCATGGCGACGGCGGGGAGTTCTCGCCCCAAGATCTTGGCGCTTTCTGCGGGCTCGGCACGTTCTCCCAGTACGCCGTGGTGTCGCAGAACTCGTGCGTGCTGGTCGATCCCGAGGTGCCGCTGCCGGCCGTGGCCCTGGTCAGCTGCGGCGTGATGACGGGCTGGGGCGCGGCCGTTCGCACCGCGCGGACCGCGATCGGCGACACGGTGGTGGTCGTTGGCGCAGGCGGGATCGGCCTGAACGCGGTGCAGGGCGCAAGCCACGCCGGGGCGGCCGCGGTGATCGCGGTCGACCCGGTCCCGGCTAAGCGCGAGCTGGCCCGGCGCCTCGGCGCGACCGGGGCGGCCGAGACGATCAGGGAGGCGGGCAAGCTCGCCGCGGCGGCCAACCCGGTCGCCCGCGGGGCGGACACGGTCATCGTCGCGGTCGGCAACCTGACCCAGGAGGTCATCGCGCAGGCGTTCCGGGCGACCGGGCGGGGCGGAAAGCTGGTCATCGCCGGGCTGTCACACGACCCGCTGGAGCTGAACGTCCAGTTGCCGGGCACGGTGCTGGCGGCGACCGAGCGGTCCGTGCTCGGCTCGTTCGTCGGATCCTGCCATCCGGCCAGGGACGTCCCCCTGCTGCTGCGGCTGTACCAGCAAAGCAGGCTGCAGCTCGACCAGCTGGTCAGCCGGACCTACCGGCTCGAGGAGGTCAGCGCCGGCTACGCCGACCTGGCCGCCGGCCGCAACATCCGCGGCGTGATCGAGTTCTAAAGCCGGTCCCGGCCGTGCGGGCTATCCCAGTCCAGCAGCGGACCGTCCGGCACGATCCGGCTCGGGTTGATCCCGCCGTGGGTGGTGAAGTAGTGGCGCTTGATGTGGTCGAAGTTCGTCGTGTCCCGGAAGGCCGGGCGCGCGTACAGATCCCGCGCGTAGCCCCACAGGTTCGGGTAATCGGTCAGCCGCCGCAGGCTGGTCTTGAAGTGCGGGTAGTAGACCGCGTCGAACCTGGCCAGGGTCACCCACAGCCGCACGTCGGCCTCGGTGAGCTCGGGGCCCATCAGGTAGCGCTGGCCGGCCAGCCGCGGTTCGAGCCTGTCCAGCATCGCGAACACCTCGGTGACCGCTGCGTGGTAGGCCTGCTGGGTGTTCGCGAACCCGGACCGGTACACCCCGTTGTTGACCGAGGTGTAGATCTGACCGCAGAGCTCGTCGATCTCGGCCCGCTGGTCGGCCGGGTACAGGTCGATGCCGGGTTCGGCCCACTGGGCGAACTGGGTGTCCAGGTCGATCGTGATGTCGGGGAAGTTGTTGCTGACGATCCGGCCCTGCTCGCAGTCCCACAGCAGCGGCACCGAGATGTGACCGTCGTAGCCGGGCTCGGTTGCCTCGTACGCCTCGCGCAGGAAGGCGAAGCCGTTCACCGGGTCGAGCCCGTGCCCGTCGCCCTCGCGGAACGCCCAGCCCCGGCCGTCCCTGATCGGATCGACCGCGCTCAGCGAGATCACGCCGGTCAGCCCGAGCAGGGACCGGACGATCGCCGTGCGCTGAGCCCACGGGCAGGCCCAGGAGATGTACAGGTGGTAGCGGCCCGCCTGGGCCGGGAAGCCGGTCGAGCCGTCCGCGCTGATCCGGCCCTGGAACGGGTAGGCCGGGCGGTTGAACTCGGCCGCGCCCGGCTGCGTGCCCTTCGGCCGGCCGGTGTAGTCACCGAACTCCCCGAAGTCCACCGGCCCGGCGCCGCAGGTGCCGCTCATCGTCGTCATCGCGGTCGTCGCTCCCTCATTCGGCCCGGCGCTTCCCGGTCACGCCTGGCCTTCCCAGTTAAGCCTGGCCGTCCGGCGCGGGCAACCGCATCGTACGGGCACCCCGGCGGCTCGATCCGGTCAACCGGGACGTCACGTCCCGGGCAGGCATCATGACCAGCCCGCTTGCCCGCGGACGGGGGAATATAGTTAGCCTATGAAATAACTGAGACGTACCACCAGTTCTGACTTCGTAACCCTGACCACCACACCTGGTAAGGCGCACTGACTTGGCTACGACAGATCGCAATCACCGCCAGAACGGCGCGGGCGGCCACGCCGGGAACGGCGGACGCGGCGGAGCCGGGAACGGCGGCGGAGCCGGGAACGGCGGAGCCGGGAACGGCGGAGCCGGGAACGGCGGAGCCGGGAACGGCGGAGCCGGGAACGGCGGCGGAGCCGAGGACGGCGCCCGGCGCGGCCTGCTCGGCGGCAACTACAAGTGGGTCGCGCTGTCCAACACCACGCTGGGTATGCTCGCCGCGACCGTGAACGCGTCGATCGTCATCATCTCGCTGCCCGCCATCTTCCGCGGCATCCACCTGAACCCGCTCACCCCGGGCAACATCAGCTACCTGCTGTGGATGCTGATGGGCTACCTGGTCGTGTCGGCCGTCCTGGTGGTGACGCTGGGCCGGCTCGGCGATATCTACGGCCGGGTGCGGATGTACAACCTGGGGTTCACCTTGTTCGCCCTGGGCGCGCTGGCGCTGCCGTTCGACCCGCTGACCGGCCCGGGCGGGGCGCTGTGGCTGATCGGCTTCCGGATCATCCAGGCCGTCGGCGGGGCCATGCTGATGGCCAACTCCCCCGCCATCCTGACTGACGCGTTCCCGTACAACCAGCGCGGCATGGCGATGGGCATCAACCAGGTGGCCGGCATCTCCGGCCAGTTCATCGGCCTGATCCTGGGCGGGGTCCTGGCCGCCGTGAACTGGCGCCTGGTGTTCATCGTCTCGGTGCCGATCGGCATCGGCGGCGCGATCTGGTCGTATCTGAGCCTGAAGGAGGTCGGAGCGCGAACCCCGGCCAAGATCGACTGGCTGGGCAACGTGACGTTCGCGGTCGGACTGATCGCGCTGCTGACCGGCATCACCTACGGCATCCAGCCCTACGGCGGCCACTCCATGGGCTGGACCAGCCCGGTGGTGCTGACCGAGCTGATCGGCGGCGTGGCGCTGCTGACCGCGTTCTGCCTCATCGAGCTTCGGGTCGACTCGCCGATGTTCGACCTGGGGCTGCTCAGGATCCGGTCCTTCTCCACCGGCGCGACCGCCGCCCTGCTCGCCTCCATCTCCCGCGGCGGCATGCAGTTCATGCTCATCATCTGGCTGCAGGGCATCTGGCTGGTTCTGCACGGCTACTCGTTCATCGACACGCCGCTGTGGTCGGGCATCTACCTGCTGCCCCTGACCGCCGGATTCCTGCTGGCCGGGCCGCTGTCCGGCTGGCTGTCCGACCGCTACGGCGCCCGCTTCTTCGCCTCCGGCGGCCTGCTGCTCTCGGCCGCCTCGTTTGGCGGCCTGCTGCTGCTGCCGGTGAACTTCAGTTACGGATGGTTCGCCGCGCTGATCTTCATCTCCGGAGCGGGCATGGGCCTGTTCTCGGCCCCGAACGCCGCCGCGGTGATGAACAGCGTCCCGCCGCGCCAGCGTGGTGCCGCCTCGGGCATGCTGGCCACGTTCACGAACTCCGGCTTCGTGCTGTCCATCGGCATCTTCTTCTCGCTGATGATCGCCGGCCTGGCTTCCACTCTGCCGCGCACCCTGACCAGGGGCCTGACCAGCCAGGGGGTGCCCGGCCCGATCGCGCACCAGATCGGCGGCCTGCCGCCGGTGGGCAGCCTGTTCGCCGCGTTCCTCGGCTACAACCCGGTCCACCAGCTGCTCGCCCCGACCGGAGTGCTGCACGACCTGCCCGCCCGCAACGTGGCGACCCTGACCGGCAAGCAATTCTTCCCGCAGCTCATCTCCGGCCCGTTCCACCACGGGCTGGTCATCGTGTTCTCGATGGCGATGATCGTGCTGGTAATCGCGGCCATCCTGGCCCTGCGCCACGGCGGTCAGGACCTGGTCAAGGAGCGCGAGGCCGCCGAGCTAGCCGCCCGGGCCGAGCAGGCCGAGGACATCGTCGCCTAGCCGCGCGGGGGCGGGCGGGCCGACCAGGTCGTGTCCAGGTCCCGCATGAGGAATGCGCTGTCCTGCTCGATGCTGCCTGGCGGGAACCGGCGGCCGTCCTCGAAATAGCTCGAGGACACCGCGCCGATCGCCAGCGGGCTCAGGTTCCACTCGCGGCAGGAGAGCTCGACGCCCTCGAAGCTGGTCCCGTCCCGGCGGGGCGAGTAGCCGACCGGTGCGCAGCCGAAGAACCGTGACGCCGCCCCCAGGCCGGCGAAGACCGAGCCGGCCGGCACCTGCTCGCTCACCTCGCCCGTGACCCGGATCGTGACCTCGTCATCCTCGCTCGCCACCGCTACCGAGTAGCGCGTCCCTTCTTCAGCGACCTCGATCCTGGCCCGGTGGTGCCAGCCGGGGAAGAGGCGGCCTCCGGCCAGCGCGACGCGGGCCGAGTTCGTGTCCCGGCGCGGAATCCAGACACCAGCCGCTGGCCCGGCGGCAGTGTCCCACCGCACCGCGAACCGGTGGGCCGCGTTCTCGGTCGGCCGTCGCACGACGGCTGGCGCCCCGGCGGGCCGGATAGCGCTGAGCCGGATCAGGCAGATTCCGGCGACCGCGTGACCGGCCACGATCAGAGGGCGGAAGGGCTCGGGTATCAGCGCGGCGGCGATCTGCGGATCGAGCCGGTAGTTGATCAGGATCCGGCGTTCCAGCCTGGCCATGACCGGCGGCCGCCTCAAGCGTCCGGCCCGGGCGGGTCCGGCCGCCGGTGCCGGAGCAGCACCTGATCCGGGCAGACGGCCGACAAGAACGAGCCGACGCAAACCGCGAGCCGGTCCGTGACGACCTCGTACAGGATCCGGTTGCCCTCGCGCCGCTCGCGAAGCAGGCCAGCCGACCGCAGGATGGCCAGGTGCCGGGAAACCGACGGCCCGGTCATCGGGAACCTGGCGGCGATCTCACCGGCGGCGAGCTCGCCGTCACGCAGGTCCTGCAGTATCTGCCGCCTGGTCGGATCGGCCAGGGCCCGGAACACCGACCCGGCGTCGTCTGTCATGTTAGCTATATTGACAGATAGCTAACTAGCTAACAAGACTGAACCAGGATCAGGCACTGGTCAGGCCAGGAAATCGCGGGCGATCTGCTCGAGGATGGCGCACAGCCGGACTAGCTCGCTGATGGAGGCCCATTCGTTCGCGGCGTGGTAGTTGCCGCCGGTGGAGCCCATCAGCAGGGTCGGGATGCCGGCCGCCTGCAGCAGCGCGGCGTCGGTCCAGCCGTTCATGCCGGTGATCTCGGGCGGCCGGCCGAGCAAGTCGGTCATCGCCTTGACGGCGACGGATTGCAGCGCCTCGTGGCCCTGGGCGATGAACGGCTCCCGGTCCAGCCGGACCTGAACCTCGCCGCTGAACCCGGGCTCGTCCTTCTCGATCTCGGCGAAGATCGCCTCGATCTCGGCCACCCGGTCGGCCAGGTGCTCGCCGGGCTGGGTGCCGACCTCAATGCCGACGATGGCCCGGTTCGGGTAGGTCGCGTAATCGGTGCCACCGGAGATCGTCCCGGTGTGGAACACGGTGCGCCCGTTCATCAGCGACGGCTGCCTGGCAAAGACCTCCCGGTCCAGCTGGTGCAGGCGCGTGATGACCTCGGCCAGGTGCACGATCGCGTCGACGCCGACGTCCGGCTCGCAGCCGTGGGCGGCGAAACCTCGGGTGATGACGTCGATCCAGCCGAAGCCCTGATGCTCGACGACCAGCTCGTGCGTGGGCTGCGGCTCGATCACGATCGCGGCGTCGATGCCGCCCTGGCGGGCCAGATGCTCGGACCCGATCGAGGCCCCTTCCTCGTCGGCGACGCAGGCGACCAGCAGGTCCCCGCGGAGCCTGACCCCGGATTCAGCCAGCCCGGCCAGCACCAGCATGGCGGCGGCGCAGCTGCCCTTGTCATCCGCGGCACCGAGCCCGTACAGGCGGTCGCCGTCCAGCCGCGGCTCCAGCGCCTCGTCCGGCCAGCCCTGGTAGCCGACGGTGTCGCTGTGCGCGTTCAGGCACAGGGTCGGGCCGCCGCCGGTGCCACGCAGCCGGGCCAGCACGTTCGGACGGCCCGGCTCGACCTCGACGACCTGGACCTCGGCGCCGACCCTGGTCAGCCAGTCGGCGATGAACCCGGCCACCTTGGCCTCGCCAGATCCGGTCGGAATCAGCCACGGCGTGACCGACTCGATCCTGACCATCGCCGACACGAGTCCGGCGGCCTGCCTGGCATTGACGGGCATCGGGCGGGCTCCCTTTGCTATCGGCCGGAACGCAGGCCAGACACAAGCCGGGACCGGACTGCATACAGAGTATGAACAGCTTTCCCCTACTATTCCGGTTGCGTCAACAGGTAACGTACCGCGGCATCAGGCCGGCTGCCCTGGCGGGAGGTCCGCCCGCTAGTCTCAGCGGGACTAGATTAAGTCAGGTCCTGCTCCCGGGCCAGCAGGTCATCGAACGTTTCGCGGCGAACTCCGAGCCTGGCCTGACCGCCGGCGCAGTAGATCACCGGCGGCCGCAGGGCCGCGTTGTAGTTGTTCGACATGGTGAAGCAGTACGCTCCGGTGGCCGCCACCACGACCAGGTCGCCCACCGCCGGCCCGGCCAGCGGCACGCCCGGGGTGATCACGTCGCCCGCCTCGCAGTGCCGTCCGACCAGGTCGGCGATCACCGGCTCGGCGTCCCAGTTCCCGATCACCAGCGGGGTGAACCGCTGCCCGTACAGCGAGTGCTCCAGGTTGTCGCCCATGCCGCCGTCGACCGCGACGTGCAGCTTGCCCGCCCGCTTGACCGTGACCACCCGGTACAGCGTCACCCCGGCCCTGGCCACCATCGACCGGCCGGGCTCGACGATGATGTCGATGTCCTCGCCCAGGTGCTTGTGCGCGGCCCCGACCAGCCGCTGCGCGTACTCCTGCACCGCCGGGGCCGCGTCGCCCGGCTGATAGTTGACCCCGAGGCCGCCGCCGAAGTCATACACCTCGAACCGCTCCAGGCTGGCCAGCGCCTCCACCGCCGCCTCGAACTGATCGGTGGCCAGGATCTGGGAGCCGATGTGCGCGTGCAGGCCGCGCAGGTCGATCGAGGGCACCGCGCGCATCCTGGCGATTGCCGCCGGGACCTGCTCGACCGGCACCCCGAACTTGGACTGCTTACCGCCGGTGGCCAGGGCCAGGTGGGTCGCCGACTCGACCCCCGGGCTGACCCGGAGCAGCACCGGGACCTGGCCGTCGGCGAGCCGCTCGATCCGGTCGATGTCATCGAAGCCGTCCACCGCGATGTAGCCGATGCGCGCCCGCAGCGCGGCCGCGATGTCCTCGTCGGACTTGGCGTTCCCGTGCAGGACGATGCCGGCCGGATCGGCTCCCGCGGCCAGCGCCATCCGCAGTTCCCCGGCGCCGACCACGTCGCAGCCAAGGCCCTCCGCGCTGAGCACCCTGATCATCGAGACCGACGGGTACGCCTTGACCGCGAAGCAGACCCGGCTGCGCGTGTGCCGGCTGGTCATCGCGGCCAGGTACTCCCTGGCCCGGTCGCGCAGGGCCTGCTCGTCGAGCACGTAGGCCGGGGTCCCGAACCGCCCGGCCACCTCGGACAGCGAGCAGCCGCCGATCCTCAGGTCGTCACCGTCGAGTTCGGCCGACGGCGGCAGCAGTGACAGATCAGGCATGCGCGGAGTCCTTTGCGCTCTCGGGGCGGCTGCCCGGGGCAGCGCGAGTGTGCCCCAGCGTAGGGTGCCGCGACGGCCGGCCGGGCGCCGGTCCCTGGCCCGTGGGGCTTAGCGGGCCCGGCCCGTCTCGTAGGTCACGGTGCGCCTGGCCACGAGCTTGCCGCACCGGTCAGGCCCGGTCTTCCGCAGCCGGCCCCGCAGCGTGGTCCTGAATGTCCCGTTGTCATGCAGGCCCCGGTACCGGCCGGTCGCCCTGATCACCCCGAACGTGCCGCTCTGCCGGATCGTGAACGTGCAGGTGCGCAGGTTCGGCGGCGGAGTCGACGTGCTCTGGATGTGGCGCCGGACCGTGATCCGCCCGTGCGGGAACACTAGCGTCGCGTCCTTCCTGACGAAATAGCCCTTCGCCTTGAACGCGCCCGAGGCCGTCACGGCGGCGTGCCGCGGCCCGGGCATCCGTCCGATGATCCGGAACTCCAGGCGCCCGGCATAGGCCGGCCCGCGCTCAGCCGCGTACGCGGCGCTGGAAACGGTCCCGGCCAGCATGAGTGCCGCCAGCAGCGCGGCTGACGCCGCCCGGATCGTGGCCGGAACCAGGTTCTTCGCTGGCATCGGTGCTCCCGTCATGGTCAGGTTTGGTCAGATTTGATGTGGTCAGATTGGTCAGGACAAGTCAGGTCAGGTCAGGTACTGCAGGCTGGCGCCGGCCGCCAGGGCGGCCGCCGCCACCAGCACGGCGCCGTCGGCGCGGCGCCAGTACACGGTCTTCAGCAACGTGTCGAGGTGCCCGGTCAGCGGATCCGGGCCGGCCGCAGCCGGCCCCAGGACCAGTTCGGCCCGCAACTCCCGCACGTCCCGCAGCAGGCCGGCCGCCCTGGCCGTGCCGTGAGCGAACCCGATCGCGGCGGCGAGGGCCACCCCGGCCGCCGGTCCCGGCATCGCCGCGACCGCCACCGGAAGCAGGCCGAACCCGGCATACGGGTTGCGGGTGACGAATCCCGGGCCCAGCAGGGCACCCCACACCAGGAGCCGGCGCCGCGGCGGAGCGTCGATCAGCATCGACTGCGGCACCTGCCAGGACCGCCCGGGCACCGGCAGCCCGCGCCGCCCGGTGAGCTCCAGCGAGCCGTAGTACGCGCCGTAGGCCACCGCCACCGGCAACGCCAGCCAGCGCAACGGGAGCGCGGTCAGGACCAGGCCGAGCAAGGCCCAGACGGCGATCGCCGGAACCGCGTAGGCGGCCAGCACGCCGGCCCGCACGGACCGCCTCCCGACCGGGAGGCCGGCCGCCAGCGAGGCGGCCGAGTTGACGCCTCATGGCGAGTAGGCCTTCGCATATCCGTTCACGACGGCCAGCCCGAGCACCAGGCCCGCGCCCGCCACCACGGGCCAGGCGGTCACTGCGGCTGGAGATGCGCGAGCTTGCGCTGCTCGGCCTTGATGTCGGCCGGGGTAGAGCATCCGCAGCAGATGCACTCGCTCAGGCAGGTGCACCAGTCCCGGCAGCCGCCGGCCCCGATGCAGTCGTAGCAGACCTTGTAGCCCAGCCCTTTGCCGAGGTTCATGCAGGCGATCCAGCTGCCCGACGGCCACTCGCACCGGTAGCCCTGGCTGTTGAAGCAATTACCGGTGAACGAGCCCTTGCACAGGTGGTGGCCCGGCGGGCAGCCGACGCCGGGGCAGTGAGCGCAGCGTCTGGTCGGCCCGCAGTCGCACGTCGACGCCGCCTGCGCGGGACTGGCCCCGACGGCCAGGGCCGCGAGGCCGGTCGTGCCGCCCACGATCACCCGGCGCAGCGCGTCCCGGCGGTTGACTCTCCTGACCACCCGCTCGGTGACCGCGCCGATCCGCTCATCCACGCCGGCGCGACGTGCTTTAAGGTTCATCGGCCCGTGCTCTCCCCTCCATGTCGGCTGACCGTAGGCAGCATCTCGCGCGGTGCGGGCAGCCGCGCGGACCTGGCGAACCCCCGCACCTCGTCGGCCTGCACGACCGAGCCGGCCGCCCGCACCACCCCGGCGGCGTCGATCGCGACCAGCAGCGGGGTGGCCGAGACCCGGTAGGCGTCCAGGCCCGACCGCTTGACTGGGCGCCCGATCTCCAGTCCGCAGGCCAGGAATACCTCGGAGATCTGCAGGTACGACGGCGGATCGGAGATCAGCGCGAGCACGCTGAGGCCGTCCAGCTCGCCGCCGTCGCGCAACTGACCGAGCACGCCGACCAGGTCCTCGCAGGACGGGCAGGTCGGGTCGACGAAGGCCAGCAGCAGCGGGCGGCCGCCACCCGGTGTCAGCCGGCGCTGCTCCCGCTCCCCCGGGCGCGCGTAGGTCAGCCCGGGCGCGAGGCTGCCGGCCGGAGGGCCGAGCGGGGCGGCATGGGCCCGGCCCGTTACGAGCCGGCCGAGCTGGCGGAACATCACGATGACGAGCACGCCGAGCGCTCCGAGCAGCGCCCACTGGGCAATGGCCAGGTAGACCGGGATCCTGATCACCTGATTACCTCCGGCCCGGCCTGGGGGGCTGGGCCTGCTCCGGCGGGCATGGCTCCGGCGGGCCCGGCTCCGGCTGGCCCAGCTC
>JBPCKO010000017.1:0-12417 GCA_051004215.1 Streptosporangiaceae bacterium | reverse complement strand
CCGCGCCACCCGCCCGCAGGCGTTCCACGAGCAATGGTCAGACTGGCGCCGCCGCCACCAGGCCACCGCCCGGAAAGCCCACTACACCCGGCGGGCTAGAGATCACGGCCCGCCGCTGTAGTACTAGTCGAACCGGAGGCGGCCCAATCGGCGACGGCTTCTTCGGCCAGCTCCCAGCCGGGAGCGGCCCCATCAGCCGGGCGACCGATCCAGCCCTGCGGAAGCGCACCAGCAGCCAAGCCAGCGGCCGCCAGCGCCGTCACCAGCGCCAGCCGGTAAGTGCGCCGGTCCCGTACTCGCGGTAGCTGGCGGCGGCCCGCTCGCAGTTGCAGCCTGCCCCGGGCGTTACGGGTTAGCCAGCGGAGAAGGCGGCAGCCGCCAGCCCCCATCCGCGTACTGGCCGGCCTGCAGCACATCGGCGTCGGCCCGGGTCATCGCGGTAACCTGACAAGATTGACCGCCGTGGCAGGGTTCGTGGCCAGGCCCAGCACGGTCCCAGGAGATTGCTGCATAACACGCGCCGTGGCCGACACGGATCAGGCCGGTCTAAGCCTCGATCCACCGGCTAATAGCCAGAGATCAGATTCCTGGCCTTCAGCCTGGGCGTGGTCTGGGTGATCGGATTCGGGCGTCGCTTTCCCGCCGCTGACGTGTCCTGCGGCTTGTCCTGGGCGCTGATCGGGATCGGGTGCTGGCGGTGGCCTGCTGGGGATCGTGCTGGGCATCGTGGGCGTGGTCGCGAAAGGCCTGCTGTATCTGCTCATCATTGGTATCGCCGTCTTCCTCGGCGCGCTCTTGGGGCCGCCCTGCGGATGCGCCGCCCGCCAGGCAGAAGCCCAGCCAGGTATGGGAAAGCCCTACCGGTCATGAACTCAGCGGACGAACCCGATCTCGATCCTGGAACGCCCGCCATGCCGGCTCATCGCCGGTGAGGTTCGAGACCGCGAGCGATGCCGGGGTTCTTTTGGCGACTCGAGTTGCCCGACCATACCGCTGGAAATGGTCATGACCCCGCGGGACCGTAGCGACCTGGTCCATGATGCGCAAGCGCGGGAGCGCCGGGCTGCCGGCGGCCGACAGCCAGCCCAGAGCCACGGCCAGGCAGACGGCCGCAACGCACACAGCGTCAGCCCCGCTCAGCACCACGGTCGTGCGGTGCAGCTGGATCCGCCCAGCGACGACTGCGCCCAGACCCAGCAGCGCTGCGAGACTGAACACATTCGACCCGAGAACCACCCCCGCCACCGATGCGTTGCTCGTTGCGGGCCATCGCCGTCAGTGCCCTAGTTCACCTCCGGAGCGTTGGCGGCTAGCGCCGCCACTATGCGCGGCGTGCCGCTGGACTGCCCGGCCACCCCTCATCCTGGCTCCCCGCACATCCAGCTATGCGCCGACGAGGCTTTCCGGCTCGCCGGGCTAACCGTACGTCACCGCCACCGTCACCCTCGGCGCAGAGGTTCCAAATGGCGAACATGTCTTGCCGACAGTGGCCGCACGGTCCACCAGTCCTGTGGGCTTGCTGACCAGACCGCGCGCTGGCTGACTGGTCTTTCGGGCGGCGCGACCAATGCCGCCGGGCGCCGTCCTGCACATGCCCTGGCCCGAGGCCGGGAAGAGCATGGGGTCCGCTGGAGCGGTGGCTGACCTTGACATTAAGTGGGAATTGGCCGGATAAGGCTGATCGGCCGGGGTAGCTGCCGACACGAGCGCACGGCTTACTGGTGCTTCTTGAGGTGGACATGCGGCAGAGCCGCTGCCCGAGAGGACGAAGATGTTGAACCGGGCTGCGCGACAGGTACCTGCGTGGGCGTGAGGACCTGGCGGGTGATCGCCCTCTTTTGCTGGGCCTATGCGGCCTGGGTCCTGCTGACCTGGACGCGGACCGCCGAGCAATTGCTGTTCGGCGCGGGCAGCGCAGCCGCCGTGGCGGTGGCCCTGGCACCGTTGGGGGGTGTGGCCGGCCCGTGGCGGCTGCTGACGCCGCGGCGGCTGGCCGCGACCGCCGCCCTGCTAACCCTCGCGGCCAGGCGGGTCGTCGCGGCGAATCTGCGCCTATCGCGGCTGATCTGGGATCCTCATCTCCGGCAGCGGCTGCGAACCGGCATGGTGATCGTCTCGACCAGCGAGGACTCGGCCGGCGGGCTGACTGCCGTGGGCCTGATCACCTCGGTCATCGTGGACAATCAGCTCGTCGATCTTGATCCCAGCCGCCGCGAGATGCAGTATCACGCGGTCGAGGTTCCCGGCGGCGGCCCGCGGCAGGCCCGGGATGAGATCAACGGGCCGGTAGAACGTGCGCTGGCTCGATACCACTGGACGCGGTGAGCTCATGGCTCAGGTCTACCTGACGGTCGCAATCACCGAAATGGCAATCGCGGTCCTGCTGTTCATCCGGCTGGCGAAGGGGCCGACGATCTGCGACCGGGTCGTAGCCATTAACACGATATCGACGCAGGCGGCGCTGGCCGTCTTGTTCTTCTCCGCGTTCGCCGCCCGGACCATCTACCTGGATGTTTCGCTCTGGCTGGCCTCGTTCAGTTATCTCGGGGCCATCGTCTGGTCGCGTTACCTGGAACGAGGGCTGCTGTGAGAGATGCCATTGTCATCGCGCTGGCCGTGATCGGGCTGGCCTTCACGCTATCCGGCGCGGTCGGGATCTTGCGGATGCCCGATGTGTACAGCCGGATCCAGTGCTCGAGCAAGACGGTCACCATGGGGGCGCTGCCCGTGCTGATCGCCCTGGCGGTGGGAGAAGGGCCGATCAGCAGTTACGGCGGCCGCGCGCTGCTCGTGGGCGTGCTGCTTTTCATTCTCAACCCGACCGCCTCGCACGCCCTGGCCCGCGCCGCATACAAGGCCGGCGTGCCGATGTGGCCAGGCGCGGTGACCGACGAACCGCGCCAGCGGGCGAAGGGCTCTCCGCCCGCGAACGGACCCCGTCCCTCGCCCGCGAACGGCCAGGGCGAGGACGCTCTGTGACAGGCTTCTGGGTACTGGACTACCTGCTGCTCGCCCTCATCATCACCTCCGCGGTACTGGTGGTCCGGATGCGCAACCTGAACGGCGCGGTCATGGCCCTGTCAGCTGCGGGCACCATGTTGTCGGTGCTGTTCGTGGTCCTCGGCGCCCCCGATGTCGCGCATTCGGAGGTAGTGGTCGGCGCCATCGCGCTGCCAGTCCTTTACCTGGTCGCCATCGGCAAGGCGCGGACCGACGTGACCGACCGGCCCGAACTGGACGAGAGCGGATCCGCGACAGGCCCTGACGGGGCTTCAGTAAGCCAGGCTGAGCCGTGAGCCCGGCGGAGCCGGCCGAGGCGCGGGAGCACGAGCCGGAGCACCGCCGGTGGCTCGGCGCCCTGCTGACTTCCGGGATGGCCGTGACCCTCACCGCTGCGATGGCCGGGCTGCCGCGAGAGCACGCAGCGCTGCCAGCAGTCGCCCGGTACGCCCTAGAGGTGGCCCTCCCGCGGTGGGGAGAAACCGAGCCGGTCAGCGAGATCGTCTACGGCACCCGCGGCTTCGACACCTTCGGCGAGACGTTCCTGCTGCTGGCAGCCGTGGTCAGCGTGATCCTGATCACCCGGTCACGTGAGCCACGCCGCGGTTACTTCGGCGAGTCGGCCGCCGGGGCGCGCGAGCAGGCCGAGTCCGACCCGCAGCAGCCAGCCGACGCGAGCGAGCGGGAGGCGCGGACGGCTGAGCGCCGGGAGCAGGGCGAGCCAGACCCCTTGCACCAGGCCGGGCCCGCGACCCCCGACGCCGTGCCGCTGGGCACGCCCGCACCCGAGACCGCGGCCGCGATGACCGTGGTGACGCGGACGGCCATCCGGCTGGCGCTGCCGCTCCTGGCGGTGGCCGGGCTCTACCTGGCCGCGTCGGGGTACTCGCCCGGTGGCGGCTTCCCCGCCGGAGCTGTGCTGGTCGGCGTGCTCCTGCTCGCCTATGCCGCCTTCGGGCGCCGCCGGATCGCCCGGGTCGTCCGGCCCGGCCTGCTGGAGGGAATCGAACTGGGCGGCGCGACGGCGATCGTCGTGACCGAACTGCTCGGACTGCTGCTGCGCGGCTCGTTCAGCGCGAACTGGCTGCCGCTGGCGGCGCCGCAGACCATCCTGTCCGGCGGGATCGCTCAGCTGTTCTCGGGCAGCGAGCTGATCGAGGTCGGCACCGGCCTGGCCATCGTCATCTTCGCACTCATCGGCATGGGTCATGACTGGACCCCGGACGAGCGCGCGGCCGACGGCGGCAGCGACGCCGGTCACCGGGAGGGCGGGACGTGATCCTCGTCAACTACCTGGCCGCGGCCGCCCTTCTGTGCATCGGGCTGTACGCCGTGCTGGCCAGGCGGAACATGATCAAGATGGTGATGGGGCTATCGCTCATGGAGGCCGCCACCTACCTGTTCATGATCTCGCTGGCGTACCGGGGCGGGTCTACCGCGCCGGTGCTGCTGAGTCCGCCGCCCGGCCGGACCGTGCGCAGCCTCGTGCACGGGAACGTCGCCGACCCGGTGCTGCAGAATTTCTGCCTGACGGCCGTGGTGATCGGGGTAGCGGTGACCGCGGTCTTCCTCAGCGTGGTTGTGCGGATCGCCCAGCACTACCGGACGCTGGATTCCGACCGGGTGCGAGAATTGCGCGGATGACGACTGCGGCCCTGTCGTCACTGCTGCCGCTGCCCGTGGCGATCCCGCTGACCGGAGCGGTTGCCGCGCCGCTGCTCGCCCGGCTGTCGAGCCGGCTGCCCGTCATCGTCTCGCTGCTAGCCCAGGCGGGCTCGGCCGCGTTCCTGCTGGCCGAGGCACCCACGGTGTTCGGCGGACGGATCATCGCCCAGTACCTGGGCAACTGGAAGCCAGTCAATGGCCACGTCCTAGGCGTCACGTTCGCCGCCGACCCGTTCGGCCTGCTGGTCGCGCTGGCCGCAGCGGTCATCGGCGCCATCCTGCTGCTGTACACACTGTCCGAGCTGCGCGGCCTCGGCCCCCGCGAGCTCGGCGGGTACACGTGCCTGTTCCAGCTCCTGCTGGCCGCGGTGATCGGCGCGGCCCTGACCGCCGACCTGTTCAACCTCTTCGTCTGGTTCGAGGTCGCTGCCCTGTCGAGCTACGGGCTGGCCGGGTTCTTCCTGGAGCGGCCCATCGCCCTGGAGGCCGCGTTCAAGGTGCTCGTGCTGACCACCCTGGCCAGTTTCTCCGTGTTCCTCGGCGCGGGCCTGGAGTACGCCCGGCACGGCGCGCTCAGCTTCGCCCAGCTGCACCAGGCGCTGACCGGGCACGTCGGGACCCCGGACGACATCGCGCTCGGCCTGCTAATTGCGGGTTTCGCCACCAAGGCCGGGCTGGCCCCCTTCCACGGCTGGCTGGCCGATGTCCATACCGCCACGCCGGGACCGGTGAACGCGCTGTTCTCCGCGCTGATGGACGCCCTCGGCGTCGTCGCCATCGTCCGCATTGTGTTTCAGGTCTACGGGACCTCCTCAGCTCCGGTCCTGGGCCTGCTGATGGCACTCGGGCTGCTGTCCGCTCTGCTCGGCGGAATCATGGCCCTGGCCCAGGACGACCTCAAGCGGCTGCTCGCCTACGACACGATCTCCCAGGTCGGGATCGTCGTCATCGGGTTCGCCACCGGCAACGCCGCGGGCGTCGCCGGCGCCATCTACCACCTGGTCAACCACGCCGCGTTCAAGGCCCTGCTCTTCCTCGCGGCGGGAGCCATCGTGCACCGCACGGGCTTCACCCGGCTGTCGCAGCTCGGCGGCCTGGCCCGGCGGATGCCGGTCGCCACGGCTGCCTTCATGCTGGGCGCGCTGTCCATCGCCGGGATCCCGCCGCTGAACGGCTACGTCTCGCTCAGCCTGATCCACACCGGCCTGCAGCAAGACCATGAGGTCATTCCTTACTTGCTCACCATGGCCAGTCAGGTGATCACGGCCGCGGCGCTCGGCCGGGCTGCGTGGCTTGCGTTCTTCCGGCCTCGCCGCGAGGAGTACGAATGGCAGGAACGCATGCGCCCGGGCATGCTCGTCGCCCTGGCCAGCCTGGGCGCCTGCTGCGTCGCCTTCGGCGCCGCCGGCCCCATCGTGCTCCGCCGCCTGATGGCGCCAGCGGCCTCCAGCCTCTTGCATCCGGCCCGGTACGCCAGTGCCGTGCTGGCCGGATCGGGTCGGCTGCCGGCGTTGAGCGTGCCCCTCGACTACGTCTCGCTGGCCGAGCTCGGCTCGGTGGCCGTCAGCGTGGTGATCGCCGGCGCACTGGCCTGGGCCTACATCCGCAGCCGGGAGCCACTTATCGTCCGCGGGCTGCGCGCGGCGCACACCGGATCGGCCAACGACTACGCGAGCTACGCCATTTCCGGGACCCTGCTCGTCATCGCGGCGCTCCGGTTCGCCTGACCCGGTCCGCCATCAGCCGCGCGCCATCTCCATACCCGGGTGCAGCAGCAGCACCACGATCTCGCCAGTCGCGTCCCGCGAGAATGCGATCCGGCCCGGACCCTGGGCGACGCTCAGGATGTGCCGTCAGAACAGCGGCTCCTCGATGCTCTGGTGATCATGGAAGTACCCGACATGCCGCAGGTTGGAGCACGGCCGTGCCGACGTGAGCGTGCGGCCTCGGCGCAGTGCGCCGAGACCGGCAGGTTGTGACGGCCGCGATGCCGGCCCCATGGCCGCCCGCCCGCGCGGTCACGAGGACCGTGGTCGTCTTGTCCCAGGCCAGCGTGCCGTCGACCTCCGGGGCTTCGGTCGGAATGGCATAGACAGCTGCGCTGACGCTCTCGACGACAGGGCGGCTCGGCCGGTCTGCGCTTGCTCGCCAGCGCCGGCCGTGGCGAAGCGGCTCGGGAATCGGGAATGCGCCGGTACTACCTGGTCGCGCCGCCCGCGAACCCGTGAGGCGAGGACCGGTCCTGCTGTTTGCGGCTGGCGGCTGAGGGTAGCCGGGGGGCGGCGCGAGACGGTGAGGAGAAGCCATGCCGAACCCATCGATCAAAGACGAGAGAACGTATCAGGCCCTTCGCGATCAGGGAGCCAGCCAGGAGAAGGCGGCCCGGATCGCCAACGCCGGCGCCGCCAGCTCGCCGCGGAAGGTGGCAGCCAAGGGCGGCAAGAGCCCGTCCTACACCGACTGGAACAAGCCGGACCTGCAGCGCCGTGCCCGTGAGATCGGCATCCGCGGCCGTTCGTCCATGACCAAGCAGCAGCTCATCAACGCCCTGCGCGACCACTGAAGCCGCGATGCCGAAGACGATCCGTTCTACTACTTGATCGACCAACTGAGAGCGCGGGGCCAGCTCGGTCACGAAGTGTGCGATGGCGCCGCGCATGTCACGATCTCGCCTCAAGCGGCACGCATACCGGCCACGCCGCTGCGGCATCGAGCCGATGGCCCTCATTGGCTCCGATGACCCGCCACCTGAGGTCGCAGCCGTCGTCATCAGGCAGCCGGGCTGGCCAGGCGCCGTGCGCGAGCATGGGGCACAGCAGCACCGTGCGCCGGTGGCCCGCGCAGCCTGCCGGGAGGCGAACGTTCTCTAGGCGCGGGATAGCTTCCCGCCGGGGCTCGTTAGCTGAGCTTCGCCTCGGCAGCCGCGATGGCGGCAGCAGCCTGCGCGGTCCGCAGCCATACCTCAGCCTGGCCGGCGCGGTCGGGATAGAACGCGGAGAAGTCAAAGCACAGCCGCAGACTGCCGTCGTCGAGCAGTGCCTTCAGCCCGCCGGCTATGGCCTGTTCCCAGCTGACGTTGACGAACGCGCTGGGGGGCCGGCGGTCAGGCGTGGCGCCGTGGACCAGTAGCCGGCGCTCGGTCATGGCGAACGCCAGCAGGTAGTCCCCCCGCCAGTTGCCGCGCCGTCCGGGGGCGCGGTAGTGACGGTAGGCAATGGTGGCCGGCACGCCTTCTTCGATGACGAGGATCCCCTCAGCCGCGAGCTGACTGCGCAGGTCGTCGGGCAGCCGCCCCTTGGGCCGGGCCCGGCGGGCAAACATTCCCATGGCGGCAACCATATGTTCAGCCCCCAGCCTCACCGGAGTGCTGGGCCGCCATCGCGTCCGGGTAACGGCGCCTGGTCCCCGGTCCGAACCCGCGCGGTGCCGGCAGCGGGATGCGGTAGTTCAGGCTGCGGAGTCGGGGCGGGCAGATGGCCTACCGGGCGCCTAGCCGTCCTGGTTCCGCGACATCGCCACGGTGGCCTGAGACAACTTCGGGCGGCACGCCGATTTCTTGATGGCGACATGGGTAGGCGGCTACCTTTCTGCGTCAGTATCATGAGTAAAACAGATAAAGCCGACCATAATCTCTGCCATGCTCACCCCTATGGCTAACCCCTCTCCGGTACGGCTGCTCCGATGGCGGCGTCTCGCCATCGCTGGGCCCGTCGTCGCCATCCTGGCCGCTGCGGCCGTTCCCGGTGCCGACGCGGCCGCCGCCATCAGCCACGCCGGGGCGGGAGCGCCGGGCTGGCCGAAGCTCCCTGCCACTCGCAACCCAGCCACCTGGCCCTTCTCCGCCAGCTCACCCTGGAACCACCCGATCGGCTACGGCGTCAAGTACCACAAGACCACCGACGGGTGCACTAGCGACGTGCGGAACGTCGCCGACGGCAGTGACCTGGCGACCACCCAGTGGAGCGTGCCGGTATACACAGAAAGCAATGCCAGCCGGCGAATCACCATCTGGGACAACAACGTCAGCCGCAGTTTCGCCTCGCATCTCAGCCCCGGCGCCAGGCCGGCCGGGCCAGCTGGCGGCGACAATGACCTGGCCATCATCAACACCTCCGCGAACACGGTGGACGAGATGTGGCACGCCCGCATCGACGACGGCCGTGCGAGGGTCGGCGCCGCCGACTACGCCCGCTACAGCCTCCTCGGGCCTGGCATCGGCCGGCCCATCCAGGGGGGCAACCAGGGCGTGCGCGCCTACGGCGGATCGCAGATCGCGGGGCTGATCAGGCGTGGCGAACTGTCCCATGGCATCCACCATGCGCTGGCGTTCTCCCAGCCCAGGAACATGCAGCGGCCCGGCTGGGTCTGGCCGGCGACCAGCCAGGACAGCGGCGGCGGGTATACCGGCCACGTCCCGATCGGTCAGCTGACCTACATCCCGCGGTCGAACTTCAGCGGTTTTGGCCTATCTGCCTGGGGCCTGCGGATCGCGCGCGCACTGCACTGGTACGGCGCCTACGACGTGGACTCCGGCGGGGGCTGGAACTTCTACGCCCAGCCCTCAGTGATCACGGAGATCGGCCAGTCTGGCTACCGGCAGATCGCGTTCCACGACATCCCGATCCTGCGCAAGCTCCTGGTCTGCGTCACTAACAACGGGCCCCATAGCGTCGGCGGGGGCGGCGGCTTCCCGCCACAGCTCACCCCGCCCCCCTTCAAGCTCGGCGCGGCCCCCGGTTCCCAGCTGATCCGGCCAGCCGACGGGCGCACAGTGCCGTTCAGGTAGGCCAGCAAATGGCCGTTGAACCGGTCGAGCCGTTTTGTCCTCAGGTCCGGACGGATTATCAGCAGATTCTTGGGCATCTGTGGTGCCGGTCTGCCGTCGTCAGCCGTACCGGAGGTGAAGGATGGCCCATGCACGAATCCGCATCGTCTCGCTGGCCTCAGCAGGGGTAACGGTTATCGCTCTGGGAGTCGGGCCGGCGTTGCCGGCCCGGGCCGCCAGCGGGGAGGCGCCTGGCGCCCCGGGCAAGGCGAGTAACTGGGTGCCAGGCGACAAGGACGGTTTCGGTACCGCCCGCGGCACGGCGAGCAAGGTCTGGTACACACTGCGCGACGGCGAGCTGAGCGAGATCTACTATCCGCGCATCGACACGCCGAGCACCCGCGACACCGAACTGATCGTCAGCGACGGCCGCACCTTCACCGACCTCGAGCGCACCGCGACGACCCACCGGGTCCGGCTCCTCGACGCCAAGAGCCTTGTCTACCAGCAGACCGACCGGGCCAAGTCCGGCAAGTACGTGATTACCAAGACCTACGTCACCGACCCGCTGCGCTCCACCGTCCTGGTCCACATCACCTTCCGGTCGCTGACCGGGCACCCGTACCACGTCTACGTCCTGCATGACCCGGCTCTGACGATGACCGGCAACAACGACACGGGCGCCACGCGGGACGGGGCGCTGGTGGCCACCGATGGGCGGACCAGCGATGCGCTCGTCGCCTCAAGCGGATTCCGCAAGTCGTCAAGCGGATACCTCGGCGTCAGTGACGGCTGGACCGATCTGGCTTCAGATCACCAGATGAACTGGACCTACCGCGCCTCCCAGCCAGGCAACGTCGTGCAGACCGGGCTGACCAGGCTGACTGGCCGGGCTGGCGGGCGTCAGCTCACGCTGGCGATCGGCTTCGGCTCTACTACTTCGGCCGCCCTCGCCTGCGCACATGCCTCACTGGCGGCGGGATTCGCTGCCTCGCGGCATCGCTACAGTGCCGGATGGCACCGATACCTGGCCGGGCTGCGGCCGGTGCCTGCGTCGGCGCGGAACTTCGCCACCGAGTACCACGTCTCCCAGATGGTGCTTGCGGCGAGCGAGGACAAGACCTACCGCGGCGGGTTCGTGGCCGCGCCTGGCCGCCCGTGGGCTTGGGCGAACAGCCTCCAGCAATTCTCCGTGTACCACGCAGTCTGGTCCCGTGACCTGTACCAGATCGCCACCGCTCTTATCGCGATGGGTGATCGCGCCGCCGCGAGCCGCGCCTTGCACTACCTGTTCAGCGTCCAGGAACGCCCGGACGGCTCGTACCCGCAGAACAGCCGGCTGAACGGCACGGCAGTGTTCGGCGGCCTGCAGATGGACGAGGTGTCCTTCCCGACCCTGCTGGCCTGGCAGCTACACCAGATCGGGCCGGGAGCGTGGCAGCACATCCGGCGCTCGGAGGACTTCGTCGTCGCTAAGGGCCCGAGCACGCCAGGTGACCGCTGGGAGAACGCCTCCGGTTACTCGCCGGCAACGATCGCGGCGGAGATCTCCGGCCTGGTCGTCGGCGCCCGCATCGCGCGGCACAACGGCGACACGGCCCGCGCACACCATTACCTGCAGGTGGCCGATAAGTGGCGGAACAACCTGCAGAAGTGGACGGTCACGACCAACGGCCCGCTGAGCAGCAAGCCGTACTTCCTGCGGATCACCGGCGGCAACGCGAACGCGGGCACGAAGATCCAGCTCTCCGACGGCGGGCCGCTGGTGGACCAGCGGCGCGTGCTCGACCCGAGCTTCCTCGAACTCGTCCGCCTCGGCGTCCTCAGGCCGCACGATCCGCGGATCATCAACACCGTGCACCTCGTCGACAAGTACCTCGGCTACCAGACCGCGAACGGGCCATTCTGGCACCGGGACAGCTTCGACGGGTACGGCGAGAAGAACAACGGCTTGCAGTGGCAGCCGACCAAGACCGGGTCCGGCCTCACGCACGGACGCGGCTGGCCACTGCTGACTGGCGAACGGGGCGAATACCAGCTCGCAGCGGGCACCAGCGCGGAGCGGTATCTCGCCACCATGGCCCGGGCCGCCGACAACTCCAGCTGGCTGCTCCCCGAGCAGGTCTGGGACCACCGCCCGCCAGCCGGCTCGGGACCGCAGTTCCGCCCAGGTGAGCCCACCTTCTCGGCGACACCGCTGGCGTGGGCGCACGCGCAGTTCATCCGGCTGGCATGGTCGATCGTCAACGGCGCGCCGGTCGAGACACCGCAGCCGGTCGCCTGCCGCTACCACAGCCCGCTCTGCCACCGAGCCCACCGCTGAGAGCCTGGCACCAGGGCCGAGCCGGGCGCCTACCTGGCCGCCAGGCCCGGCCCTGGTGCCTAGACGTGACCCAAGGCCGGGGTTACTGCGCCTCGCTCAGATCATCTAGCTCTGGCGGGCACGAACTCGGCTTGCTCTTGTCCGGTCTGGCCGGCGGACGGTAGAACCTGGTTATGCGCAAGCTGGAAGCTGCGGCCGAGCAGACGGCCCGGGTTTCGCCCGAGGTTGTCTGGTCCCTGCTCAGCGACGTCATGGTGTACCCGCAGTGGGGGCCATGGCGCACGGCCGGCTACCGGAGCAAGGGCGACGCGGCCGCGGACGGCAAGGGCGCCGTGTACTGGCTGCAGGGGTCGAGGCGGTACGGGTTCCGGTATCCCGTCTCGGTGGAGGAAATCCTCGACGTCGAGCCGGGCAAGCGGCTGGCCTACACCGTCCTGCGCGGCATCCCGGTACGCAATTACCGGGCCGAGGTCACGCTGACCCCCTCACCCGGCGGCACCCTCATCCGCTGGGGCGCCTCGTGGGACCGGACCATCATGGGCCGCCTGGTGTACCGCTCGCTGCGTAACCTGTACCCGGTCATCGTGGCCGGCCTGGTGAAGGCCGCGGAGGCTCCCCGGAGCTGACCGCGACCCCTCAGCCCCCGGCGCGGCGCCGGCCGGCG
>JBPCKO010000016.1:0-9558 GCA_051004215.1 Streptosporangiaceae bacterium | reverse complement strand
CGGCCGGCGCGGCCGGCGCGGCGGCCACGGCCGGGACGGCCGGACCGGCCGCCGGCGCGACGACGACAACGCCCCAGAACCACCGGATCTTGCCACTCGGCATGACAACCTCCCTTGCCGGGACCCTGCTGCCGAACCTAGGGTGCGGCTGCCTTCGCGGGCATCGGCCGCGAGTTCCGTCCTGCCTAGCCCGCGGGCGGGACAGCGGTTCCCCCGGCAGGCTGATTCCGGCCGCCAGCGGTCGGGCCGCCCGCGGCACCAGGCTCGGCCAGGGCGGCGCAGAGCCTCGCCACGGCCGCGGTGAAGGCATGCTCGGCAGGGCGGCCGAAACCGATCACCACGGCCGGCTCACGCTCGTATCCGGGCACCGTGTAGCCGGCCAGACCCTGCACGGCCACGCCGTTCCGCGCGGCCCGGGCCACCGTGTCGGCCTCAGCTGAACCGGCGGGGAGTTCCGCCACGGCCTGCAAGCCGGCCGCGATGCCGGTCAGCGTGATCTGGGGCGCCTGCTGGCGCAGCGCCGTGATGAGCCGGTCCCGGCGGCGGCGGTAGGCGAGCCGTGACTGGCGGACCTGCCGGTCATAGCCACCGGTCTCGATCAGCCGGGCCAGCGTGAGCTGATCGAGTGCTCCGGGCGCGCTGGCCGACAGTTCCTGGGCCGCGGCCAGCTCGCCGAAGACCGCGGTCGGGGCGACCAGCCAGCCGAGCCGCAGGCCAGGGGCCAGGCTCTTGCTCGCGGTTCCCGCGTACACGACCTGCCCGGGCGCGAGCGCCTGCAATGCGCCGACCGGCTGCCGGTCGAACCGGTACTCGCCGTCGTAGTCATCCTCGACGATCAGGCCGCCGGTCCGCCCGGCCCAGCGCGCGAACGCGGTGCGGCGCGCGGGTGCGAGCGTCATGCCGAGCGGGAACTGATGAGCCGGGGTGAGCACGACCGCGCTGACCCCGGCGACGGCCGGCTGCGGGCCAGTCCCGGCCCTGGTCAGCGCGGCCGGGTCCGCGCCGAGGTGATCGACCGGCAGCGGCACGACCCGCACCCCCTGGGCGGCGATGATCTGGCGGTGCAGCGCGTGCCCGCAGGCTTCGACCGCCACCGCCGCGTTCTTCGCCCTGGCCGCCAGCACCCGGCAGATCAGCGCGAGCCCGCCGCTGAACCCCGCGCAGATGAGCACGTTGTCCGGGTCGGCGACGACGCCCCTGGTTCTGGCCAGGTAGCCGGCCACGGCGGCCCGGAGCTCGGGCACGCCGCGCGGATCTGGATAACCGAGCGCCTCGTCGCTGGCCGCCGCGAGCGCGGCCCGGCTGGCCGCCAGCCAGGCCCGGCGCGGGAACGCGGAGGTCGCCGGGACTCCGGCTCGCAGGTCGTACCGCGGGCCGCGACCCGACCCGCCCGCCGGCCCGGCTGAGCGGGCGGCCGCGGCCGCGGCCTGCTCGCCGACCCAGGTGCCGGAACCCGTCCTTGCCTCCAGCCAGCCCTCGGCGACGAGCTGGCTGAAGGCGTCGGCGACCGTGTTCCGCGCCAGGCCGAGATCGGCGGCCAGCGAGCGAGAGGACGGGAGCCTGGTTCCCGGGGCTAGCCGGCCGCTCCTGACCGCCGCCCGCAACGCCGTCTCCAGGGCGGTCCGCGGCCGCGACCCGGCCAGGTCAAGGTGCAAGTCGACGCCGAAATTGGCCCAAGTTACTGGCATAGATGTGGATCTTACTACTGGGCCGCTTGGCGACTAACGTGATGGTCATGACGACAACGCAGAACACCGAGTCCCCGATCACGACCACTGCGAGCCCGGCTGATGTGCCGGTCAGGCTCGAGTTCGACGCCCACGCCGCCGGATTCGCCAAGGCGATGGCCCACCTGGACCGCGCGGCCACCAAGGAGCTCGACAACGCCGAGATCGACCCGCGGCTGCGCGAGCTGATCAGGATCCGCGCGTCCCAGCTCAACGGCTGCGCATACTGCATCGACATGCACACCAAGGACGCGCGGGCCGTCGGCGAGACCGAACAGCGCCTTTACGCGCTGCCGGCCTGGCGCGAGACCGGGTTCTTCTCCGGCCGGGAGCGGGTCGCGCTCGCGCTCACCGAGGAGGTCACCCTGGCCGCCTCGACTCAGGTGCCCGACACGGCCTACGCGGCGGCGGCGGCGGAATTCAGCCCGGCCGAGATGGGCGCGCTGATCTCGCTGATCGTGACGATCAACGCCTGGAACGCGATCGGCGTCAGCACCCGGGCCTGGCCGCCAGGCTCCTACCAGCCCTGATCATGAGGAAGCGCCCGGGCCGGCGAGGAGGCAGGCGGCCAGGTGAGCGGGCCGGCCGGGCGCGGGTTCGAGCTGGGGGTCGGTCTGGGCGCAGCGGTCCTCGGCGATCGGGCAGCGGGGCCTGAACCGGCAGCCGGACGGGATCGCGACCGGGTTCGGGGTCTCGCCGGACAGGATCTGCGCCGTGCCCCTGATCCGCGGGTCGCGGTTCGGCACGACCGACAGCAGGGCCCTGGTGTACGGGTGGCGCGGATGGGCGACAACGTCACGGGCCGGCCCGTACTCGACGATCCGGCCCAGGTACATGACCGCGATCCGGTCCGCGAACCGGGCCGCCGTGGACAGGTCGTGGGTGATCATCAGCACCCCGAGCCTGCCGTCCCGGCGCAGGCCGTCGAGCAGCGAGAGCACGCCGGCCCGGACCGAGACGTCGAGCATCGAGACGGGTTCGTCGGCCAGCAGCAGCACCGGGTCGAGCGCGAGCGCGGCCGCGATGGCGACCCGCTGGCGCTGGCCGCCGGACAGCTGATGCGGGTAGCGGTCCAGGTAGAGCGGGGCCGGAGTGAGGCCGGCTCGTTCCAGCGCGGCGGTGACCAGCTCCTCCCGCTCGGCCGCCGAACCGCCGAGGCCGTGCACCAGCAGCGGTTCGGCCACCGTCTGCCTGACCCGGAACCGCGGGTCGAGGGACTCGTAAGGGTCCTGGTAGACCATCTGGACGGTCCGCCGCATCGGCCGGAGCTGGCGCTGGGACACTGAGGTGATGTCCTGCCCGTCGATGGTGATCGAGCCGCCCGCGGCCTCGGTCATCCGCAGGATGGTCTGCGCGGTGCTGGTCTTGCCGCAGCCCGACTCCCCCACCAGCGCCACCATTTCGCCGCGCCGCAGGGAGAACGACACCCCGTCCACCGCGCGGACCCACTGCCGGGGCGCCCGCGCGAGCCGGTCGGCGATCGAGCGGCGGACGGGATAGCGGGTCCGCAGATCAGCCACCTCAAGAAGGTCCCGGTCGCTGGCCTCGGTCACCGCGACACCCCGGGGTCGTTCAGGTGGCAGGCGGCCAGGTGCGCCGCGGCACTCCAGGCCGCCAGCCCGGCCCCGGCATCCTCAGCCGCCACGGCCCCGGCCCCGACGGGGGCGCCGACCGCGCGCAGCAGCGGCCGTTCGGCCGCGCAGCGATCCAGGGCCGAATCGCATCGGGGCCGGAACGCGCAGCCGGTGACCGGGCGGTCCAGCCGCGGCGGCGCCCCGGGGATGGACCGGACCTCGGCGTCGGAGTACAGGTCGGGCGTGGCGGCGAACAGCATCCTGGTGTAGGGGTGCCTGGTGTCGTGGTAGAGCGTGTCCATGCTGCCCGTCTCGACGATCTCGCCCGCGTACATCACCGCGGCCCGCTGGCAGACCTGCGCGACGACCGGGAGGTCGTGGGTGACCAGGACGAGCGCGAGGCCGAGTTCCTCGCACAGCCGGACCAGCAGGTCCATGATCTGCGCCTGCACCATGACGTCGAGCGCGGTCGTCGGCTCGTCGGCCAGCAGCACCTTGGGCTCGCAGGCCAGGGCCATCGCGATCGCGGCCCGCTGGCGCATGCCGCCGGAGAACTCGTGCGGGTACCGGGCGCCGGAGGCGGCCGGGATGCCGACCAGCTCGAGCAGTTCGCCGGCCCGCGCCCGGGCGGCGGCGGCCGATCCGCCGCCGTGCAGCAGGACCGGCTCGGCGATCTGGGCGGCCACGGTGCGCACGGGGTTCAGCGCGTTCATCGCGCCCTGGAACACCATCGCGAGGTCGGTCCAGCGGTGCGGCCGGACCGAATCCTCGCCGCCGGCCAGGATGTCCTGACCGTCCAGGAGCACCTCGCCGGCCACCGACGCGGTCGGCGGCAGGAGCCCCATCATGGCCAGGATGCTGGTCGTCTTGCCGCAGCCCGACTCCCCGACCAGCCCGAACCGCTCGCCGGCGGCGAGGCCGAAGCCGACGCCCTGGACGGCGTGCAGCTCGCCGCCGCCGGGCAGCGAGAACCACACGTGCAGGTCGCGCACCTCCAGCAGGCTCATATGGCATCAGGCCCGCGGCCGGCCAGCGGGCGCAGGGCCCAGCGGCGTGAGGATAGGTGGGCGACCTTCAGCCGCGGGTTCAGCGCGTCCTCGATCGCCTGGCCGAGCAGGAAGCAGCCCATGATCAGCAGCGTGATCACGAACCCGTCGGGCACGATGGCCCACCAGGCGCCGGCGCTGACCGCGGACCGGTCGAAGGCGTGCTCCAGGATCGTGCCCCAGGTCGTAGTGGTCGGATCCTCCAGGCCGAGGAAGGCCAGCGCGGTCTCCAGGTAGATCGCGACCGCGATGGTGAGCACGGTGTTGGCCATCAGCAGCGGGCCGACCTGGGGCAGGATGTGCCGGGAGATGATCCTGGCGTGGCTTGCCCCGATCGACCGGGCCCGCTTGATGTAGACCCGCTCCTTGATGCTCATGACCTGGGCCCGGATGATCCTGGCGGTGGTCGCCCACTCCAGGATCGCGATCACCGCGATCACATGGCTCAGGCTCGGTCCCCATACATCAGCGATCACTAGCGCGAACGCCAGGTCAGGGATCACTAGCAGGTAGTCGGTGATCCGCATCAGGGTGATATCCAGCCACCGTCCGAAGTAGCCGGATGCGATGCCCACGCCGCCGCCGATGAGCATGGCGATCAGGGTGGCGGCGAATCCGATCACCAGCGAGACCCGGCCGCCGGAGATGATCTCGCTGAAGACGTCGATGCCGCCGTCGTCGCAGCCGAGCCAGTGGCTGGCCGACGGCGGCGCGAAGACGGCGCAGGTGCGCGTCGTCGTCGAGTACGGCGCGATCAGGGGAGCGGCCAGCGCCAGCGCGACGAAGAACACGATGATGCCCAGGCCGAGGGCGGCCGCCTTGCGCTCGGCGATGGCCTGCCTGATCAGCCCGGCCCGGCTGCGGGAGACCTGGCCGGCCAGGCCGGCCTCGGTCGCGATCGCGCTCACTGGCCCGCTCCGGGGATCACTGCTTGATCCTCGGGTCGAGACGGAAGTAGGCGAGGTCGGCGACCAGGTTCAGCGCCACCACCGCGACGGCGAGCACCAGGAATCCGCCCTGCAGCATCGGGTAGTCGCGCTGGTTAATCGCCTGCCACAGGGCCTGGCCGATGCCGGGCCAGGAGAAGATGTACTCGACCAGGATCGCGCCGCCGACGATCCAGCCGACGGACAGCGCGACCAGCGTCACGATCGGCAGCAGCGCGTTGCGGACCACGTGCCTGGCGATGACCCGGCGGTCGGACAGCCCTTTAGCCCGGGCGGTCAGCACGTAGTCCTCGCCCAGCGTCTCCAGCATCGACGAGCGCATGATCAGCGTGAACTCGCCGTACAGGGTCAGCAGCAGGGTCAGGGCCGGCAAGATCAGGTGCAGGCCGATGTCCTGCAGCCGCGCGAAGGTCGACTGCGGCCCGAACACCCCGGCGTAGGGATTCTCCATTCCCGAGGTGGGCAGCAGGCCGCCGAGCAGAATCAGCAGCATCAGGCCGAGGAACTGGGTCGGGAACGCGTAGAACGCGATGGCCAGGTTAGTGCTGACGTGATCGCTGGCCGAGCCCCGGCGCCAGGCCGAGAGCACACCGGTGGCGATCCCGACCACGATCGCGCCGACCGTGCCGATCGTCACCATCGGGATCGTGTTCTTCAGGTCGTTGATCAGCAACCCCGACACCGGCTGCTGGGTCGCGAACGAGATGCCCATGTTGCCGCGGGCCAGCTCGCGCAGGTAGATCAGGTACTGCTCCCACTTCGGCCGGTCCAGCCCGAACTCCTTCGTCAGCGCGTGCCGTAGCTGCGGGGTAGCGTGCGGCACCCTGGCCAGGTCCGTGACCACGTTGCCGGGCAGCACCCGGAACAGGAAGAAGTTGATGGTGATCGCGATGAAGATCGTGAGCAGCGCGAACCCGATGCGCCTGATGACGAAGTCCGCTCCGCGCATGGCCGGCCTGTCCTACTTCTGGTGCACGGTGAGCAACGTCTGGGTGGACAGCGAGTTCACCGAGCCCATCACCGGGGCGACCGCGAAGCCGGTCCAGGACGGCGAGTGGGCCTCGATGATGTCCGGGTAGTCCAGGACGATGTACGGCCTGGCGTCGTAGACGTACTGCTGCATCTGCCAGATCAGCTCGTGCCTGGCCGCGGTGTTGAGCAGCGTGCTCTGGCGCGCGTACATCTTGTCGTAGGCCGGGTTGCAGTAGCCGCTGTCACTGTTGTTGCCCAGCTGCCCGCAGGTCAGCACCGAGAGCATGAAGTCCGGGTCGACCGGCGGAACCCAGTCCCACATCGCCATGTCGAACGTCTCGTACTTGTTGTTCGGGGCCGAGATGGCGTTGAACGTGGCGCTGTCGTCCATGTTCTGCTGGGTGATCGTGATCCCGATCTTGTGCAGGTCGGTCTGCATGATCTGGAACGTGCGGTCACCGGTGCCGCGCTCGTCCGGCGGGAAGATCACGTTGTAGGACATCGGGTGGCCGTCGGCGATCCTGACTCCGTTCGGCCCCATCTTGTAGCCGGCCTGGTTCAGCAACTGGTTCGCCTTGGCCAGGTCGAACGGCAGCGGGCGCAGGTGCGAGTTGTGCCAGTCGCCGTCGGCCGGGGCGATGATCGTGCTGCCCGGCTGGGCGAGGCCGAGCCACGCCGTCCTGATGATCTGCGCGCGGTCGGTGGCGTACTCGATCGCCTCCCTGACCTGCGGATTAAGCAGCTCGCGGTGCGTGGTCTTGTGCGGGTTGGTGTTGATGATGAAGGTCTTCATCGAGATCGACGGCGTCGTGGTGACCACGAAGCCCGACTTCCGCAGCGCGGTGACCGCGGTCGGCGGGGTGTACTCACCGATGAAGTCGACCTGGTGGTCCTTCAGCGCCTGCACCATCGCGTCGGTATTGGTGAAGAACTGCAGGCCGAAGCCATCGATCTTGGGCTTGACCGGACCCCACCAGTGCGGGTTGCGCTTGAACAGGGCGAACTGGTTCGGCTTGTAGTCGACCAGCATGAACGGGCCGCCGGAGACCATCGGCTGGTTGCTGCCGGCCGGCACGTTCTGGAACGTCTTCAGCTTGGTGCCCTTGCCGGTGAAGTACGGGGCCCACACCTGCTTCGGCAGCACCGACAGGCTCTGCATCTGCGCGAGCACGTTCGCGACCGGGACCGCGTAGTGCAGCACGACGGTCGTCTGGCTCGGCGCCGACGCCCCGGTCATGTGCTCGAGCAGCCCGGCCCACTGACCGGCCGGCCCGTTCTTGTACTTCATCGCCTCGGTGATCGTCCAGGCGACGTCGGCCGCGGTGAGCGGCTTGCCGTCGGACCACCGCGCGTGGGCGACGGTGCGGAACGTCCAGGTGCGCCCGTCGGGCGAGACCGACCAGCTGCGGGCGAAGTCCGGCACGATCTGCAGGCTGGAGTTGTACTGCACCAGCTGCGGATACATGTACTCGTAGACCGCATAGGAGTAGTCCGACTGGGCGACGAACGGGTTCATCGAGTCGATCGGGTAGGTGGTGCCGATCTTTAGCACGCCACCCGCGGGGCCCGCGCCGGAGCCGGCCGAGCCGCACGACCCCAGGACCAGTGCCGCGGCCGCGGCGAGCGGCACGGCGACCAGCGACCTGACCAGACCTGCCCGCACGCGCATGTGGAATCCCCTTAGCCCAAGAGGCCGATTGCCCGGCTACCACCCGCTGCCCGGCCCGGTCCGGCGGCTCGGCGGCCGCACGGTGGCGCAGACAATATACAGAGTATGAGGATTGTGCTGAACCGCGTCAATCTGGTTCATCAGACTCTATCAGGCGTTCAGGTCAATTTATCCGGTTTAGGGGTGACGCCTCCGGCGCGCCAGGATTTCGTCAGTTCCAGGTGCGCCCGTGCGCGGCCGACCCGGGCCGGCCAGGTGCATGGTGCTCGATCCAGCGCAGCAGGGCCCGGACCGGCGAGCCGGTAGCGCCCTCGGGCCAGCCGTCGCCCGGGTGCTCGAGGAAGGCCGTCGATCCGTTGTCGATGTGCGCCCACGGCACGCCCGCGGCGAAGTCGCGCAGGTACATCGCGGCCATCACGGTTGTGTCGGCCCCCTGCGCCGGGGTGTTGCGGATGTCGGCCACGGTCGAGTCCAGATACCGCCGGTAGGCCGTGGGCAGTGGCAGCGCCCAGCCAGGGTCGCCGGCCTCGCGCCCGGCCGCGACCAGGCCCGCCGCCAGCCCTTCGTCGTTGCCGAGCACCGCCCACAACCCGGGGCCGAGCCCGGCCGCATCGGTCAGCGTGGCCACGTCCACGAGCGCGACGGGATCGCGCTCGGCCAGGTAGGCCAGCGCGTCGGCGATGACAAGCCGGCCCTCGGAGTCGGTGTCCCTGACCTCGCCGGTCACCCCGCCCCGGTGGGTCAGCACGTCGCCGGGCCGCTGGGCCGAGCCGCCCGGCATGTTCTCGGCGAACGGCAGGGCGGCGTCGATGTTGACCGGCAGGCGGGCCTCAGCCGCACCGCGGAGAACGGCCATGATCGTAGCCGCGCCGGCCATGTCGGACTTCATCCACTCGATCTCGGACGTGCGCTTCAGGGTGAGGCCGCCGGAGTCGAACGTGATCCCCTTGCCGGTCAGCCCGAGCACCGGGCCGTCGCCGCCGCGGTAGGACAGCTCGACCAGCCGGGGCTCGTGCCTGCTGCCCTGGCCCACGCCGAGGATCCCGCCGAAGCCGCCGGCCCGCAGCTCGTCGCCGCCCAGGACCGCGAAGTCCAGGCCGTGCTCGTCCGCCAGCGCCCTGGCCTGCTGGGCCATCAGCTCGGGCGTGCTGTCCGAAGGCGAGGCGTTGACCAGGTCCCTGACCCAGTTGGCGAGCCCGGCCGCCGCGACGCCCCGGCGCAACCCGGCCGCGACCGCGGCCTGGTCGGGAGCAGGCCGGCCCGCGCCGGTCAGGACCAGAACGTGCCCGAGGGCCGGCCGCCGCCAGGACGGGTCGCGCCGGTACCGGCCGAAGCTGTAAGCAGCAAGCTCTAGCCCTTCGGCCAGCGCGGCCGCGATCGCCCCGGCCCGCTCAGCCTCCCCGCGCCCGAGCCCGCCCATCGGCAGCACGATCGCGGCCCGGGCGTAGCGGGCGACCACCGGGCCGGCCAGCAGCGCGGCCTGCCGGACCGCGTCCTGGCCGGCCTCGGCCCGCGGCCCGAGGCCGAGGCAGAGCACGGAGGCGGCACCCAGGCGGCCCAGCGTGAGCGTGCTGAACGTCTCGCCGACCGCGCCCGCGAAGCCGCGTCTGGCCAGCGTGCTCG
>JBPCKO010000015.1:0-2796 GCA_051004215.1 Streptosporangiaceae bacterium | reverse complement strand
GGGACCAGCACGGCCGATTCGATCCTGGCCTTGGCCGCCGCTGCCGCGACCGCGTTGGCCAGGTTGCCGGGGGACGTGCAGGCGAGGACCCGGTAGCCCATCTCCAGGGCGGCCGCGAGCGCGACCGCGACCACGCGGTCCTTGAACGAGTGGGTCGGATTCGAGCGCTCGTCCTTCACCCACAGGCGGCGCATGCCCAGCGCCCGGGCCAGATTGTCGGCCCTGATCAGCCGGGTCCGGCCCGGTTCGGTGTTCGGCCGGGAGGCGATGTCGGGCCGCACCGGCAGCAGGCTGGCGTAGCGCCAGATGTTCGCCGGGCCGGCCTCGATGTCGCGCCTGGTCAGCGCGGGCAGGTCATAGCTGACCTCGAGCGGACCGAAACACTCGGCGCAGGCGTGCTGTCCGCCGAGATCGAAGCTGGCGCCGCACTCACGGCAGGTCAGGGCGGTGGCGTAGCCGAAGCTGGCGGTGCTGGGTGTGCTGGGGGTGCTGGCCGAGCCGGCCCGGCCAGGGGTGCCGCCCGAGCCGGCGGACGTGCGGGCACCCTGAACGGGAGTCGCGAGTGATGACATGACAGTGAGGCCTCTCCTCATCTCTCCCGCGCCGATCGGGCGCGGGCCGGAGTTGGCACCTGTCCCGGCTGGCCTCACTAGCCGTCAGAATCGGCCGAGCGCGGATCACCGAGATGGTTGCCGGGGCTTCGCAGGGCCGTTCCCTCCACCCCTCTGGATGAGCAATATGAAGTTGTTACCTGCATACTAACCCGACTCGCGGCCGATGTCCGCACAGGTCCGCCTGGCCTGTGACCGTACCCGGGTCGGTGCCGCGGCCCGGCCGGCAACGGCGTTAACCTCAGCCCGTGAACGATGCGACGCCGCGCCGGCTCCTGGTGGCTTCCAACCGCGGGCCGGTCTCGTTCCGCCGGGACGACGACGGCGCGCTGTCGGTCAGCCGGGGCGGCGGCGGGCTGGTCTCTGGTCTGTCGTCCGTGGCCGGCCATCAGGATCTGCTGTGGGTCTGCGCGGCGCTCAGCGACGCCGACCGGGCCGCCGCCCGGCGCGCGCCGGGCGGCATGCTCGGGCTGGACGGCGCCCTTGGCGGATCGTCGGTGCGGATGCTGGACATCCCGGCCGCCACCTTCAACCGGGCCTACAACACCGTCGCCAACTCGGTGCTGTGGTTCGTGCACCACATGCTCTACGACACCCCGAACCAGCCCCAGTTCGGGACGGCGTTCCGCCGCGACTGGGAGTCCTACCGCGAGTACAACCTGGCCTTCGCCCAGGCGCTAGCCGACGCGGCAGCGGGGGCCGGGCCGGGCCGCGTGCGGACCGTTATCCAGGACTACCACCTGGCCCTGGCCCCGCGCATGCTGGCCAGCCTGAGCCCGGGTGCGCAGATCGCGCACTTCTCGCACACCCCGTGGGCGCCGCCGGACTATTTCCGCTTGCTGCCCGACGCGATCGCGGCCGAGGTGCTGGAAGGCGTGCTCGGGGCCGACCACGCGGGATTCCTGAGCCGCCGCTGGGCGGACGCCTTCACGCAGTGCTGCGAGCAGGTGATCGGGGCCACGGTGGACGCCGGGCGGACCCAGGTCCGCTACCAGGGCCACGTGACCAGCATCGGCGTGCACCCGCTCGGCGTGGACGGGCCCGAGCTGTCGGCCCGGGCCCATCAGCCGGATGTGCAGGCACGGATGGAGACGCTCGCCGCCCAGATCGGTGACCGCCAGCTGATCGTGCGGGTGGACCGCTCCGAGCTGTCCAAGAACATTGTCCGCGGCCTGCTCGCCTACCGGGAGATGCTGCTCGCCCACCCGGAACTGCACGGCCAGGTGATGCTGCTCGCCCTGGCCTACCCATCCCGGCACGACCTGCTCGAATACCGCGAGTACGCGGCCAGCGTGCACCGGCTGGCCGGCGCGATCGAGGACGAGTTCGCCACCCCGCAGTGGTCCCCCATCCTGCTCAGCACGCACGACGACTACGCGCGCTCGCTAGCCGGCTACCGGCTGGCCGACGTGCTCCTGGTCAACCCGATCAGGGACGGCATGAACCTGGTCGCCAAGGAGGGACCGGTCCTGTCCGACCGGCAGTGCGCCCTCGTGCTGTCCCGCGAGGCCGGCGCGGCCGACGAGCTGGGCGGGCACGCGCTGATGGTCAACCCGTTCGACGTGAGCGGCACCGCGGCCGCGCTGCACCAGGCGCTGATGATGCCGATCGCCGAACGAGCTCGCCGGTGCCACGCCCTGGCGGCCGCCGCGCAGGCCGAGCCGCCCTCGGCGTGGCTGGCCGGTCAGCTGGACGCGCTGGAAAAAGGGGCCGGAGCGGGCTAGCGCTCGCCGCGGCCGATGGCGGCGGCGAGGGCCCCGAGCAGCCCGGCCACGCCTTCCGGGCCGGCCACGATCAGGTCAGCCTGCTCGGCCAGCTCGGTCACCTCGTCCGACCCGCTGCACACGCCGACCCCGGGCCGGCCGCGGCGGCGCATCTGCCGAAGTGCCGCGAAGGCCGGGACGTCGCCCAGGTCATCACCGCAGAACAGCACCACAGCGGACTGCCGCTGGTCGGCCAGCTCGGTCAGCGCGATGCCCTTGTCCGCTCCGGCCGGCCGCAGCTCGATGACCAGCCGTCCCGGTTCGGCCCGCAGTCCGGTCTCGTCCGCGAGCCGCAGCAGCGGCTCGCGGATCCGCTCCAGCGCGGCCGCCAGATCGGCCGCGCGGCGGGTGTGTACCACGAGCGCGTCGGCCTTTTCCTCGGTCCACAGCCCGTCAGCCGGGCCGGCGGCGGCGAGCACGGC
>JBPCKO010000014.1:0-8297 GCA_051004215.1 Streptosporangiaceae bacterium | reverse complement strand
CGCCGGGCCGGAGGTTCGGCGGCCGCGGGAGCCGGCCCGTCCCGCAGTTCCGTTCCGCCGCTCATGCGTGCCTCACCCGCGGGTCGAAGACCGTCAGGAGCAGGTCGCCGGCGAGGTTGGCGACGATGACGGCGACCGAGAACAGCAGGAAGCAGCCCTCCAGGGTCGGGTAGTCGGGCGCGTTCAGCGCCTGGTACGACAGCAGCCCGAGGCCGGGCCAGGAGAACACGGTTTCGGTGGTGATCGCGCCGGAGATCACGAAGCCGAGGTTCAGCATGATCAGCGTGATCGACGGCAGCAGCGCGTTCGGGACCGCGTGGCGGCGCCGCACCAAGTCGTCCTTCAGTCCCTTGGCCCGCGCGGTGAGCAGGTAATCGGCCTTCAGCTCGTCGATCAGCGAGGACCGCATGACCAGCGAGTACTCGGCCAGGTAGACCAGCGTCAGCACCAGGCAGGGCAGGGTCAGGTGCCAGAGCACGTCGCCGATCCCGGCCAGGCCGCTCTTGTTGCCGACCCCGTGCAGGCCGCCGTCGGGAAACAGCGCGAGCTTGCCGGCCAGCGCGACCAGCAGGACCATGCCAAGCCAGAAGTCCGGCATCGCGTACAGCACGTTCACGAACGCGGTCGAGCCCTTGTCGAACCGGCTGCCGCGGTGCCAGCCGCCCCTGATCCCGATCCACACCCCGATCACCGTGGACAGGATCGTCGAGCTGCCGACCAGCAGGATCGTCGGCCACATGGCCTGGCCGATCAGGTGCGAGACCGGCTGCTGGTTGACGAAGGACCGGCCCAGGTTGCCGTGGAAGGTCTGGACCAGGTAGTTCCAGAACTGCTGGGGCAGCGGCAGCCCGAGCCCGAAGGTCCGGTTGATCGCGGCGAGCTGCTTGGCGGTCAGCGCGCTGTTGTGGGTGAGGTTCTTGGCCGGGTCGGCGGGCAGTACCCGGAACAGGTAAAAGTTGCCGACCAGCACGACCGCCATCGTGATCAGCGCGCTGAGCACCTTGACCCCGAGCGACCGGGCCAGGCCGTAAGACCGCGCGGCCCCGGTGCCGCTGCGCTCCTCGGCCGCGGCCCTGGCCCCTTCGAGCATGATCTCGGACACGGGCTACTCCCGCTCGTCCGCGGTCGCGGTCCGGCGCCTCCTGGTCAGCAGCCAGGCCGCCGCGGCGATCACGAGCACGGCGGCGGCGATGCCGCCGATCAGGCCGCCGTTAATCCCGCCGGTCGCGGGCTTGGTGACGATGCCCATCTCGTGACCGCAGCCGATGTTGCCGTCGGTCAGCGAGGCGGGGGTCCCGGCCGGGCGGATGCACCGGTAGCTCCACCAGGAGACCTCCTGGTACAGGAACAGGCCGTTCGGCTTGTCCGGCTGGGGCGCGAACCCGCTGAACAGGTCGCTGCGGTAGGCCTGGGTGTCGTTCCAGTAATAGAGCACTGAGTACGGGTCGTCGGTGTACAGCATCGACTGCATCTTCTTGACTACCGCGGCCCGCGCATTCCCGTCCAGGCCCTGCTGGGAGTGATAGAGCTTGTCGTACGCCGGGTTGCAGTAGAAGCTGTCCGACCAGCCAGGAGTGAAGTTCGGCGGGCTGCCGGTCGAGCGCTGGCCGCAGGTGAAGACCGACAGCTGGAAGTCCGGGTTCGGCTCCACGCCCCAGCCCCAGATGAACATGTCGTAGTCGCCGTTGCCGATGTCGGCGGTGAGCTGGCTGTCCGACATCGAGGTGGTGGTGACCTTGATGCCGACCTGCTTGAGCCAGCCGGTGATGTACGGCGCTTCCTGCACCGTCTCCGGTGACTGGTTCCTGACGAAGAACCGCAGCGTCAGCTGCTTGCCGTTCTTCACCCTGATCCCGTTCGGTCCCATCTTCCAGCCGTCGGCGGTCAGGAGCTGGTTGGCCTTGGCCGGGTCGTAGCGGTAGGTCTGCGCGGCCGGCGGGGTGTAGTGGAACTGGGTGTAGATCGGCGGGATCACCGAGGTGCCGGGGATCGCCGTGTTCAGCCAGACCTTCTTGACGATCACCTCGGGGTTGATCGCGTAGCTGATCGCGTGCCGGACATTGACGTCCTTCAGCGCCGGGTTGCCGTTGCCGATCGGCTTTCCCGCGGTGGTGGCGGCGCCGCTGTTAAAGGCCAGCTCGTCGAAGTTGCCGGACGGCGCGTTGATCAGCGTGACGCCCTGCTGGCCCTTCAGCGACTGCCACAGCGAGGGCGTGAGCCCCTCGGCGAAGTCGATGCTGCCGTTGACCAGCGCTTCCTTCATCGCGGTCGGGTTGGTGAACCGCTGGAAGACCAGCGTGTTGATGCCGGGCTTGCCGCCCCAGTAACTCGGGTTGGCCTTGAGGGTGATCGACTGGTTGGAGGAGAAACTGGACACGGTGAACGGCCCCGAGCCGACCGGGTGATCGTTCGCGAACGAGCCGAGCTGCTTGTCGGTGACGTGCTGCCAGATGTGCTTGGGCAGGATCGGCACGATCAGCCGGTTCATCACCGGGGTGTAGTGCTTCACCTTCATCACGACCGTGTACTTGCCGGTCGCGACCGCGCTGGTGATCTCCCCGACGTAGGCCTCGTTGTCGGCGAATTCGATCGAGTTGGGCTTGATGTTGCGCTGGAACGTATAGGCAACGTCGGCTGCGGTCAGCGGCACGCCGTCGGACCACTTCACCCCGTGGCGGATGTGGTAGGTCCAGACCAGCCCGTTCTTGGAGTGCGTCCAGGAGGTCGCGAGCCGGGGCGTGCCGGTGTAGTTGAGCTGGCCGTAGTCCATCAGGTTGTCGTAGATCAGGCCGTAGACCTCGTAGTCCTGGCCGGTGAACCCGTTGAACGGGTTCAGCGTGTCGACCGCGTCGGTGTCGCCGACGACGAAGGTGGACGAGGCTGGGGAGCTGCTGGCGCCGGCGGCTCCGGCGGCCGGCGCCGCGTTCGCCGCCAGGGCGGGCAGGGACGCGGCGAGGGCGGCGCACAAGGCGAGACCGGCTGCCGCCAGCCGCAGCCGGGGCCGGGAGGTCGAGCGGAGCATGGGGGTTCTCCTTGTCTCAGGCGGTCAGCCCCGCGTCCGGGGGTCCGCGTAGCTCTATGCAGTATGGGGTCTGTCAGCGGTTATGCCGCCTCACCGGGCAACCGTAATGATTCTGAGATGTTCACCCTGTTTAAGTTAATTATCTGTTATATCCGTACTGTACGAGCAACGGGCCCGGACCCAAGGGCCGCCGTCCCAGCGATGAGGTGCGCCGACATGACTCCAGCGTCCGGAGCGTCCCGACCGGCCGAGCCGCCGGCCCGCCCGCCGGCCGCGCCGCGGGTGCCGTCCAGCCGGCAGTTTCACGGCCAGGCCGACGCCGATGACTACGCCTGGATGCGCGACCACGAGCATCCGGCGCTCCGCGACTACCTGGCGGCCGAGCGGGCCTACTACGACGCCCGCAGCGCGCACCTGGCCGATCTGGCCGGACGCCTCGCCGCTGAGTCGGCCGGCCGGATCCCCGACCGGGCCGAAGACTCGGTCGGATGGCCTCTTTCAGGATTTATCTACCGCACCAGGACGCCGCAGGGAAGGGAAAATCTCCAGTTTCTTCGCTCACGGAAAGAAATTTCTTCCGAAGAACTGTTGCTGGACGACAACATCATCGGCGCGGCCACGGGTTACGTCGACGTCGGGGCGCGCGAGCCGAGCCCGGACGGCGCGCTGCTCGCCTGGTCGGCCGACACCACGGGAGCGGAGATCTACCGGCTGCGGATCAGGGACCTGCGGACCGGGGAAGACCTGGCCGACGAGATCGAGCGGACCTACCCGGGCGTAGCCTGGTCGGCCGACTCCCGGCACGTGTTCTACCTGGTGCCGGACGACCTGAACCGGCCGTTCCAGGTGTGGCGGCACGAGGTCGGCAGGCCGGCCGGCGCCGACGTGCTGCTGTTCGCCGAGGACGACGCCCGGTACGAGGTCACGCTGCAGGCCTCGCGCAGCGGCCGGTACATCGTGATCACCTCGGCCTGCCGGGACACCAGCGAGGTCCGGCTGATCCCGGCCGGGGACCCGCTGGCCGGTCCGGCTGTGGTGCGGCCGCGCCGGCGCGGCACTGAGTACCGGGTGGATCACGCCCGGGCCGCCGGCCCCGGTGACGGCGGTTCCGGGGCGGACGGCCCGGGCTGGCTGTACCTGGTCACCGACGAGGGCGAACCCGAATTCACGCTGATGCGGCTCCGGGCGGGCGAACCCGCCGGAACGGAGCCCGAGCCGGTCCCGTGCCCGGCCATCGCGCCGGCCAGGGCGGACACCCGGCTGCTGAGCTGCGACGTCATCGGCGACCGGCTGCTGCTCACGGTGCGCCGCGATGGTCATCCGCTGCTGGTCATCACTAGCGGTGACGGCGCCGTGATCGCGGTGGCGGAGGCGAGCATCCCGGCCGCGTCGCTGGTGGTCGAGCACGCCGAGGACGACACGGCCGGCTCGGTGATCATCAGGGAGGAGTCGCTGGTCGAGCCGGCCGCCTGGTACCGGCTTGATCTCGCCGATGGCAGCCGGACCCTGCTCAAGCGGCAGGAGGTGCCCGGCTATGACCAGGCCCGGTACCGCACGGGCCGGATCGCCGTCCCGGCGGCCGACGGCACGCTCATCCCGGTCACGCTGGCCTACCACGAGCGAACCCGGCTGGACGGTACCGCGCCGTGCCTGCTGTACGGCTACGGCGCGTACGAGGCGTGCTCGGACCCGGAGTTCAGCGTTGGCCTGCCATCCCTGCTCGACCGGGGGGTCGTGTACGCGATCGCGCACGTCAGGGGCGGCGGCGAGAACGGCCGGGCCTGGTGGCAGCAGGGCCGGCTGCGGTCCAAGGCCACCACGTTCACCGACTTCACCGACGTCGCCGATGCCCTGGCCGGCCGGGACGGCCCTGAGTCGGCTGCTAGCACCGCCCTGGTCGACGGGACCAGGATCGTCTCGCGCGGCCTGTCGGCCGGCGGCCTGCTCCAGGGCGCGGTCTACTCGATGCGGCCCGACCGCTGGCGGGCGGTGATCGCCGAGGTTCCGTTCGTGGACTGCATCACCACGATGGCGGACCCGACGATCCCGCTGACCATCAACGAGTGGGACGAGTGGGGTGACCCGCGGGACCCCGCCGATTACGCCTGCATCCGGGCCTACTCGCCGTATGACAACCCGCCGTCCGGCTCGCGGCCGCGGCTGCTGGTCACCGGGGCGGTCAACGACCCCCGGGTCGCGGTGCACGAGCCGGCCAAGTGGGTGGCCAGGCTGCGGGCGACGGCGGAGTCGTCCCGCGGCAGTGAGGCGGACGTGCTGTTCCGCGTCGAAATGGGGGCCGGGGCGCATACCGGTCCGTCTGGCCGCTTCGCCCAGGCCGGCTACGAGGCGGAAGTCCACGCGTTCGTGCTCGACGCGATGGGCCTGGGCGCGGCCGGCCCGATCGCTAGTTGACAGACCGGGCAGTAACGGTCAGAGTCGGCGGGTATGGCGGGAATACGTGATTCGTTCCTGATGCGGGCGGCGGTCACGCTCGCGGCCGCCGCGACCGTGGCCGGCGTCGCTCCGGCCGCGGCCCAGGCGGCCCAGGCGGCCCAGGCGGCTTCCGCGGCGGTCGCCAGGACGGCGGGCCCTGCCGCCGGCGGGCGGCACCCGATCACCGTCGGCACGGTGCGGATCCCGCCCTGTCAGTCGTCCAGGCTGGCCTGGTGCACGACGATCAACGTGCCGTACGACTACCTCGACCACGCCGCGGGCACGATCAAGCTCGGCTTCCAGTGGTACCCGGCGACGGGCGGGCGGTCCCGGCACACGATCGTCGCGATCCAGGGCGGGCCGGGCTACGCGACCACCGACTACGCGCACGCGTACCGGGCCATGCTGTTCCCGCTGCTGCGGACCAGGAACCTGCTGCTGGTGAACCTGCGCGGGACCGGGAACTCCTCGCCGTTCGTATGCAAGGCGCTGCAGCACTGGACGTTGCGGGACAGCCTCGCGTCCTACACCGCCGACACCGGGGCCTGCGGCCGGCAGCTCAACCACACCCGCAAGCTGGCCGGCGGCCACGGCTACGTCCAGGCCAGCGACCTGTACACGACCGCCAACGCGGCCCGGGACGTGGCCACGCTGCTGCGGCGGCTGCATACCGGCAAGGTCGACCTGTACGGCGACTCCTACGGGACGTACTTCAGCCAGGCGTTCACCTCCAGGTTCGCCCGGATGCTGCGCTCGGTGACGCTGGACTCGGCCTACCCGGTCGCCGAGCGTGACCCGTTCTACCCGCTGCTGATCCCCGAGGCGCACCGGGCGTTCGACTGGTCGTGCCTGCGCAGCCTGGCCTGCCACGCTGCCGCGCCGGGAAGTTCCTGGGCCAGGATCGGCGCGGCCGCGCGCTACCTGCGCGGGCACCCCGTGACCGGGTGGACCCGCAACCCGTACGGGCGCCGGGTCCTGGCTACGGCCGGCGTGAACGAGCTCATCGAGCTGGTCAACTACGCCGGCGCGGACAACGGCGTGTACCGCGAGCTGGATCCGGCGATCCGGGCACTGCTGGGTCCTGGCCACGATCCCGTCCCGCTGCTGCGGCTGACCGCGCAGGAGATCTTCCCGAACCAGGGCTCGGGGGCGGTGCGCAGCTTCAACGCCGGCCTGTACGAGGCGACCGCGTGCGTGGATTACCCGCAGCCGTTCTCGTACCGGTCCTCGCCCGCCGCCCGCCGGGCCGAGTACGCGCGGGCGGTGGCCGCGCTGCCGGGGCGGCTGTTCGCCCCGTTCACCGTGCACGAATGGCTGACCGAGCCCCAGGAGGAGTTCGACTCGTGCCTGAGCTGGCCGGCCCCGGCCCGCCCGGACCCGCCGGTGGCCAGGCCGGCCCCGTACGCGCCGCGCTCGCTTCCCGTGCTGGTGCTCTCGGGCGACCTGGATTCGCTGACCACCCCGGCCGAGGGCAAGTGGACCGCGAAGGAGATGGGGCCGTCGGCCCGCTGGGTCCTGATCCGCAACGACACGCACGTCAACGCGATGGACGACACCTTCGGCTGCGCCCAGGGGCTGGTCCGCCGGTTCATGGCCGACCCGCAGAGGCTCCGCTCCCTGAACGCCTCCTGCGCGAGCCGAACGCCCGAGGTCAGGGTGGTCGGCAACTTCCCCCGCCGGCTGAGCGGGGTCACTCCCGCGACGGCGGGGCCGGGTAATGCCGCCGACCGCGAGGGCTTGCGGCTGGCTGCCATCGCCGCCGCCGTCACCGGGGACGCCGACTGGCGCTGGTACTACGGCGACGGCGTGCACGGCTGGGGGCTGCGCGGCGGCCGGTTCCATTTCGCCGGGCCGCAGCGCCGGACCGTGATCAGGTTCAGCCGCGACCGCTGGACGGTGGATACCGCGGTGAGCGGTCACGCGGTCTGGGACATCCACGCCGGGCGGATGACCGCCTGGCTGACCGCCCGCGGGCCCGGCGGCCGTACGGCCCGGCTGCGGCTGAGCTACCGGGACTACGTCTACCACGCGCTCGCGCACGTCACCGGCACCTTCGCCGGCCGCCACCTGGTCGCCGTCCTGCCAGCCCCGTAGCCCCGTAGCCCCGTAGCCCCGTAGCCCCGTAGCCCCGTAGCCCCGTAGCCCCGTAGCCCTAGCCCGAAGCCCCGCCTCTAACCCGGCAGGCTCGCCGCCCAGGCCGCTCGGGCGCGAGCTGGCGGGCGGCGGGTCTATCGTGGCGTCATGACCCAGTCCGCGCCCCCGCAGTTCCCCCTCACCACCGGCTTCTCGCTGCCTGGCCTGACCGTCGAACAGGACCTTGGGGTCGCGTTCGGCGTGGTCGTGCGCAGCATGGGCTTTGCGAAGTCGTTCGGCGCCAGCTTCACCGCGATGCGACAAGGCGAAGTAGGCCAGTACACCCAGCTCCTTGAGGACTCCAGGCGGCATGCGATCGACCGGATGGTCGAGAACGCCAGGCTGCTCGGGGCCAACGCCGTCGTCGCGATGCGGTTCGACTCCTCCGAGATCGGTCAGCAGCTCACCGAAATCGTGGCCTACGGCACCGCGGTCATCGCCGTTCCGGCGGGTGGCGGCCAGGCGCGTGGCGGCGCGGCGGGTGGCGGCGCGGCGGGCGCTTGACCAGCCAGGAAAGCCGCGCGTGAGCTCGCTGCCGCCCGGCGCGGGACCGCCGCCGGTCCCGCCCGGCGACGCGGACCGGGACCGGATCCTGGCCCTGCTGCGCGAGCACTACGCGCTCGGCCACCTGGACGACGCCGGCCTGGATCGCCGGACCGGGATCGTGCTGGCCGCCGCCGACGCGGCCGAGTTCGGGCCGGCCCTGGCC
>JBPCKO010000013.1:0-4884 GCA_051004215.1 Streptosporangiaceae bacterium | reverse complement strand
ACCTCGCCGCCGGCCTGGCCCGCAAAGCCGCCGAAGCCGGCTACCGCACCTACTTCACCACCGCCGCCGACCTCGCCGCCCGCTGCCACCGCGCCGCCATCGAAGGACGCTGGGCCACCACCATGCGGTTCTTCAACGGCCCCGGGCTCCTGGTCATCGACGAACTGGGGTACCTGCCCCTGCCCGCCGAGGCCGCCTCCGCGCTGTTCCAGGTCATCTCGCAGCGCTACCTCAAAACCTCGATCATCCTGACCAGTAACAGAGGCGTCGGATCGTGGGGTGAGGTCCTCGGCGACACCACCGTCGCCGCCGCCCTCCTCGACCGGCTCCTGCACCGCTCCGTCGTCCTCACCCTCGACGGCGACTCCTACCGCCTCCGCGACCACCACGCCCGGGCCGACGCCCTCCGCGCTGCTACCACCGGCACCCGCCAGCCGCTACGCTGACCACCGCCACAGGTGGGGAAAATCAGCGAGCAACTCCGGCCAAGATCATTAAGCGCCATCATGTCCTCGCGCCGCGCAGCGTCTTGCCGTCCACCGCCAGGACCACTCGCCGGCCCGGTTCCCGGCTGGCCGCGAGCCGCGCAGTGACCCAGGACCCGAGCGCGGTATCCAGGGCCACCGGGTCCACGGCAGTCAGCACCCGCCAGATGGTGACTAGGCCAGGGACCGGGCCGGGAAGCCCCAGCCGGGCGCGCAGCCGCGGCGGCGCGCCGGCCGCCCACTCCGCGATCGCCGTGAACGACCGCACGCCTGCCAGGGTCGCGCACACCGCCACCGCCAGGACCGGCACGAACGGATAGCGCACCCCACGCCGGCGCCGCGCGGATCAGGGACCTGCGACAACGCCTCCAGCACCCGGCGGCCCGGCCGGGCACGGCTCCGGAAAGGGCATCAAGGTGGCCCCAGCCAGGCCAGTGCGCGATGATGACACGGCAGGCACGGCTCCCGGCGATGATCACTGAAGTCTCGACAACCTCATGATCACCACCGAGCCGTGCCCGCTCCGCAATCCGCATGATCACGGCGTGTCGTACCAGACGGGCGCTCAGACTCGCCTCACGCGACTACGCAAAGGTCGTGCCGGGCTAAGGAGTCTGGAGACTCAGGCAATCGGCTAGGAAATACTGGCTAGAGCTTGCGAAGTTCGAGGCATAAAGCATGTAGTGAATTACATCGCCCGTCCCTTTGGCGGTGTAGGCAGAGCTGATCTGGTGCGAGCTGGTGTCGCCCGCGGTAACAGTAGTGCTGTGATAGCCGACGCCCGTCCCACCAGCCGTCGTCTCCCTGATCAGCAGAGTGATCTGCTCGCCCGCAGTACTAGCCTGAACGAAAGCACTGCCGGTGTACACCTGGCCCACTGTTGTCGCCGTACCTGGCGGCCCGGGCACCCAGATGGGATTGGCGTTGTTGACACCAGCTGCGCCCGAGGCGCCTGCCTTGGGGGTCACCTGAAGCGCCCAGAGACCGTCATGGCTGCCCCCTGCGGGCTCAGTACGGGTGACCGCGGAGTTGTTGTTATAGACACCCGTCCAGCCGGCCTGATTGGTCTCCACGCTCACATTGCCCGATAGTTCTGTCGTCCCTGGGGGTGTGGCCGGGCATGCAGTTGTACTCACGTTGCTGACGGTCACCGTGACGCCGGCGCTGCCGGAACTGCCGTTGGTGTCCGTGGCCTGGGCAGTGATGGTATGGGATCCATTGGCCAGACCGGTCGTGTCAATGCTGGCCGTCCAGTTCGTGGTTCCCGTGGCGAGCTGCGATGCCCCGTTGTCGACGCTGACCTGGACCTGGGCGATGCTCGCCCCCCCTTGAGCCTGGGCAGTCCCGGAGACAGTGACGATGCCCGAAACGGTACTGTTGCTGCCGGGCTGAGTGATACTGACCACCGGCGGGGGTGAGCCGGTGCCACGCGGCAGCGGGATCGGGTTAGCCGCGCCGGCCCCGGCGAGCAGTGGCATGCCGTACAGGGCTTCGATGCCCGCCAGGGCTGAGTAGTGCGAGTACTGCGTCGAGTCCTGTCCCGGCGGGATATTCGGGCCAGTGATTAGTGCCGCGACCCGGCCGCCACCGTTCGTGGTGCCGTTGACCCCGGCGGTCCCGGAGCCTTCGTCCCACGTGACAAGAACGTTCGCACCCGCCGTGGTCCATGCGCTGACATGCTGCTGGAGCCAGGCATCGCCGCGCTGCAGCACGGCAGCCGAATTACTGACGCAGTTCTGGTAGGGGTCGTTGGACCCTGACGTGATCCCGTGGTCATCATCACAGATGTTGGGGGTGACGAAGGACACTTGCGGCAGGGCGGTGAGATTCAGCGCCGAGAGCGGTTGCACCCGCTGGCATTCTGCGGAGGTGAAAACGGGGGCGAAAGTTGTACCTGGATTGTGGCGCAGCACATACTGCCCGTCCGTCCCCCCGGTCGCTGTGTCGTTGTAGGCCACGCTGCTCGAGCAGGTGGCCGGCATGGCCTCCTCGTACACGCCCCACGAGATACCCGCCGCGGTCAGTTGATCCCACACCGACGGTGCATTGAACTGCCCTGCGTGCGCCAAGTCATTACCTGCCTGCCCCTGCGTGCTGCCGCTGGCGATTGCCAGGTAGTTCGGCAAGCTGGGATGGCTCACGGCGTACATCTGCTGATAGTCGGTGACCGGGCCAGTGCCGGCTATCCCTTCGTTCCATAGCTGGTTGAAGTAGGGCATGTTCGTGCTGCCGATGACGCCGGTGTAGCCCTGGTTCTCCAGCATGACCACGATCAGTGGCGGGGGCTGAGCCTGTGCAGCGCTAGCAGGTACCATGCCAGGCCAGGCCACGACCATCAGGGCCGAAACGAAGAGCAAGCGGCCAGCTCTCATCATGGAGGCCCCTCCCGGCTTCGCCAGGCCATGTGAACCCACTCGGCCTGGCGCGAGCCACTAGCCCGCAGGCCGTGGCGCTTGGCGGCTCTCAGATTCCCACGGCACCGTCTTTCACGGTAACAGTGTCACTGCCAGATGTGGAGCATCCTGCCGGATTCGGGTATCAAGCCTCTGGCGGCGCACCCGCCTTGCAGCACCTCAGGTGGCTCTGACGGTCAAAGGGCCAGCCAACCTATCGCTCTGGCTATGACGGGACCCCGTGAATTGGTCCGGGTTCTGTAAGAGCCGGTTACTGGGGGGTGCAGGCGGCAGCGTACCGGGCCGGGGCCTGGTAGCCCAGCGCGGAGTGCCGCCGGTGGTGGTTGTCCTCCTCCTTCCAGTCGGCGATGGTGACGCGGGGTGGGCCAGGGACCAGAACAGGCGCCGTGGGGCGACGCCTTCGCCGGCATCCTGTTCTGCGGCGTGTGCCAGCGCCGCATGCAAGGCCACTGGATCAACGCGGCGCCCTCCTACCGCTGCCGGTTCCCCGCCGAATACGCCCTGGCCAGCAAGATCACCCACCCCCGCAACGTCTACCTCCGCCAGGACGCCTCCGACACCGAGGTCAACGGCTGGCTCGCCGCCGTGTTCGACCCGGGCCGCCTGGACGACACCATCGACCGCATACACGCCGCCCAGCAAGGCGACGGGGACCGGTCCGCTGCCGAGGTCGCCACTGCCGCGATCGCCGACGCTGCCGCCAAGATGGCCCGCTACCGCGCCGCACTGGACGCCGGCGGCGACCCCGGGGAGATCGGGAGCTGGATCGCCGATGTCCACGCCCGCAAGATCAGCGCCGAATCCGACCTGCGCCGGGCTACCGCGAAGGCGGGCATGACCCGCCAGCAGATCACCGACCTGATCTCCGGATGCGCGGACATCGCCACCGAACTGCGCCACGCCCGGCCCGAAGACCTGGCAGGCATTCACCGCAGTCTCGGCCTGCGGCTCACCTGCCATCCTGAACGGCAGATCGTCCGCGCCGCCGCACGCCCGGAACCCGCAAATATCGGCAAATGGTTGGTGTCCGAGGAGCGAGTCGTCGCTTACGTACATGCCCGCGATCACTGGTGAGCTGGTGCTCGGAGGCGAGCGGTGACCGGGCGGGCGGACCAGTGGATCAGGCGGACCACGATCGGATGCGTGACGCTGCTTGCCCTGATCGCCGGGACCGTGTCCTACCTGCACATGCATGCTCTGGTGGCCCTGCACGGCCAGCCAGGGTGGATAGCGGCGCTAACGCCGCTATCGGTGGACGGCATGATCGTGGCGGCGTCGACCACCCTGCTGGCCGGATTCCCGATCCGGCGGTCGGGGAGGAATGCTGCCCTGGGCGCTCCTGACCATGGGCAGCGCGGCAAGCTTGGCGGCGAACATCGCCGTGGCGGAGCCGACGTTGACGGGTCGGGTGATCGCTGCGTGGCCGTCGTTCGCACTCATCGGCTCGTATGAGATGCTGATGCGCCAGGTCCGTTGTACCGCTGCGGGGGCAGCCGGGCCGTCGCTGCGACCGGTGCATTTGCCACTTCGGCGCGAAGTGCCGGCGTCTGCCGCCCGGTCGGCGGCCAGCATGCCGCGCCGTGTGAGGCGCTCTGATGGTTCAGATCTGCGGTGGCAAGCATGGCAGTGGGCGGTGGCGAACCGGGGTGCTGACGGGTCGCTGCCGAGTGGGAAGGTGATCGCCGAACGGTATGGCCGACATGAGCGGTGGGGTCGGCTGGTCAAGAGTGCTGGCGCCGCAGGCGAGTTCACCGGCCCGGCAGCGGATGTCGCGTGAACCGTCGGCCTGGTCAGGGCTCTATCACGAGCGATGGGAAATCGCCTTTCCTGGACCTGCGCCATGTCCTGCTGACCGGCCGGGTACTGCGCGCTCGGGAGACCGGCTCGGCGCGGGACAGGACCTACAGGCTCTGTGGAGACGGTTTTTGCCCCCGACCAGCCCCCCGTCGCCGTTGGCGTCCGCTGGATGGGCACCCTTCCACAGG
>JBPCKO010000012.1:0-4066 GCA_051004215.1 Streptosporangiaceae bacterium | reverse complement strand
CCTCAGCCGAGGCCTCCGGCTTCTTGTTTGTCACGTCGTTCAGTGTCGCGGTCATCACGGCACCTCTCCCGCCGGGCCGTCAGGCTCAGCGTGATCGGGCCGGAAACACCTTTAGATCCACAGTCCCGCGGCACCGCGGAGCGCCCCCTGGCGGCTGGCGAATGCCGTCAGCGACGGGCAGCCTGCGGGAGTTGCCGGTCCAGGGCTGACCATGCCGGCTCGCCGGCCCGGGCTGCCCGGGCGTGCGTGCTCAGTGCAGGCGGAAGTGCCTGCGGGTATCGATGACGACGGCAGCGATGGTGCTGGCCAGTGCCACTGTTGCTACTGCGGCGAGGAAGTAGAGGTGGATGCTGGTGCCCAGATGCCGTCGGGTATGCCCAGGGCCACTGCCAGCCCGATTGCGCACAGTCCGGTGAGCCCGGTGGGGATCCAGCGGCCGGTGATGAGCTTGCTGCAGGGCCCGATGATGAGCAGCCCGGTGAGCACGACGCGGTGGCCGAGCCCGGCATCGGCGGCGGCGACGATCAAAGTCAGCGCCAGGCCGAGGGCGCGCCGCCGCCTGGCTGGCCATCCGGGCAGCAGGGATGGCCGACTTGCCGGGGGCTGGTGCCGCCCCGGCAGCCAGGGACGCGCGCCTGCCGGGCCTCGGACAGGCCCAGGCGCTCGCCGGCCCGCTCCAGCCGGGAGACCAGCACCCAGCTGGCCGCCAGGCTGATCAGTGCCCCGGTCAGGAAGGCCGCCGCCGCGACGGTCACTGGCATCGGCGCTGATCCTCCTGAACTGGCTGGGCACCACGCGCTGACGTCGCGGCGGCTCGTCCGCCGGCCGGGACCCGCGCGTACAGTAACTTATAGAGTCATCATGCAATCATTGCAGTAAGCAAGTAAAATAGGTGGCGTGAGCATGAACAACCATGTGGCGGACGAGGCCACGGTGGACGCGGTGCTGACGGCGAGCCGGACGCTGGTCGCGGTAGCCACGCAGTCGCTGGGTGCCGCCGCGGACGACACCACGATCGCCCAGTACCGGGCGCTGGTGGTGCTCGCCTCCCGCGGACCGCAGCGGATGACCGACCTGGCCGCGGCGCTGGGCGTCACGCCGTCGACGGCCGGGCGGATGTGCGACCGGCTGCTGCGCAAGGGCCTGATCCGCCGGCACCGTGCCCGCGCCGACCGCCGCGCCGTGCAGATATCGGTCACCGCCGCCGGGCGGGAGGTGGTGGACCAGGCGACCACGCGGCGGCGGGAGCTGATCGCCGGCATCCTGGGCAGGCTCCCGGCCCGGCAGCAGGCCGCGGTCGCCGGGGCGCTGCGCGCGTTCGCCGCGGCGGCCGGGGAGATCCCCGACAGCCACTGGCCGGCGGATCTCCCCGAAGCCCCGCCTCCGGCGGCTGCGGGCGGCAGCTGTCCCCGCTGAGCGCCGGGCAGGCATCGTGACCGGCCAGAACCCGTCGGCCCTGCCGCCGGGCACGCTGGCGTGGACCGGCCGGGCCAGCGGCTGGGCGCGGGGCTCGCGGGGCGGGCTGTTCGTGATCGCCCTGCTGGTCGGCGCCGGGTCGGGGCTGGGCGCGGTGGCGTTCCGGTACCTGATCTTCGTCTTCACCTGGCTGGCCACCGGCCACGTGCAGTTCGGCCAGCAGGGCCGTGTCGCCAGCGCCCACCTTCCCTGGCTCGGGTTCGGGTTCTTCGTGGTGATCCCGGTCGTCGGCGGCCTGGTCTACGGCCCGCTGATCTACCGGCACGCCCGGGAGGCCCGCGGGCACGGCGTGCCCGAGGTGATGATCGCGGTCGCTGAGGAAGGCGGCCGGATCCGGCCTCAGGTCAGCGTGGTCAAGGCCGTCGCGTCCGCGGGTGTGCATCGGGGTGGGCGGGTCAGTGGGCCGGGAGGGCCCGATCGTGCAGATCGGCTCGGCGCTGGCCTCCGGCCTGGGCCATTGGGTGCGGATGCCAGAAAGCCGGATTCGGATCCTGGTCGCCTGCGGCGCCATCGCCGCCACGTTCAACGCCCCCATCACCGGGGTGTTCTTCGGCGTGGAGATCATCTTGCGGGAGTTCTCCATCGAGGCGATCTTCACCGTGATGCTGTCGGCGATGGTCGCCGACCTGGTTGCGCGGCAGTTCCTGGGCGATGCGCCGTTCCTGTCCGGGCTGCCGCCGGGCATCAGCCTGCATCACCTGAGCAGCTACCTGCTGGTGGCGGCGCTGGCGGTGATCGCGGCGCTGATCGGCCTGGCGTTCAAGAACGTGCTGTACAAGACCGAGGACATCTGCGACCGGCTGTGGGGCAGCCGGCCGGAGTGGGCCCGGCCCGCGGTCGGCGGGGTCGCGCTGGGCGTGCTGTTGCTGGCGATCCCGCAGATGTACGGGGTGGGCTACCCGGTCTTGTACCGGGCCGTCGGCGGCGGCTACGCGCTCTGGTTCCTGATCGTGCTGGCCGCCGCGAAGATGGTCGCGTGCAGCCTGACCATCGGGATCGGCGGGTCGGGCGGGGTGTTCGCGCCGTCGCTGTTCGTCGGCGCCACCTCCGGCATGGCCTTCGGCGAGATCGCGCAGCACGCCTTCGGCCCGGCCGCGGGCCAGCCTGCCCTGTACGCGGTCGTCGGCATGGGCGCGGTCTTCGCCTCCGCGGCGAGGGCCCCGCTGACCTCCGTCGCCAGCGTGGTGGAGATGAGCGGCGACTACACCCTGACCCTGCCGGTGATGCTCGCCGTCGCGATCGCCACCGCCCTGTCGCGGGCGCTGAGCTACGGCACGATCTACACCACCAAGCTGCTGCGGCGCGGCACCGACATCGACCACCCCCCCGCGGCCGACCCGCTGGAGGATCTCACCGCGGCCGAGGCCATGCGGCCGTTCCAACTGCCGCTCACCGCCGCCACCCTGCCACCGGGCTCAGCGCCTGGGCCGGACTACGCCGCCCTGCCCGGGCCGGTCACCAGCCAGCGCACTCCCCAGGTGCTGTTCACCACCGAGCCTCTCGCCCAGGCGCTGCGGCAGCTGGCGCTGTACGGCCGCGACGGCCTGCCGGTGATCTCCGCCGACGGGCAGCAGCTGCAAGGATGGATCACCAGCCAGAACGTGCTGCAGGCCGTAGCCCGGCGCATCAGCGCCGCCCCGGCCGCCGCGCAGGCGCAGCTGGCCGCCGATCACGCCCGGCCAGGCTCGCAGGATGCCCCCGGCGAGCCGCCATCCCCACTGCCCGGCTACCAGATCCTGGAGATCAGCATCACCGCGGACTCGCCCGCCGCCGGCCAGGCCCTCGGCCAGATCAGCTGGCCGCCCGGCTGCACGCCAGTATCTGTCCTGGACCACCACACCCTGCGCGACCCCGAGCCGGACATCACCCTCGCCGCCGGCGATCGCATCAACCTGCTCACCCGCACGCCAGACCCCCGGCTGCCACCCAGCGAACCAGCCAGCCAGCCAGACGGCCACGGCAGAAGCGATGCCGACCGGGAGCGTCATGCGCCAGCCTGAGATCCGTCCCGGGACGCGGGCGAGGACCGCAGGCACCCTGCGCCCGGCACCATGGCCGCGGTGCCGGCTCCGGCTGGACGACGCTGGGCATCAACGTGGCCGGATGCGGCCTGATCGGCGTGCTGATGACCGCCGTCAATCCCGGTGTGCGGCCACCTAGCTCCCGGTGTGCGGTCATCAGAATTCCCGGTATGCGGTCACCTGATCTCCCGGTGACCGGCGTGTCCTGTCCGCAGCTGCCAGCATCCTGCCCGTCACCTGGCTCCTCCACGACCGATCCTCCTGGTGCCACTTGCGTTCACCAGAGCCACGAGTCGCTGCTAGCTGAAAAACACCTGGCGCGACACGGTGCCGTGGCCGACGTGTGTGCCTCGTCATCAGGTACCGAGATCGTCACGATGACCTGGCTGTCCCCAGGTCTGAGTGCCTCCCCGTCGTCCCTGACGATGACAGCAGGGAAGTATGAAGCGTCCCGGGTTTGGTGCGCACCTCGTTATGTGAGTACGGCAGCCACGGGGTGGCTGTCGTTGTGGCGAGCGTAGTACTCGGATTCGGCTTCGGTCGGGGGCCTTCGGCCGAGTCGGTGCATG
>JBPCKO010000011.1:0-37331 GCA_051004215.1 Streptosporangiaceae bacterium | reverse complement strand
GCCGGCGTCCGGGCCGCGGCGGGCGGCGCGCGTCCGGGCCAGGCGGCCCAGGCGGCAGGCCGGGCCCGGGCCGGGTCTGGCCCGGCGTCATGACATCGGTCCCCATCGGCGCCCATCCGTTCCTGTGTGTGTTCATGCCGCGGTGCTGGCCCGGGGAGAGGGCCCCCCGTAGCCCTCCGGCGGGAGCAGCACGCGCTCGGCGGCCCTGAGCCTGGCCGACGCCGACCGCGGATTGGCGGCCTGCTCGGCGTCATCTGGTCGCTCCGCGCCCGAGGTGACCAGCCGGAACCGCGGCTGGGCAGCCGGCAGCGGAACCGGCAGCCCGGGCGGAGTGGTGTCGGTCGACCGCTGCACGAACGTGCGCTTGACGATCCGGTCCTCAAGCGAGTGGTAAGAGAGCACGACGACCCGGCCGCCGACGGCGATGACGTCGAGCGCCGCCGGCACGGCCCGCTGCAGCGCTCCGAGCTCGTCGTTGACCTCGATCCGAAGGGCCTGGAACGTGCGCTTGGCCGGGTTGCCGCCGGTGCGCCTGGCCGGGGCCGGAATCGCGGCCTTGATAATCTCGGCCAGCGCCAGCGTGGACGTGATCGGCTCGCGGGACCGCTCGGCCGCGATCGCGCGGGCGATGCGCCGGGCGAACCGTTCCTCGCCGTACTCGCTGAACACGCGGGCCAGCCGGGCCGGCGGGTAGGTGTTCACGACCTGCGCCGCGGTCAGCTCGCCCGACCGGTTCATCCGCATGTCCAGGGGGGCGTCCTGCGCATAGGAGAAGCCGCGGGCCGGGTCGTCGAGTTGCGGTGAGGAGACGCCGAGATCGAACAGCACGCCCTGGACGCTGCGGTGGCCAAGATCGGCCAGGATCGCGGGGATCTGGTCATAGACCGCCTGCACGAGCGTGACCCGGCTCAGGTCAGCCGCCAGCGCCTGCCTGGATTCCTCGATCGCGGCGTGATCGGCGTCGATGCCGATCACCCGCAGCCCCGGATGGTCGCGCAGCAGCGCGCGGGTATGGCCGGCCCGGCCGAGCGTCGCGTCCACCAGGATCGCGCCGGCCGGGGCGAGCGCGGGAGCGAGCAGGCCAAGCACCCGGTCCAGCATGACCGGCACATGCGATGCTGCCGTGCTCACCGCGACCCCCTTCTCCCGGCCCGAACTCGCTGCCCGGCCCTGCACCGCGGTGCCCGGCCAGGTCCCCATCCGCGTCCGTCGCGACGGCCTGCCGCCTGGCGCCGGGGAAGTGACGCCAGCCAGTCGGCCGTCCGGCACGGGTGGAGACCAGGCCGGGCACTGCTCACAGGACTCCGGGCAGCACCTCCTGCGACGCATCAGAGAACGCGTCCTCCTGCTGCTCCAGGTAGGCGTCCCAGGCAGCCGAATCCCAGATCTCCAGCCGGGTATTCGCCCCGATGACCACGCAGTCGCGCTGCAGCGCCGCGTACTGGCGTAGCGCTGGAGGGATCGTGATCCTGCCCTGCTTGTCAGGAACCTCGTCCGATGCGCTGGCGAAGAACACCCGGCTGTAGTCGCGGACGGCCTTGGCCGTGACCGGCGCCGTCCGCAGGGCCTCGGTGATCCGGCCGAACTCGGCCTGGCCGAACACGTACAGGCAGCGCTCCTGGCCCTTGGTCACGATGAGTCCCTCCGCTAGCTCGTCCCGGTACTTCGCCGGGAGGAACAGCCGGCCCTTCTCATCCAGACGTGGCGTATGAGTGCCGAGGAACACCGGCTCTCACCTCCACTGCCCCCCACAACCGTCATCCGGCGGGGCTCTTCCTCCCCACCGCGCACCACTGTACTCCACATTCCTCCACCGTCAATGATCTCTACTCCCATCTTTCGGTCATGGCTTCCACGCAACCCCTGGTCAAAGCAGTGGAGCGGAGTGGGGAGAATGGAACCGGACAGCGGCCGAAGCCTCCGGTGAGCCCCGGTGCCGGCGGCCCAGGTCCGGACCAAGGGAAAGCTCGTTATGCACTGATGGCCATTCCGTTGTTACATCGAGGCATGCCTGCAACTACTGTCGAGGCGCAACGCATTGGACATCAGCCGCGGGCAGCACTCCCGCTTTGACCAGAACCCGGCGGCGCGGCCGGGACGAGGAGGACGCGTGTCGGCCGAGACCGAGCAGGCGGAGCGCAGGCTGGATCAGTTGATCCCGGGCGCCCACCGGATCAGCGACGCGATCAACACCGTCGTCGTCGGCAAGGCTGGGGCCGCCAGGCTCGCGCTGACCGTACTGCTCGCCGAGGGCCACGCGCTCATCGAGGACGTACCGGGAGTGGGCAAGACGCTGCTCGCGAAGGCGCTGGCCCGGTCGATCGACTGCTCCGTCCGGCGCGTCCAGTTCACCCCTGACTTGCTGCCCAGCGACATCACCGGAGTCAGCGCCTTCAACCAGGAGCTGCGCGAGTTCGAGTTCAAGCCGGGCCCGATCTTCGCCAACCTGGTGCTGGGCGACGAGATCAACCGGGCCTCCCCGAAGACGCAGTCCGCGCTGCTGGAGAGCATGGAGGAGCGTCAGGTCACGGTCGACGGGGTGACCTACCCGCTGGAGTCGCCGTTTATGGTGATCGCGACCCAGAACCCGGTCGAGATGGAAGGCACCTACCCGCTGCCCGAGGCCCAGCGCGACCGGTTCACCGCCCGGATCTCGATCGGCTACCCGGACGGGGCCGCGGAGATGGCGATGCTGGACGCGCACGGCTCCAGTTCCCCGCTGGACTATCTCAAGCCCGCCGCGCACGCCGAGGACGTCCGGGCGCTGATCGCCGCGGTGCGCGAGGTGCACGTGGCCCAGCAGGTGCGCCAGTACATCATCGACATCGTCGCGGCGACCAGGACGGCGCCGGCCTTGCGGCTGGGCGCCTCGCCGCGGGCCGCGCTGCACCTGCTGCGGGCCAGCCGGGCCTACGCCGCGCTGGAGGATCGCAACTTCGTGATCCCCGACGACGTTCAGGCGCTGGCCGGCCCGGTGCTGGCGCACCGGCTGCTGCCGACGGCCGAAGCGGTGGTCGGCCGGGAACAGCCTGAGCAAGTGCTGGCCAAGATCATCGAGCGGGTGCCCCTGCCGGGCCGGTAACCAGGGCACCCGGCGGCTGCCTGGCCGGGCCAGGACCAGCGACGTACAGTGACAGAGCAGCCGGAAGGAGGCGGCGATGCGGTCGGTTCTCGCGTGGTTCACCGTCCGCGGTGCGTCGTTCCTCGCCGCTGGCGTCGTCGGCGTGCTGGCCGGGCTGATCCTGGGCAGCGGGGCCATGATCAGCGTGGGCGTGCTGCTGGTCAGCCTGCCCGTGTTCTCGGCCCTGACCGCCCGCCGGGCCCGCTATCAGCTGCGCTGCGATCGGCAGATCATGCCGCCGCGGGTCGCGCCCGGCCAGCCCGCCACCGTCGCGGTGCGGCTGGAGAATGTCAGCCGGATCTCGACCGGGCTGCTGCTGGCCGAGGAGACCATTCCCTACTCACTCGGGGCCAGGCCGCGGTATGTGCTGAATGGCATCGAGCGGAACGGCTCCCGCGAGGTGACCTACCAGCTGCGCTCCGACCTGCGGGGCAAGTTCGTGGCCGGTCCGATGCGGGTCAGGATCGCGGACGTATTCGGGCTGGTCGAGCTCACCGCCAACTTCGCCACCCGCAATACGCTCACGGTCACGCCCAAGATCGTGCCGCTCAGCTCCCCGGCCACGACCGGCAGCTGGTCAAGCGACGGTGACGGCCGGACCAGGATGACCGCGGCCGCCGGGGACGATGACGTGATCCCGCGCGCCTACCGCGACGGTGACGAGCTGCGCCGGGTGCACTGGCGGTCGACGGCCAGGTACGGCGAGCTGATGGTGCGCCGCGAGGAGCAGCGCTGGCAGGACCGGGCCGTGGTGATCCTGGACTCGCGGCGCAGCGCGCACGCCGGCAACGGGCCGAGCTCCTCCTTCGAATTCGCGGTCAGCGCGGCCGCCTCGATCGGCGTCCACCTGGCCAGGTCGGGCCTGGACGGCCACCTGCTGACCGACGCCGCGGCCCTGGCGGGCCCGGCCATGTTCGAGGACGTGCTGCTCGACGCCCTGTCGGTGATCACGCCCTCCCGCAACTACGACTTCGCCAGGACGACGGCGGCGCTCAGCACGATCGAGGGCGGGCTACTGGTATTCGTCGGCGGCCGGCTGTCCGCCGACGCGGCCAGGGAGATCGCGACCGCGCGGCGGCACGGGCGGCAGGGCATCGCGGTCCTGCTGGCCGTCTCGACCTGGGCCGGGGCCGGGGCCAGGACCGACCAGAGCCATCCGGACCCGGCATCCGGCCCGGGCGTGACCACCCGGGCCAGCACGGAGCCCGCCGTCGCGGGGGCCGGGCCCGGCGGGGCGGCGCGGAACGGCCGCAAGGCGGCCACCGCCCTCACGGCCAGCCGCGGCAGCGATCCGGTCGCCGAGACCGCGACCACGGCCGCCCTGTTCAAGGCGGCCGGCTGGCAGGTCATCACGGCCGACGCGGCCACGCCGCTGGCGATCACCTGGCAGCGGCTGCCCAGGTCGGGCAGCCAGCTCGCCGCGGCCGGCCTGCCCGCCCACATCACCGCCGCGAGCTTCAGCGACAACGGCGCGGGGGCGCCGTGAACTACCGCCTGACCATCGCCGCCGCCGTCGCGGTCATCCTCGCATCGGTGTCGGAGTTCAGCCTGATCGGCGGGGCGGCCTGGTTCGCGCAGGGCGCCCTGGCCGTCATCGTGGTCGCGCTGGCCGGCACGGCGACCAGGCTCGGCCCGGTGCCTGCCGCGGTCACCGCGACCGTCCTGGCCGCGCTGGCCGGCGCGCCGATGCTGATTGCCCACTCCCCGTTCTGGAAGATCGCCTGGGCCGCCCTGATCCTGGCCTGCGGCGCCAGCGCGTCCGGATTGCGGCCGCTCCGGGCGGCCGCCAGCCTGGTCACCTACCTGGCCTCGTTGCTGCTGCTGCTGAACGTGCTGCACGCGGCATCGCGCTCGGTGCTGGCCGTCGTCCCGACCCCGCGGTCGCTGCACCACCTGACCGTGCTCGCGTCGGCCGGAGGCGGCGCGGCCAGGTACTCGCCGCCGGTCGCGGGGCGCCCCGGCGTGCTGCTGCTCGCGGCGGCGAGTATCGGCCTGGCCGCCATTGTCGTCGACGTGCTGGCGGTCCGGCTGCACCGGCCCGCCATCGCCGGCCTGCCCCTCCTGGTTGTCTACATGGCCCCGATCGCGACCACGGCCAACGTCAAGGGACTAGCCGGGGCGATCGCCTTCGCCCTGGCGGCCGTCGGCTACATGGCGTTGCTGTCGTCCGACGGCAGGAACCGGCTACGCGGTTGGGGCAGGATTGTCACGGTATGGCACTACTCAGGGGAGGATGAGCGTCTCGCGGGGGCCGACATGGGCGCGCTGGCCGCGACCGGACGGCGGATCGGGCTGGCCGCCGTCTGCGCCGCGGTTATCGCGCCGCTGCTGTTCCCCGGCCTGACCATCCGGCAGATCTTCGGCGGTCACGGCGGCGGTGGTGGCCACACCGCCGAGGTCGGGCTGCCTGATCCGGTCGCCCAGCTGCACGGCCTGCTGTCCAAGGCCTCGCCCAGGCAGGTGCTGACCTACCGGACGACCGGCGACAGCGCCCAGAACTATTTCCAGGTGTACGTGCTCAACTACGATCCTGGCGCCAGTGACTGGGGGCTGATCCATCCGTCCGGAGGCAGCCAGGTCAGCGGCAAGCCGCTGCAGGCCGCGCCCGGGCTCGCGGCCGGCACCACAGTGACGCCCGTCAGGACCACCGTCACGATCCCCAAGGTCGATGGCTTCGCGTGGCCGATCTACTTCCTGCCGGTGCCGTACTGGCCCGAGCGCATCGCAGTGTCGGGTAGCTGGCGCGAAGCGCCCGGCACTTCGATGATCTACTCAGACGGCGGCAGCACGGCCGGCCTGCGTTACACAGTGACCAGCGGCGACGTCGAGCCGACGGCCGACGAGCTGGGCGCCGGGCAGCGGCTCCCGGCCGCGATCGAGCGCAGCTACCTCGGGTTCAGCTCGCCGGTCACGGGCCAGCTCACCGCGATCGCCCGGCAGGTCACCAAGGGCAAGGCGACCCCGTTCGCCCAGGCCGTCGCCCTGGAGCGGTGGTTCCTGTCCAGCCGGTTCAGCTACTCGCTGGAGTCCAGCCTGCCGAACACGCCGGCCGGCCTGCTGGCGTTCCTCACCACCTCCAGGACCGGTTACTGCCAGCAGTACGCGTTCGCGATGGCGGTCCTGGCCCGGCTGCTGGGCATCCCGTCGCGGGTCGTGGTCGGCTACACCGCGGGCCGGCAGCGGGCGGACGGGAGCTGGGTGGTCACCACCGCCGACGCGCACGCCTGGCCAGAACTGTATTTCGCCGGAGCGGGCTGGCTCAGGTTCGAGCCGACCCCGGGCGGAGCGGGCGGCCAGGACACCGCCGTGGAGCCAGCCTACGTCTCGGCGGCGACGTCGCGCGGCGGCTCAGGAACGCAGGCTCCGGCCACCGGCCCGGCCGGCTCGTCCAAGGCCGGAAAGTCGTCCGCCGGAAACCTGCGCAACCACCTGCGGGAAGCAGGACGAGGCAGTGGCCCGGCGATCGGAGTGCGGCTGGCCGGCAGCAGCGACACCTGGGTCTGGTACATCGTCGCCGGGCTCCTGCTGGCACTGGCGGCCGGACCGGGAATCACGAGGCTGATCGGCAGGCGCCGGGTCTGGCGGTCCGCTGACGGCGACACCGGGCTCGCCGCGGCGGCCTGGCGGGAACTGTGCGCCGATCTGGACGATTACGGGCAGCGCCGCCGCCCGAGTGAGTCGCCCCGCGCGGTGGCCAGGCGGGTTCGCGCGATCTCCGGCCTGGACCCCGCGGCGGGCCAGGCCGTGGAGAGGATCGCGACGATCGTCGAGCGGGCCAGGTACGCGCCGGCGCCGGCGGCCGCGGGGCCGGCCAGGGCCGACGTCAGCATGGTGCGCAAGGCGCTGGCCAGGTGCTCGAGCCGGTCGGTCCGCTGGCGAGCCAGGTTGCTGCCGCCCTCGGTCGTACACCCGCTGCGGAGCGGCTTCCGCCAGGCGGCCGGGCTGCTGACCGGCTGGTCACCCGCGACCAGCGAGAACTAACCCGGTCGGGCCGGGCACCCGACGGTCTGGCGTGGCTGCGTGGCCTTCGCTAACGGTCAGCTTCCCTTGCCCGCCATCGGTCGCCGCGCGAGCTATCCGTCGCGGCCTTCCTGCCGACGGCGCCAGCGCTCGTCCAGCCGTCCGCCGAACCCGGTCCTCGAGCGGCGCCCGCCACCGCCGCCGCGGCGCTCCCGGCGGGCGGCCCGGCGGTCTCGCAACTGCATCCGGCTGGTCGCCATCCCGTTCATCCGGCGGTAACTGATCGCGGCCCAGTAGCAGGAGGCCAGCATGATGACGAAACCGGCGATACTGATCGCGATATAGGTAGTGGCGAGGCCAAGCGGCAGCAGCGCGACGCCGACGACGAACAGGATCGCGGCGTAGACAACCCGGCGCTTATAGTGCACCCGCGGGTCAGCCGCCCGTACCGCCTTGGCAAACCGCGGATGCTCGGCATAGAGCGCCTGCTCGATCTGCTCGAGCTGGCGCTGCTCGTGCTCGGAAAGCGGCACGTTGCCTCCCAGTTACTCGCGCCGGCCAGGCCTGATGACCGTCGCCTGCGGCCCGGCTATCAACCAGAATACGAGGGCCAGCGCGTTCTGTGGAAGGGGACACCAGACCGGGGCCCGTGGTTCCGGCCGCGACGGCCCTTCTTCGTCACACCAGGCACAGCGGTTTACTCGCGTGACCGCTCCCCTGTCTCACCGGGCCCGACCAGAGTTCCCGGCCCCAGCGCGCCCGAGCCGAACCGCCTGGCGACCTGGTCCATCGTGCTCTCGGCCTGCCGCCAGGCGTCCGGTCGCTCGCCCAGGGCCAGCTGCGTGCCGGCCTGGGCGGCCGGGCCGAGCCCGGCCGCACGCACCCCGACCAGCCGCAGCATGACCCCGCCGGCCAGCCCGGACGCCTCGTACAGCTCGCACGCCACCGAATAGATCTGCTGGGTCACGTCGGTCGGGTCGCGCAGCGTCCGTGACCTGGTGAACGTGCGGAAATCGGACCGCCGGAGCTTGACCGAGATCGTCTTGGCGACTAGTCCTGACTGGCGGAGGCCGCGGGCGGTCCGGCCGGCCAGCCTGAGCAGTTCCCGGCGGATCACCACAGGATCCCCGATATCGGCGGCAAACGTCTCCTCCGCCCCGATGCTCTTCTCGGCCGCGCCGGTGCTCACCGTCCGGTCGTCGCGCCCCCAGGACAGCGCGTGCAGGTGCGCGGCCGCGGCCGGTCCGATCTCAGCCTCGAGCGCGGGCACCGGGGCCCCGGCCAGGTCGCCGACCGTGCGCAGCCCCAGCCTGGCCAGCAGTTCACCGGTCCGTTCGCCGACGCCCCACAGCGCGGACACCGGGAGCGGGTGCAGGAATTCCAGCCCGCCGCCGGCCGGGACAACGAGCAAGCCGTCCGGCTTGCAGTGCACCGAGGCCATTTTGGCCACGAACTTGGTGGTCGAGATGCCGACCGAGCAGGTGATGCCGAGCTGATCGCGCACCTGCCGCCGGATGGCGGCGCCGATGAGCGCGGGCGGCCCGAGCCGCCTGATCGCGCCCGATACATCGAGGAAGGCCTCGTCCAGCGACAGCGGCTCGACCAGCGGGGTCACGGCCTTGAAGATGGCCATGACCTCCTTGGACACGGCTCCGTAGAGTCCGTGCCGCGGCGGGATGAACACCGCCTGCGGGCACATCCGCTGCGCCCGGCTGGCGGGCATGGCCGAGCGCACCCCGAAGCGGCGCGCCAGGTAGTTCGCCGAGAGCACCACGCCGCGGCCGGCGGTATGGGCGACGATCACCGGCCGGGTCACCAGATCCGGCCGGTCCCTCAGCTCCACGCTCGCGTAGAACGCGTCCATGTCGATATGCAGCACATGGCAGCCCGTGTCATCCGGCGCGTCCTGGCAGTCCGGCACGAGCCTGACTGTAGCCGGGTCTACTGACAGCCGTCCTCGGCCGGCCCGGCGTCGCCAGGCTGCCCTGTTTCGTCGGCTTCGGCCGGCTGGCCGGGCGGGAGCTCGGCCAGCGTGCCGAGCAGCCCGTTGACGAAGGCAGGCGAGCCGTCGGTCGACAGGTCCTTGGCCAGCAGCACCGCCTCGCTGATCGCCACCGCAGCGGGTACGTCGGCGCTCCAGAGCAGCTCGTAGGCGCCGATCCGCAGGATATTCCGGTCGACCGCCGGCATCCGCTCCAGTGTCCAGCCCCTGGCGTACCGGCCGAGCAGGTCATCGATCTCGTCCCGGTGCGCCTGGACGCCCTGCACCAGCTCGATCGCGTAGGAGCCAACCGGCGGATCGGCCTGGACGGTCCTGGCCTCCAGCACGGCTAGCGGCGGCTCGCCGCGTAGCTCCGCCTCGAACAGGACGTCCAGCGCCCGCTTGCGTGCCTTACTGCGTGCCGCCACCGCCGCCTCGTCACGCCCGGCCGAGGTAATAACCGGTGCGGGTGTCGACCCTGATCTTCTCGCCCGTGGTGATGAACAGCGGTACCTGGACCTGGGCGCCGGTCTCCAGCGTGGCCGGCTTGGTGCCCCCGGTCGACCGGTCGCCCTGCAAGCCAGGATCGGTCTGGCTGACGGTCAGCTCGACCGCGGGCGGCAGCTCGACATACAGCGCCTCCCCGTTGTTGAACGCGACCGTCACCATCTGCTCCTCGAGCAGGTAGTCCGCGCCGCCGCCGACCGTCTCGGCGGGAACCCGGGGCTGGTCGTAGTCCTGGGTGTCCATGAAGACGAATTCGTCGCCCTCGCGGTACAGGTACTGCATCTCCCGCTTGTCCACGCTGGCCACGTCGACCTTCACGCCGGCGTTGAAGGTGCGGTCGACGACCTTGCCGCTCATCACGTTCTTGAGCTTCGTCCGCACGAACGCGCCGCCCTTGCCCGGTTTGACGTGCTGGAACTCCACGACGTTCCAGAGCTGGCCGTCGATGGTCAGGGTCATGCCGTTCTTAAGATCGTTCGTGGTCGCCACGGTAAATGCTTCTCCTGCATGCGGGAGGGACCGCCGCGTCGCGCAGCCGGCGCCGTCCGGGGCGCGCCGGTTACAGGACGAGCAGTTCCCTGGTGATCGTGGTGAGCGGCTGGGCCGAGCCCGCCGCCCCGGTACCTGCCCGGACCACGAGCGTGTCCTCGATGCGGACGCCGCCCCGGCCTGGCAGGTAGATACCTGGCTCGATGGTGACAGGAACCCGGTCAGCAAGTCTACCGGCCCGGCCGCCGGAGATGATCGGGGCCTCGTGGATCTCCAGCCCGACACCGTGCCCGAGTCCGTGGGTGAAATTCCCGGCATGTCCAGCGGCGTCAATCAGGTCCCTGGCCGCGGCGTCGACCTCGCGCACCTCGGCCCCCGGCCTGGCCGCCGCCACTCCGGCCGCTTGCGCCGCCGCTACTAGCTGGTAGATCTCGCACTGCCAGGCGGCTGGCTTGCCGATCGCCACCGTCCTGGTCATGTCGGCGTGATATCCCCCGACCCGGGCACCGCAGTCCACGGTGACCAGATCACCCGCCTCGAACGCGCGGCCACCCGGGCTGTGGTGCGGGATCGCCCCGTTCTGGCCCGACGCCACGATCGTGTCGAACGCGACCGCCTCGGCCCCCAGGTCGACCATGGCCCGCTCGAGCGCGACCGCGTACTCGCGCTCGGTCACCCCGGGGCGCAGCTCGCCGAGCACCGCGGAGAATGCCTCGCCGGTGATCGCGCACGCCTTCGCCAGCAGGTCGATCTCCGCCTCGTCCTTGACCATCCGCAGCTCGTCCAGCAGGTCGCCGACCGGGACCAGCCCCGCCCCGCTCGGTCCGCCGCCGGCCAGCCCGCCCTGGCCGGCCAGCCGCTGGTAGCGCCGCACGGTCAGCCACAGGTCCTCGAACGCGATCGTCCGCCACCCGGCCGCCCCCGCCCGCCCGGCCAGCGCGCCGTCGACATCGCGATCGATCACCAGGTCGACGTCCGGGCACTCCCGCTGCGCGGTGCCCGCGTACCGCGCGTCCGTGGCCAGCACGGCCTCGCCGCCGGCGGCCAGCAGCACCGCGGCGTTGGAGCTGACCAGCCCGGTCAGGTACCGGACATTCACGGCACTGGTGACCAGGACGGCATCGGCCGCCAGGACCGAGACGGCGGCGGCCGCCCGGTCCCGGCGGGCGGCGTGAATCTGTGGCATATCCGAACTGTACGGCGCACCGGCCGGTCCGTCGCTAGCGGCGGCTCACCTCAGCGAGGCGGGCTTGCAGGTGATAACGCTCGGCCAGCGACATGTCGCCGGCCAGGGCCCGGTGGTAGCTGGCCTCGGCCGCGTCCGCCCGGCCGAGGCGGCGCAGCAGCTCGGCCCGGGCGACATGCAGCTGCGGCCAGCGGTCCAGGCGACCGGTGCCGGCCAGCCGGTCCAGGATGTCCAGCCCGGCCTGCGGGCCTTCCGCCATCGCGATCGCGACCGCCTGGTTGGCCAGCACGACCGGCGTCGGCTCGTGCCTGGCCAGCTCGCCGTACAGCGCCGCGATCTGCGGCCAGTCCGTATCCTGGGCCGTCGCGGCGGTGGAGTGGCAGGCCGCGATGGCCGCGTGCAGCTGGTAGGGCCCTGGCCGCCCGGCTCGCAGCGCGGCCTCGGTCAGCGCCTCCCCCTCGCCGATCCTGGCCCCGTCCCACCGGCTCCTGTCCTGGTCGGCGAGCAGCACCAGGCCGCCGTCGGGCCCGGTGCGCGCGTCCCGGCGGGCATCGGTGAGCAGCAGCAGCGCCAGCAGCCCGGTCACCTCGGGCTCGCCGGGCAGCCTGGCGTGCAGGGCGCGGGCCAGCCGGACGGCCTGGTCGCAGAGGTCGGGGCGGACCAGCGCGGCCCCGGCCGTCGCCTGGTGGCCTTCGGTGAAGACCAGGTAGATCACCCGCAGCACCGCGGCCAGCCGGCCCGCCAGCGCGTCAGGACCTGGCCTGGTCAGCGAGATCCCGGCCTGGCGGATCTTGCGCTTGGCCCGCACCAGCCGCTGCGCCAGCGTCGCCTCGGGCAGCACGAAGGCGGCCGCGATCTCCGCGGTGGACAGCCCGCAAACCGCGCGCAGCGTCAGCGCCACCCGCACCGCCGGGTCCAGCGAGGGATGACAGCAGGCGAAGATCAGCGCTAGCTCGTCGTCCCCGGCCTCGCTCGGGACGGCAGCGCCGGCCAGCTCCCTGGCCGCCGCGCTCTCCCGCCCGGCCCGCAGCGCGTCGCGCCGCATCAGGTCCATCGCCTTATGCCAGGCAGTGGTGATCAGCCAGCCCCGCGGGCTCGGCGGCAAGCCGGCCTCCGGCCAGCTGGCAACCGCCGCGGCACACGCCTCCTGCACCGCGTCCTCGGCGATCTCCAGGTCACCGCAGCGGCGGGCGATCACCGCCACCGCGGCCCACCAGTGCTCCCGCAGCGCCTCCTCCAGCCCGGGCCCGCTGGCCGGCCGGGGGCCGGTCATGCCGGGCGCCGGGGACCGGTCACGCCGGCCGGGCCACCGTCACCACCGGGCGGATCTCGACCGAGCCGTCGGCCGCCGCGGGCAGCGTGGCCGCCCACTTCATCGCCTCGTCCAGGTTCGCGCACTCGACCAGGGTGAACCCGCCGAAGTGCTCTTTGATCTCGGCCGCCGGGCCGTCGGTCAGCAGCACCTCGCCGTCCCTGACCCGCAGCGTGGTCGAGGCCGAGGCCGGCTGGACGGGCGCGCAGTCCACCAGCACGCCGGCCTGGGCCATCGCGCCGGTGGCGGCGCCCCAGCGCTCGGTCATCGCGGCCGCCTCGGCCGTGCCCGGCTCGGGCAGCGCCTCGTCCGGGCCGTACAGCAGGAACAAGTACTTCATCGGGCTGACTACCTCTCACTCGGGCCGAACCTGGCGTCCGGCCGTTGCCAGGTAATCGAACGGCGCACCGGCGGATCGACACCTGCGCGCCCGCGTGTTCGCCCGGGCGGCACCCTACCCGGCCAGGTCCTTGATCTGCTCGATCAGCCGGACCCGCTCCTCGTGCGTCCCGGCCAGCGGCTGCACGTTCAGCGTGGTGACCCCGGCCTCGGCGTAGGCGGCCAGCCGCTCGGCTACATGCGACCGCGGACCGATCAGCGAGATTCCCTCCAGGAACGACCGCGGCACCAGCGCGGCCGCCTCGTCCTTGCGGCCGTCCAGGTAGGCGTCCTGGATCGCGATCGCCTCATCCGGGTAGCCGTACTGCGAGGCCAGCTTCGTATAGAAGTTCTGGCCGCGGGCGCCCATCCCCCCGACATACAGCGCCAGCGCGGGCCGCCCGAAGTCGATCAGCCCGTCGACGTCGTCGCCGATGGCCAGCGACGTCTGGGCGATCACGTCGAGCGACGGCAGCGAAGGATCGCGCCGGGCGGTGCCCGCGGCCAGCGCGTCGCCCCACACCCCAGCCGCCCTCTCCGGGAAGTAGAAGATCGGCTGCCAGCCCTCGGCCTGCTCGGCCGCGAGGGCGGTGTTCTTCGGGCCGACCGCGGCCAGGATGATCGGAATCCGGTCCCTGACCGGGCGGTTGATCAGCTTCAGGGCCTTGCCCAGGCCGGTGCCCCGGCCAGCGGGCAGCGGGATCTGGTAGTTCCTGCCCTCGTGCACGAGCCGCTCGCGGCGCCACACCGCCCGGCAGATCTCGATGGTCTCCCTGGTCCGGCCGATGGGGGCGTCGTACGGAACGCCGTGCCAGCCCTCGATCACCTGCGGTCCCGAGACGCCGATGCCGAGGTTGAACCGCCCGTCCGAGACATAGTCGAGGCCCGCCGCCGTCATCGCGGTCAGCGTCGGCGTCCTGGTATACAGCTGCATGATCCCCGAGGCGAGCTGCAGCCGCTGCGTCCTGGCCGCCAGGTAGCCGAGCTGGCTGACCGCGTCGTAGCTGTACGCCTCGGGGACGAACACGATGTCGAGGCCGGCCTTCTCATAGTCCGCGAGCTCGCTGACCGTCTCGGCGAAGCCGCCCGCGTAGTTCAGTGACATTCCGATGCGCAACTGGGGCTCCCGTGGACGGCACTAACCAGACGAGGGAATCGTAGCTGGCGGCCGCCCGGCCGTCACTGGCCCGCGGCGTCCGCGGCCACCAGCCCGGCGATCGCGCGCAGCGCCAGCAGGTAGGAGGCGACGCCGAAGCCGGCGATCGTACCGTCGGCCACGGCGGCCACCACGGACGTATGGCGGAACTCCTCGCGCGCGGCCGGGTTGCTGATATGGACCTCGACCAGGGGGGCAGTGCGCATCGCCAGGGCGTCCCGCAGCGCGTAGGAGTAATGCGTGAACGCAGCGGGATTCAGCACCACGGGAATGCAGTCCTGCGCTGCCTCATGTACCCAGGCGAGTAGTTCCGCCTCGCTATCGGTCTGGCGGAAGTCGATCGTCAGGCCCAGCTCGGCCGCGGTCGCCGCGCAGGCCGTGCGCACGTCGTCCAGGGTCGCGGTGCCGTACACCTCGGGCTCGCGGGAGCCCAGCCTGGCCAGGTTCGGCCCGTTCAGCATCAGCACCCTGCGCATCTCAGACCTCCCGGTAGGCGCGGGCGAGCAGGTCCTCGGCCGGGTCGGCCAAGATGCCCGGCCTGGCCAGGCCATCGAGCACGACCAGCCGCAGGCGCGCACCGCGGGTCTTCTTGTCCACCGCCATCGCCTCGCGCAGCTCGGGCCAGGACCCCTGCGGGTAGCGAACCGGCAGGCCGACCGAGCCCAGGACCTGCCCGTGCCGGTCCGCGGTCGCCTGGTCCAGCCGTCCGGCCAGCCGGCCGACCGCGGCCGCGAACATCATTCCCACCGCGACCGCCTCGCCGTGCGGGATCGCGTAGTTCCCGGCCCGCTCGATCGCGTGCCCGAGGGTGTGGCCGTAGTTGAGCATCTCGCGCTGGCCCGACTCCCGCAGGTCGGCGGCGACCACGCGGGCCTTCATCGCGATGGCCCGCTCGACCAGCTCGCGCTCCTGCGGGCCGCCGGGCACCGACGCCGCCGCCGGGTCCTGCTCGATCAGGGCCAGGATGGCCGGGTCGGCGATGAACCCCGCCTTGATCACCTCGGCCAGGCCGCTGACGTACTCCCGGCCCGGCAGCGTCGCCAGCAGGTCCAGGTCGGCCAGCACCCCGCCCGGCGGCCAGAACGCTCCGACCAGGTTCTTGCCGGCCGCGATGTTGATCGCCGTCTTGCCGCCGACCGCCGCGTCGGTCATCGCCAGCAGCGTCGTCGGCACCAGGACCACCCTGATCCCGCGCAGCCAGGTCGCGGCCACGAAGCCGGCCAGGTCGCTGACCGCGCCGCCGCCGACCGCCACGATCGCGTCCGACCGCGACACCCGGTGCTCGGCCAGCCGCGACCAGAGCCCGGCCGCGACCGTGATGTCCTTGGCCGCCTCACCGGCCGGCACCGTCTCGGCCTGCACGGTGTACCCGGCCCCCTCCAGGGCGGCGATCGCGGGGACGGCCAGGTGCTCCAGGCCGGCTGCGTGGATCAGCACCACCGTCTCGGCCCGGTCGCCGACCAGGCCGGGCAGCGCGCCGGTGATCTGGTAGCCGACGAGCACGTCGTACGGCTGCTCGCCGCCGACCCGGATGGTGCTCGGCCCGCTGGCCTGGGGATCGCTCACCGGGAACTACTCACCTGGCCTCGCGGGCTAGCTGCCCGGCAATGTCGCCGGCGATCGCGCCGGGCTCCCGGTCGTCGGTGCTGACGGTGATCGTAGCCAGCCGCTGATAGACCGGTATCCGCTGGTCGAGCAGGATCTTCAGGGTCGCGCGAGGGTTGCCGATGAGCAGCGGGCGGGCCTGGCTCATGCCGGTACGCTTCGCCGCCGCGGTAAACCCGGTCTCCAGGTAGACGACCCGGTGGCCGGCCAGCGCCGCCTGGGTGCCGGGGTCGAGCACCGCGCCGCCGCCCACCGCGACCACCCCGGTGGCCCTGGCCAGGGCCCGGCTGACCGCGGCGCGCTCCAGCGCGCGGAAGGCGGGCTCGCCGTCCTCGATGAAGATGTCGCTGACCGGCTTGCCGGCCTGCGCCTGGACCTCGGCATCGGTGTCGGTGAACGGGACCCCGAGGGCCGCCGCGAGCAGGCCCCCGACGGTGGTCTTGCCCGCTCCGGGCGGCCCGATCAGGACAGCGACCGGGGCTCCGGCCCGCGGCGCGGTCACCTGACCACCAGCGTGTCCAGGTACCCGGCCAGGTTCCTGCGGGCCTCGGCGACGCTGTCGCCGCCGAACTTCTCTAGCGCCGCGTCCGCGATCACCAGGGCCGCCATCGCCTCGGCGACCACGCCGGCCGCCGGCACGGCGGTCACATCGCTGCGCTGGTTGATGGCCTTGGCGGGCTCCCCGGTGCCGACGTCGACGGTCGCGAGCGCGCGCGGCACGGTCGAGATCGGCTTCATCGCTACCCGCACCCGCACCGGCTCGCCCGTGCTCATGCCGCCTTCGATCCCGCCCGCCCGGTTGGTCAGCCGCCGCAGCCCGGCCTGGCCAGGCTCAATCTCGTCGTGCGCCTGCGAGCCGCGACGGCCGGCCGTCGCGAAGCCGTCGCCGATTTCCACGCCCTTGATGGCCTGGATGCTCATCATCGCGCCGGCCAGCCGCGCGTCCAGGCGCCGGTCACCGTGCACGTGGCTGCCGAGACCGGGCGGCAGGCCGTGCACGACGACCTCGATCACGCCGCCGAGCGTGTCGCCGTCCTTGCGGGCGGCGTCGATCTCGGCGACCATCGCCACACTGGCCGCCGGGTCCAGGCAGCGGACCGGGTCGGCGTCGACCGCGGCCAGGTCGCCAGGGCCGGGCTGAGTGCCGTCGGCCGCCTTGACCCCGCCGATGGCCACCACGTGGCTGACGATGGTGACGCCGAGGGCCTGGTCCAGAAACCGGCGCGCCACCTCGCCGAGCGCGACCCGGGCCGCGGTCTCCCGGGCGCTGGCCCGCTCGAGCACGGGGCGGGCGTCGTGGTGGCCGTATTTCTGCATCCCGGCCAGGTCGGCATGGCCGGGCCTTGGCCTGGTCAGCGGCTCGTTCCGGCCCAGCCCGGCCAGCTCGGCGGCCGGCACCGGGTCGGGCGCCATCACCGTCTCCCACTTCGGCCACTCGGTGTTGGCGACCGTGATGGCCACCGGGCCGCCCATGGTCCGGCCGTGCCGCACGCCGCCGGTCAGCTCGACCGCGTCCTGCTCGAACTTCATCCGGGCCCCGCGGCCGTACCCGGCCCGCCGGCGGCCCAGCGCAGCGGCTATGTCGGAGCTGGTGACCTCGACTCCGGCCGGCAGGCCCTCGCAGATGGCCACCAGCGCCTTGCCGTGCGATTCTCCCGCGGTCAGCCAGCGCAGCATGCAGACGATCTTGCCATGCCCCGGCTAGCGGCCCGCGCCGAGCCAGATCGCCACCCCGCGGCGGAGCCGGCCACCGAGCCGGCCGTGCACGGCCTCGGCGAGCTGCGCGGCCAGGCTGGTGACGTCGTCGGCCGGCTGGCCGGGGGCCAGGCTCAGCGCGATCGCCAGGTCGCGATCGGCCTCGCCGGGGCGCAGGTCGAACGCCGCCACCTCGAGGTGGCCCGCCAGCACGCTGGCCACGATCTCGCGCACGTCGGGATCGGCCCACAGTTCGGGCGGCCCGTCGCCCCGGGCCAGCGCCGCCAGCCTGGCCCCCTCGACCGCCAGCGGCACCGGGCCGCCGACGTCGATCACGACGGCGCACGAGTCCTGCGCCGCGGCTTGCCAGACCGCCAGCGCGGCGGCCGGCACCGGCCGGGCGTCTCGGCGCCACCGCTGCATCGCCGCCATGCAGGTAAAGGCCGGGATCGCCCGGCGGCCGTCGAGGCCGATCAGGGTAGGCAGCGCCATCTCGCTGGCCTTCTCACCGCCAGCAGCCGTTTCACCGCCAGCGGCGACGACTGGCACGAGCAGCCGGCTCGCGGCCAGGGCGGCCAGCGCCGCGCGCTCGCTGCCCTCGTCCGCGGCGTATCCGGCCAAGGCGCGGGACACGGCCGGCTCGGCCGACCCGTCGTCGGTCCCGAACAACGGGTCTGCCCCGCTGATCCCGCGCACAGGCCTCACTGTAGTTCTGGCCGTCCGCCCGCGCCGTCCAGCCTGCGGGCTGCCTCATGCACTCCGGGCAAACCACTTGGATGGTAGCAATCCGGCATCTTCCGCTAGTCGTAGCAACCCCGGCGGATCAGGCACGGGTAATCTGGCGCCCGGGTCGGTCCAAGTTCTCACAGCAAGTTGGGCACTCAGCTTGCGTTTTGAGAGTTTCATTGAACTGAATCCGTGTCGGACCACACACAGGGGAGCGCGTGCGGAACAGGACGCAGCCGTCACCAGGCGTGCAAACGGGAACGCTGATGCAAAAGCCGATCCCGCCGCGCCTGGTTGAGCCGTACCTGACCGGCCGCCGCGCGGTCATCGCCGGCTTCGTCTACCGGGCCGCCGACACGGCGTTTGGTGAGCCCGCCGACTTCTACTCGGCCCTCGACCTGGGTTATGACGGCTCGGAATTCCGGCCGGATATGGCGGAGATCTACGTTCTGCGCTGGACGTCGGGCGCGCCGGAGGCTTACCTGGTGCCGTACTCGGCCGACCACGGCGGCGACTGGACCGGCAAGCCGCCGTTCACTGGCCTGGGGTATACCTCGTGGCCCAGCCGCCCCATCCAGGAGTTCTTCGTCGATCTGATGCCGATACCGGTCGGGACCGAGATCTACCGGATCGCGCCGGGCCAGGCCGACTTCATCGCCCGGTACGACGGCCAGGTCTGGCTGCGGCCAGCAGAGGGGGTCTGAGGCAGATGCGATACCGGCTGCTCGCGAGCTACCAGGGCGCCCCCTACGAGGCCGGCATCGGACCCGGCGAGTCCGGTGTCGTGTTGTTCGCCGCCTGCCCGCCGCCCGAGGACCTGCACTTTGAGCCGGCCACCGGCCACTGGCGCAAGACCGTGCGCCGCGGCGAGGTCCAGTCGCTGTACGAGTCGAGGCCGGTCGGGGTGTTCCGCGGCGAGCCATGCGTGGTCCTGGACGACCTGACCGACCGCCTGCATATCGCTTACCTCGGGCACGACGCTCTCAAGGCCGAGCAACTCGGCTACTGGGAGGTTGACCGCGGCGTATTCGAGCTGATCGCGCCGCGGCCGGAGGTCTCCGAGGTCGTGGAGCAACGGCTGCCGATCGCCGGGCAGGACGACACCGGCAGCCACACCAGGCCGCTCGCGAACGGATCGGCCGCGGATGCCGGGGCCGAAATGCCGAGCCCGTATCCAGCTCCCGGCCATGCGGCCGGCGGCTCAGGCCCGGCCGCCGGGTCTGGCGGTTCCGGCGCGCCGGGTTACACCGCCAGCCGGTCCGGGTACGGCAGCCAGGCCCAGAACGGGCACCGGCCTGGCCTGTTGCCACCCGATCCCGGCCGTAGTTCTCCTTCCGACGGCCAGGACCGCCTGGCCGGGACCGCCGCCCCGTGGTCATCTGACCTGCCCGGACACGGCCGCGGCGGTAGCGGATCGCCTGACCCGGCCAGCTCGGTCTCCATCCCGGCGGCCGAGTCGCCGCCGCTGCCGCTGGAAGCTCAGGCGATGCGCGCCGCGTCCGCGGCGTCCAGGCGCGGCAAGGAAAGCCACTCCGGGCGGGACGAGCCCGGCCTTGATGCGGGCCAGGCCCAGGAGGCCTTCGACCGGCCGCAGGCCGAGACGGCGCCGGTAATCCCGCGCACCCCGGCCGGGCTGTCCGAGCCATCGCCGGCTGGGCGGGCTCCTGGCGGCGGATCCAGCGCGATGCCGTCGTGGACGCCGCACCCGCATGTCCCGCCGCAGCGTCCGGCCCGGCCCGGGATCGGCCTGAGCAAGTCCGCTCCTGAGCCGGGCAGCGCTCCCGCCGTTCCTGACCCGGGCCGCGGGCCGGCCGCAGGCGCCGACCCGGCGCGGTCGCCTTACTCGCCGGCTGCCAGGGCCGGAACCGCGGGCCAAGCAGACCAGGCCGGCCAGGATGACGGCAGTACCGGCCCTGGTGTGGACCAGGGGCCGGGACCGGGCACCGGGTCCGTGCGGCCCGCCGCAGCGGCGGAGCCGCCAGCAGACCCCAACGACACCCCACCCGGCCTCACGAGGGCCCCAACCGGCCTTGGGTACGGCGTGCGTCCCGCCGCCGGATACGGCGAGCCCGGCGGAACCGCAGCCCGCAACGGGAATCACGGCCGTGCCTCCGCGCAGGCACTCGCCGACGCCCCGCCGCTCGACCCGTACCGCCAGGACTTGCCGGACCCGCCGGGCCAGGAATCCCCGGCTGCGGCCAGCCCGGGCGGCGCTCCGCCGACATTGGCCCCGCCGCCCTCGACTCGGATCGCGTCCTCCGGCGGATCGCCGACCGCGCCAATGCCGCCGGTAATCCCAGTGCCGCCAGCGACGGCGGTGCCGCCTGCGACGTCGTCCGCGGTGGCGACGCCGGCGGCACCGGCCACTGCGGATCCGTTCGAGCCGCCGGCCGAGCTGGCCGGACCGGCCATCTCGGTGCCGCTAGAACCGTCGGACCGATCGGTCCAGCCGCCAGCACCGGACCGGCGGACGGCGTCGTCTCCGGTCGATGGCTCGGTTCCGCCGGCCGCATCGGCATCGGCTCCGGCCGCATCGCCTCCGGATGCATTGGCTCCGGCTGCTAGCGCGGCTCACCGGACCGCGCCTGCTCCGGCCGACTCTGCTCCTCCGGCCGGCTCAGCTCCCCCGCCAGGCTCCGCTACCCCGCCAGGCTCCGCTACCCGACCAGGCTCCGCTACCCGACCAGGCTTGGCAACCTCGCTAGGTTCTGCTATGCCGACCGCGCCAGCCGGATCGGCTCCGCTGGCACGATCCGCGTCGGCGGCAGGTTACGCGCCGCAGGCAGCATCGGCTTCACCACTGACGGCTCCGCTGACCCCGGTTCCACCGCCTGGTGGCCCGGTGCGCCCGGCCCCGGCAGCATCGGCACGGCCAGAACTGGCGCCTGATCAGGTGCCGCTGGCCGCTCCGGCAACGCCAGCCGCGCCAGCCGAGCCCCGGGCCTCAGGCCGGCGGCGCTCGGCCAAGCGCAGGCTCCCCACCCAGCGGATCTTCTCCGATCTGGCCGCTCAGGCCGGCATCGCCCCCCAGGCTTACGCAATCGGCGAGGATGTCGAAGGCGCCATGTGCCTGGTGCAGACCAGGGGCGGATACGAGGTGTTCAACTCGCTTGGCGGCGCCCGGCACGAGGTGCGAGCGTTCGCCGATGAGGAGTCGGCGTATTTCTACCTATTCGGGGTCCTGGCCGCCGAGGCAGTACGGACCGGGACGCTGGGGATGCCGGGGCCGCGCGCCTGAGCACCATCACGACGCTGCCAGGCGTGGCCAGCCCGAACCCGGGTGCCGCTTCGGCCCGAACCCATCACCCGCAATGATGGGTGCCATGACAGCGCCCGAACCAGCACCGGAACGCAGCCCGTCACCAGGCCAGGCACCGGACGGCAGGAAGGGCCCGGCGATCGCGCTCACCGGGTACCAGCACATGATCGCCGCCGGTGACTACCGGGCGGCGGTGACCGAGCTCGGCGGCGGGCTGCGCCAGCTTTCCTACCGCGGCACGCCGCTGATTACCGGTTACGAGCCGGACCAGCTGCCTCCGGCGGGCGCCGGCCAGCTGCTCATTCCCTGGCCGAACCGGGTCGACGGCGGCCAGTACACCTTCGGCGGCGCCAGCTATCAGCTGGACCTGAGCGAAGCCGCCCGGGGCAACGCCATCCACGGCCTGACCCGCTGGGCGAACTGGGAACTCGCCGAGGAGGAAGCCGCGGCCGACCAGATCACCCTGACGCACGTGCTGCACGGACGGCCCGGCTATCCGTTCTGCCTGATGTTGTCGGTCTGCTACCGGCTCGAAGCAGCGACCGGCCTGCACGTGGCCGTGACCGCCTGGAACGCCGGCTCAGGGCCGGCGCCTTACGGCACCGGATCGCATCCGTACCTGACCGCCGGTGCCCCGGTCGTCGATGAGTGCGAGCTTGCGGTCGACGCGGGCTACTGGCTTCCGGCCGACGACCGCGGCATCCCGTCGGGGCCGCCGCGCGACGTGACCGGCTCTCCGTTCGACTTCCGCACGGCCCGGCCGATCGCGGACACCCAGCTTGACCACGCCCTGACCGGGCTGGCCAGGGACGATGGCGGCCTGGCCTGGGCCAGGCTCTCCAGCGGCCCGGCCACCGTCGGGCTGTGGGCCGGACCTGGCTACGACTGGCTGCAGGTGTTCACCGGCGACGCCCTGGGACCAGGGCAGCGACGCAAGGCGCTGGCCGTCGAGCCGATGACCTGCCCGGCTAACGCGTTCGGGACCGGGGACGGCCTGCTGACGCTCGCACCCGACGACAGCGTCACCCACACCTGGGGCATCCGCCTGCTGTAACCCTCCGAATCCATCGGCGCCGGTCAGCTTCCATCGGCGCAGGTCAGCTTCCATCGGCGGACGTCATCAGGGCCGCGATGCGGGTCAGGTCCTCGGCGGTGTCCAGGTCATCGGGGCGGCCCGCGTCGCCGCACTCCACCTGGGTCACCAGCGCGGGCTGGGCCCGCAAGAACGTCCGCGCCCCGGCGTCCCCGTGCGCCGTCGAGGCGACCTCGGCCCAGTGGGATCTGGCGATGAGCACCGGGTTGCGCGGCCTGCCTTCATAGCACGCCACGGCCACCTGGGCCCCGGCCAGGAACGCGGAGATCAGCCGCCGCACGGCGGCCGGGCCGATCAGCGGCTGGTCGACCAGCGCGATCACGACCGCATCGCGGTCGTGCGGCAGCGTTTCCAGACCCTCCCGCAGCGATGAGCCCATGCCGGAGCGCCAGTCCGGGTTATGGGCCGTGATTACCCCGGGCAGGCTCACCGGGGCCGCCCCGGTCACCATGATCACCGGGTCGGTACCGCCGTCGCGGAGCAGGGCCACGCCGCGCTCGGCCAGCGTCAGGCCGCCGATCTCGAGCGTGGCCTTCGGGCGCCCGAGACGGCTCCCCGACCCGGCGGCCAGCAGCAAGCCGGCGATCCGCGAGTGCTCCAGCTGGCCGGCGCCGGGCGCCACGCTGATGTCGTCTTCGGGCAGCACGTGATCAAGCGTAGGCCCCCGAGCGGCCGGGTGGCTGAGGCAGTTCAGGTCAGGTCAGGCGCTCGTGATGGATCCGGCCCTCGGTCGCGGTCAGCGGCCGGCCGGTGCCGCCCCAGCGGAGCTGGATCAGCTCGGCCGCGATGGCCACCGCGGTCTCCTCCGGCGTCCTGGCTCCGAGGTCCAGGCCGACCGGCGAGCGCAGCCTGGCCAGTTCATCACCGGTCAGGCCGGCCTCGCGGAGCCGTTCCAGCCGGTCCTCGTGCGTGCGCCGGGAACCCATCGCGCCGATGTAGGCGGCCGGGGAGCGCAGCGCCACCTCGAGCACGGGCACGTCGAACTTCGGGTCGTGGGTGAGCACGCAGATGACGGTGCGCTCGTCGGTTCCGACGTGGGACAGGTACCGGTGCGGCCACTCTCGCACGACCTCGTCGGCATCGGGGAACCGCGCCGTGGTTGCGAATACCGGCCGGGCATCGCAGACCGTCACCCGGTAGCCCAGGAACTTGCCGATCCGCGCGACCGCGGCGGCGAAGTCGATCGCGCCGAAAACCAGCATCCGCGGCGGCGGGGCGAACGACTGGACGAACACCGACAGCTGGTCCATCCGCCGCTCACCGTCCGCGCCGTAGTGCCGCACCCCGGTCAGGCCCTGAGCGAGCATGCCCCGGGCGTCGTCGCCGACGGCCTGGTCCAGCCGGTCACCCGAACCGAGTGTTCCGCTCGCTGGCACCCCGCCGTCGCCCGCCTGCGGCCCGTCCCCGGCGGCTGGCGTGCTCTCGTGGCCGGCCTCCGCCGTGTCCCCGGCCGGCCAGATCACCCGGCGCGCGCCCAGCGTTCCAGGGCCCTCGATCACGGTACCGACCGCCACCGGCTCCCCCGCCGTCACCGCGGCCGCGATGTCGCCCAGCTCCGGGTAGCGCTCTTTGCTGACCGGCTCGACGAAGATGTCGATGATCCCGCCGCAGGTCAGGCCCACGCTGAACGCGGTGTCGTCGCTGATGCCGTAGCGCTGCAGCACCGGCTCGCCGCTCGCGACGACCTCGCCGGCCAGCTCGTAGACGGCCCCCTCGACGCAGCCGCCAGAGACGCTGCCGACCACCTCGCCGCCGGTCGAGACCGCCATCGCGGCACCAGGCTCGCGGGGCGCGCTGCTGAACGTCCGCACCACCGTCGCCAGGCCGAACGGCTCGCCCGAGTCCCACCACTTGACGACCTGGTCGAGGATGTCACGCACGTCCGATCACCCGCTCTCGGCTAGAAACTCAGCCTACGCCGGATCTGCGCGGGCCAGCGACGACGTGCCAGGCCACGCCGACTGCACGCCCGCCCGGCCTCAGTGAGTGGCGGCCCGGCGGCTCAGCCGCTGCCGGAGGCCGAAGAAGGCGAACAGGACGCAGGCCAGGTAGGCCAGGTAGACGACCGCCTGGAGCACGGTCGGGCTCTGGGCGTAGCCGAGGAAGCTGTGCGCGATGTCACCGAGCGCGCTGTCCTCGGACAGGATCGAACCGGTGTGCCAGAGCTGGTGCGACCCGCCGGGCAGCCAGCCCAGCTCCTGCAGGTTCTGCACCGCATCCACGAGCAGCCCGGCCGCGAAGACCATGAGCAGCGCGCCGACGATGGTGAAGAACCGGCCGATGTTGATCCGGTGGCCGAGCTTGTACATGACGAACGCGATCACCAGCGCGATCGCCAGCCCGATCGCCCCGCCGGCCAGCAGGCCGCCCTTCTGCGTGCTCGAGAACGCGATCGCCAGCGTGAACACGACGGTCTCCAGGCCTTCCCGGCCGACCGCCTGGAAGGCCAGCAGCGCGAGCCCGGCCCGGGCGCCCCGGCTCATCGGCTCGGAGCCGGCGGCGGGCGCCGCGCCCCCGGTCAGGACCGCGTCCGGCGGCGAAACGGACCCCGCGCCGGCGGGCACGGTAACCGCTGCCTTGCTCGGCGCGGGCGCGGGGTCGGCCGCCTGCTCCCCGTGCCCGGCGAGCACCGCGTCGGCCCGCGACTGCAGCTCGGACTTCAGTCCCCTGGCGTGCGAGCGCATCCAGAACGTCATGTAGGTCAGCAGCACCGTGGCCAGCAGGAACGTGGCCGTCTCGAAGATGGTCTGGACCCGCGTCCCGGCGTAGGTCTTGATTGTCAGGTAGGCGACGATGCCCCCCGCCGCGGCCAGGGCCAGGGCCACGGCCACGCCGGCGAAAACGTCACGGAAATGCCGGCGCTGCCCGCTCCGGTTGAGGTAAGCCAGCAAGATGGCGACGATCATGCTGGCTTCTACGCCCTCGCGCAGGAAGATGACGAGTGTGGCGAGCATCGGCGGCGGTCCTCCAGGTCTGCGGCGGTCGCGAGTTAGGGTACCCTAACATAGACGCGGGTGGCGTTCTGCCCTTAACCCACCGTCCTCAGGTCCGGCAGCCCGGACGTCGCGCCCGGTGCCTGCTGGCCGTTCGGTACCTGCTGGCCGGACAGGCGCCGCAGCACCAGCGCCGCGTCTAGTGCCGCGACCACCGCCTCCCAGCCCTTGTCCTCAGCACTACCCGGCCCGCCGCATCTATCCCTCGCCTGGCCAAGCGTGTCGCAGGTCAGCACCCCGTGGCCGACCGGCGTGCCGGTATCCAGCGGAATCCTGGCCAGCCCGTAGGTCACGGCGTCGCAGACGTATTCGAAGTGCGGGGTGCCGCCCCGGATGACCGCGCCGAGGCAGGCCACGGCGTCGTGCTGCCTGGCCAGCGCGGCCGCCACGACCGGAAGCTCCACCGCGCCGGCGACCCTGACCACCGTGGGCGAGCCGACCCCGCAGGCGCTGGCGGCCATGACCGCGCGATCCAGCAGGGCGTCGGTGATCTCGGCGTTCCAGCGGGTCGCGACGATGCCCAGCCGCAGGCCGCCCGCCTGGACCGGCGCGGCGTGCGGGCGCCCCTGGCCGCTCACCGGGCGCCGCCGGGCCCGTGGCCGGCCAGGCCGGGGACGGCCGGCTGGTCGGTCAGCTCGATCAGGTGACCGAGCCGGTCCCGCTTGGCGATCAGGTACCGCAGGTTGTGCGGCGTCGCGCTGACCGGGAGCGCGACCGTCCCGGTCACCTTCAGGCCGTAGTCCGACAGCCCCTTGACCTTGGCCGGGTTGTTGGTCAGCAGCCGCAGCGAGCTGACCCCCAGGTCGGCCAGGATCTGCGCGCCGGTGGAGTACTCCCTGGCGTCGACCGGGAACCCCAGCTCGGTGTTCGCGTCCACCGTGTCCGCCCCCGCGTCCTGCAGTGCGTACGCCCGCAGCTTGCTGAGCAGGCCGATCCCCCGGCCCTCGTGACCGCGCAGGTACAGGACGATGCCTCGGCCCTCGGCCGCGATCGCCGCCATCGCCGCGCTCAGCTGGGTGCCGCAATCGCAGCGCTGCGAGCCGAACACGTCGCCGGTCAGGCATTCGGAGTGCATCCGGACCAGCACGTCGGCGGCGCCCGGGCCGTCCGGCCCGGCTCCGATGTCGCCGAGTACCAGGGCAAGGTGTTCGGTGCCGTCCACCGAGTTCAGGTACCCGGTCGCCTGCCACTGCCCGTAGGCGCTGGGCAGCGTCGTCTGCACGACCCTGGTCACCATCCGCTCGGAGTAGCGGCGGTGCTCGATCAGCTGGGCGATGGAGATCAGCACGAGGCCATGCTCATCGGCGAACGCGCGCAACCCGGGCAGCCTGGTCATGGTGCCGTCGTCGTTCACCACCTCGGCCAGGACGCCGGCCGGGGTCAGCCCGGCCAGCCTGGCCAGGTCGACCGCGGCCTCGGTGTGTCCAGGCCGCCGCAGCACTCCGCCCGGGGCGTACCGAAGCGGGAAGATGTGCCCCGGCCTGACCAGCTCGTACGGCTCGGTCGCCGAGTCCACCAGGGTCCGCACCGTCCTGGCCCGGTCGGCGGCCGAGATCCCGGTGCCCACGCCGTCGCGGGCATCGACGCTGACCGTGAACGCGGTTCGCATCCGCTCGTTGTTCTGGCTGGTCATCAGCGGCAGCTGGAGCCGGTCCAGCTCCGCGCCGGGCAGCGGCACGCAGATCACGCCGCTGGTGTGCCGGATCGCGAACGCGAGCAGCTCGGGCGTGGCCTTGCTGGCCGCGAAGATGATGTCGCCCTCGTTCTCGCGGTCCGCGTCGTCCACGACCACGACCGGCCGGCCGGCCGCGATCTCGGCGACAGCCTGCTCCACGCTGTCCAGCCGCACGTCAGCCTGGTTGGCCGGCTCCGCCTGGGCGGTCATCGCGGCTCACCGGCCGCCAGCAGCCGCTCGGTGTACTTGGCGATGATGTCGACCTCGAGATTTACATGGTCACCAGCGGAAACACCGCCGAGGGTGGTCCTGGCCAGCGTTTCGGGGATCAGGCATATCTCGAACCACTCGCCGGCCGGACTGCCGCCCGACGCTGGCTCGCTGACCGCGGAGACGGTCAGGCTGACGCCGTCGACCGCAACCGAGCCCTTCTCGGCCAGGTACCGGGACAGCCGCCCGGGCACCGCGATCCGCAGCACCCGCCAGCCCGCTTCCGGCCGCACCTGGGCGATCTCGCCGGTGCCGTCCACGTGGCCCTGGACGATGTGACCGTCCAGGCGGCCGCCCGCCAGCACCGGGCGCTCCAGGTTGACCAGGTCGCCAGGGGCGAGGGTGCCGATCGTGGACCTGGCCAGCGTCTCGCCCATCACGTCGGCGGTGAACTGGCCGTCCCCCGACCGGGTCACGGTCAGGCAGACGCCGTTGACCGCGATCGAGCTGCCGCCCGCGGCTCCGGCCGCGACCAGCGGCGCGCTGACGGTGAGCGTGGTCGAGTCGGCCAGCACATCGAGCCCGGCCGACTTGCCCAGCTCTTCGATGATTCCGGTGAACACCCGCGCCTCCAGCCTCGCGATCAAGGCTCCGGGGTCGCGGAAACCGCGCATCACGGCCACGGGCCTGACCGGCCCTGGCCGCGCGTGCTGCCTCCCATCCGGACTTTCACCGTCGGTACCGGAATTGCACCGGTTCAGCCAGCCGATGGCTTCGGCTGGGTCGCGGACTGTCACCGCCGGCTCGGAGTTTCACCGACCCCGGAGCACGCTTATTACGCACCAGTATGCCACGACCCGCATCGCACGCTGACCGGCCCGGCCGCGGTGCGGGCCCGGGGGACGACCCCGGATCCCCCGCGGCGGCCCGGGCCGGTCAGGCAGCTAGCGGGTGGGTGCGCTGCCCCGGCGGGCCAGTGCGTCGACGGTGACGGCGGCCAGTAGCACGCCGGCCGTCCACATGTTCTGCGCCGCCGGGCCGAGGCCCAGCAACTGCAGGCCGTTATAGATGACGCCGACGACCAGGCCGCCGAGCACGGCGCCCAGCATCCGGCCCCGGCCGCCGAACAGGCTCGTGCCGCCGATCACCGCCGCGGCCACCGCATACAGCACGTACTGGCCGCCCTGGAAGTTGTTCGAGATGCCGGACAGCTGGGAGGCGTAGATGATGCCGCTGACTCCCGCGGTCAGGCCGCACAGCATGAACGCGGCGATCCTGATCCGGCTGAGGTTCACGCCCGCCCGCCTGGCCGCCTCGGCGTTGCCGCCGATCGCGTAAACGTACCGGCCGAACCTGGTCCGGTTCAGCAGGATCGTCCACAGCACCAGCAGCGCCAGGATGACCAGCACGACCCACGGCACGCCTTTGACGACCGCGAAGCCGACGCCGCGGTTGCTGTTGCCGATCAGCACCACGACCACGCCCGCGATCGCCATCACGGCGATCTTGAGGATGGTCACCGGCACTGGCGGGGCCGCCAGCTTGTTGGCCCGGCGCCTGGCATCCCTGGTAATCATGAAAAGGGCGGCCAGGGCGACGGCGACGATCATCGCGATCCAGCCGAAGGTCGGGCTCATGGCGCCGCCCTCGATGTCGTTCAGCACGTTGCTGTTGAGCTGGAGCGTGCCGCCCGAGTTGGGCGCGGCCAGGTTGATCAGCGCCAGCAGCAGGCCAAGCCCGCCGAGATAGCCGGCCAGTGTGACCACGAACGAGGGCAATCGCAGCGAGGTGATGATCACCGCCTCGACGCCCGCGAACGCGGCACTGAACGCCAGGCCGCAGATGACCGCGAGCCACCACGGCGCCGGATGGGGAGGCGTGAGCATCCACAGCATGATCGTGGCCCCGCAGGCGGCGTTGTAACCCACCGACAGGTCGATCTCGCCGAGCAGCAGCACGAACACCTCGGCCATGCCGAAGGTCACGATGAATGCCGCCTGGGTGATCAGGTTGACCAGGTTGGTTGCCGATAGGAACAGCGAGTTGCGGATCTGGAAGTAGGCGATGATGGCCACCAGGCCGAGCACGACCGGAAGGATGCCACTCTCGCCGCTGCGGACCCGCCGGAACCAGATCCTGGTGTACTCGCCGAGGGTGTCCGCGATCAGGTCGGGCGAACTAGCGACGACGACAAGGTCGTCGGCCGAGCCGTCGGCAGGACCCCGGCCGGCCACCACGACCGGCGCGCCGCCCTGGCCGGGATCGTCGCGATCTGGCGTCGTCATCCTGCGTCCTCCAGACCGCTCGCGCCACGCGACCCCGCGGGCGTGTCGCCGTTGCCGTTGCCGTGCCGGCCGGACGTGCCCGTCGTCATGATCTCCACGACCGACTGGCGGTCATATTCCGACGCCGGGCCCTGAGCGACCAGGCGGCCGAGGTACAGCACCGCCAGCCGGTCAGCTACCCGAAAAATGTCGTTCAGGTTATGCGAGATCATAATCACCGCATGGCCGCGGCTGGCCAGCCGCTGGATCAGGGTGAGCACCAGCTCCGTCTGGCTGACGCCGAGCGCGGCGGTCGGCTCGTCCATGATCACGAGCTGAGCGTCCAGCATGACGGCCTTGGCGACCGCGACCGACTGCCGCTGCCCGCCGGACAGCGAGCCGACGGTCTGGCGCACCGACCGGACCGTGGTCACGGCCAGGTCGGACAGCGTCTGCTTGGCGGTCTTTTCCATCGAGATCTCGTCCAGGACCCCGCCGCGCAGCCGTTCGTGCCCCAGCATCATGTTCTGCACGATGTCGAGGTTGTCGCACAGCGCCAGGTCCTGGTACACGGTCGCGATGCCGAGCGCGGTCGCATCCTTCGGGCCCCTGATGTGCACCTGGCGCCCGTTCCAGTACATATCCCCGGCCGTCGGCTCCCAGATCCCGGCGATGCACTTGATCAGGGTGGTCTTGCCGGCTCCGTTGTCGCCGACAAGCGCGGTGACCTGGCCAGCCGGGATCTCCAGGTTCACGTCGGTGAGGGCGTGCACCGGGCCGAAGCTCTTGCCGACGCCGCGCAGCTGGAGCAGATTCGTTGAGGGGTCCGCCGGGGGCTGGCCGGCCCCGGGGCCGGATGACGTCCCGTCGTCAGACGGGACGTCATCCGGCTTGCCGAGGTCTACCACTGCCGGAGGCCTTTGCCTGCAGCATTCATGTGAGTTACCCCGAGATCCCGGCTGCCTTGCAAGCCGCCGCGTACTTGCTCGTGCACAGCTGGGCCGCGGGCACGAACTTGTCGGCGATGACAGTCGAGTTCATATTCGTCGTCGTGACCCAGGTGGGCGTCAAGAGCACCGAGGGAACCGCGGTGTGGGTCTTGCTGTCCATCGTGGTCGCGCCGCCGGTCAGCGCGGATGGCGGGGTGACGCCGGCCCTGATGTACATCGCGAGCGCGACGGCCGCCTGGGCCTCCAGGTAGATCGGCTTGTAGACGGTGCCGCACTGGTAGCCGGACAGAATGTTCTGCAGGCCGACCAGGGTCGCGTCCTGGCCGGTGACCGGGAAGGTCTTGGCCTTGACGCCCTTGCGCTGCAGGTAGGTGATGATCGGCGCCGCGTTCTCGTCGTTCGGCGAGAGCAGGGCGTTGATGGTGCTGTGCGCGGTGAACTGCTGCTGGAACTCACTCAGCGCGGTCGGCGGGTCCCAGGTGCCGGCGGCCTTGCCGACCGAGCTCCATTTGCCTGACTTGAACAGCGGGTTGAGCACCGCGTTGTAGCCGTCACCGAACAGGGTGGCGTTGTTGTCGGTCGGGTCGCCGTACATGACCAGCACGTTCGGGTGCTTGACCTTCCAGGCCGCGACGCAGGAGACCAGGCCCTGGCCGAGCAGGTTGCCCACCTTGACGTTGTTGAAGCTGACGTAGTACTTGCGGCTGCCGCCCAGGGTGAGCCGGTCGTAGTCGATCACCGCAGCACCGTGCGCGGCGGCATACTTCTCGATCGACGCGCCGACGGTGGAGTCCAGCGGGTCCATGATCAGCACGCTGGCGCCCTTAGTGATGGCCGTCTGGGCGTCGCTGAGCTCGGTCGCGTCGCTGCCCTGCGCGTTCTGAACAGTGAATTCGGACGACGTCAGCCCGGCCAGCTTCAGCGACTTGGTCAGGTAGGGCGCGTCGAACTCGGTGTAGCGGGCCGAGGACACGGTGTCGGGCAAGATGACGGCGACATTGCCCTTGCCCTCCGCCGCGAGCGGCTTGAGCTGCGACATCGCGGAGAAGGTGTTGTTGAAGTCCGAGGCCGAGATCTGCGGCACCGACTTGGCCGAGCTGCTGCCTCCGCCGCTGCCGCCCGAAGACGGTGACCCCGAGCTACTGCATGCCGCCGCGGCGAGGGCCATGCTTGCGGCCATCGCCACCCAGGCGACTTTCCTGGTTACTTGCTGCAAAGAGACCACCCGTTTCTTCCAGGCCGGATGCGGCCGCCAAACGCTACGGGGCCGGACTGCGAGATTCGCAGCGACTCCTTTTCCCTGAACTCTAGAAGTTCGATCATGAACGCGGTCGTTAACATCCGCCGTCCGTCATGAAAATTCTGTTAACGAACTTCCAGTATTTCGGGGGAAGTGGCGGGAAATGGCCGACCGTCAGTCGGCGGCGAACCGGTATCCTGCCCGCGGCTGGGTCAGGATCAGCGGCGCTCCGCCGTCGTCTTCCAGCTTGGCCCGCAGCCGCCGGACGTAGACCCGCACGTACTCGGTTTCCGTCTCGTAGCCGTGGCCCCAGACCCGGCGCAGCAGGTGCGCGTGGGTGAGCAGCTTGCCGCGGTTGGTCGCCAGCTCGCGCAGCAGCGCGAACTCGGTCGGGGTCAGGTGCACCCGCACGCCGCGGCGGAACACCTGCTCGGCCGAGAGGTCGATCCGCAGCTCGCCGATCGTGATCAGCTGCGGCACCTCGCCGCCGGTGGTGGCCGGCCGGGTCCGCCGCAGCGTCGCGGAGATCCTGGCCAGCAGCTCCTCGATGCTGAACGGCTTGGTCAGGTAGTCGTCGGCGCCCATGTTCAGGGCCGTCACCTTGTCCCGCTCGCCGCCCCGGGCCGAGACCACGATGATGGCCACCCCCGAACGCTCCCGCATCAGCCGGCACAGCTCGAAGCCGTCGGCCTCGGGCAGCATCAGGTCGAGCAGAACGATGTCGGGCTCCTCGGTGTCGAGCAGCTGGAGGGCGCGGGCGCCGTCGGTCGACACCACCGTGTCGAACCCGCGCACGGCCAGGTTCGACCTGATCAGGTCCACGATGTTCGGGTCGTCCTCGACGACCAGGGCCCGCGTCTTAGCGACCTGCTCGGCCACCGGCCACCGCTCCCTGCTGTGTCGGCCCGGGGGGACGACCCCCCGGCGCCAGCGGCGCCGCGCCGTCCTCGACCGGGAGCCGGACCACGAAACTGGCCCCCGACGTGACCGGCGCCAGATCGAGCCGGCCGCCGTGCTCGGTGACGATGCCGCGGGCGATCGACAGCCCGAGCCCGGCCCCGGCCGTCCCGGCCTTGCTCGGGCCCCGGCGCGGCTGGAATAGCGCCGCCACGATCTCCGCGGGCAGGCCGACCCCGTCGTCGGTCACCGTGATCGCCACCGTGCCGTGCTGCCCTGGCTCGGCCCGCACCCCGACCCGGGTAGCCGGCGGATTGTGCCGGATCGCGTTGCCGAGGAGGTTCACGAACACCTGCTCGAGCCGATCGTGATCGGCCCAGGCCACCGGCAGGTCGGGCGCGCAGGAGATCTCGATCTGCTCGCCCCCGGCCGGCGGCAGGCAGGCGACCGCGGCCTCCAAGACCAGCTTGATATCGCACCAGTCCGGCTGCAGGCGCAGGATGCCCAGCTCAATGGCCGAGAAGTCGAGCAGGTCGTCCACGAGCCGGCCGAGCCTGGTGGACTCGGCGGCGATCCTGGACAGGAACCGCTGCTGGGAGTCGGCGTCCCAGGTCACGTCGGGCTGCAGGAGGCTGCTCGCATAGCCGCGGATCGCGGTCAGCGGCGTGCGCAGCTCGTGGCTGAGCCTGGTCAGGAATTCCCGCTGCAGCTCCTGCGACCGGCGCAGCGCGGCTGCCTCCTGCTGGGCCAGCGCGGCCTGCTCCCGCTCGAGGGCCAGCCGGAACGAGTGCGCCGCGTCCTCGGCCAGCACGGCGGCCTCCGGCGCCGGGGGCGCGGACCGCCAGCTCGCCAGCAGCGCACCGGGGCCGCCGGGAGCGGTGAACGTCACCGCCAGGTACCAGCTGCCGTCCTGCGCCCGACCCGGTCTGACCGCGCCGTGCTGGTGCGGGCCGGCCAGGATCCCGGCCGCCAGCACGCAGGCCTGATCGGTCGCTTCGGCCTCGGCCTGCCAGGGGCCGCCGCTGGACGCCGAGCCGCGTGGCCTGAGAGTTCCGTCGGCCGAGGTCAGCAAGGTGACTTCGTCGGCCTGCAGGCCGCGGCACAGCGACTGCAGCGCCTGCCCGAGCCCGTCGCCAACCGGGATCGGGCCGGCCAGGGTTTCCAGCACCTCCCTGATCGTCTCCAGCACCCGGTTCCGCTCGGTCACCTCGTCCAGCAGCCGGTCCCGCTCGATCGCGCTCGCCGCATACCCGGCGTAGACGGTGACGAGCTCGAGATGGTCGCGGTCGGGCTCTCCTGCGGTGTCGCGGAACACCGTGATCACCCCGGTCAGGCCATCCCTGGTCAGCACCGGCACCGACCACGAGCTGGCGATCCCGCTGGCCGCGGCCAGCCCGGCATGCCGGGACCAGCCGGTCCGGGCGTCCGGCACGATCACCGGCCGCCCCGACCCGGCCGCCGTCCCCACCGGGCCCCCGGCCGGCCCGGTGGGCAGCGTCGCCCACCGGGACAGCAGCGCGTCGGGCAGCCCGAGCGAAGCGGCGCAGACCAGCTCGGACCCGGACAGCAAGTGGATGCAAAGCCGGTCGGATCCGAGCCCGGCGCCGAGCGCGCTCAGGATTAGCGACAGGCTGGACGACGGATCGGCGGCCACCAGCCGCCCGGTCAGGCCGTGCAGCCTGGTCAGCTGCCGCCTGGCCGACAGGTCCAGTTCCTGGCCGGACAGCAAGGCGGCGACCTCGTCCGGGTGCCCGGTATCCGGATCCACTTCGGCGGCCACCCGGCCGTGCCTGAGCACCACGATCCGGTCGGCCAGGCGGAACATCATGTCGATGTCATGGCAGGCGATCACGATCGTGGTGGCGTTGTGGCGCAGCGCGGCGATGAGCTCCTCGACCTGGGCGGCAAAGCGGATGCTCAGCGATGCCGTCGGCTCGTCCAGCAGCAGCAGGGCCGGCTGGCCGGCCATCGCCCTGGCAATCGCGATGAGCTGGCGCTGGCCGCCCGACAGCGACCTGATGCTCCTGGTCGTGTCGGTCAGCGGGATGCCCAGCCTGGCCAGTACCCGCCCGGCCTCGGCGTGCATCTTGACATCCGACATCAGGTGCCGGCGCCGCTCCCGGCCGAGCAGGAGGTTGGACGCGATGTCGAGGTTGTCGCACAGGGACAGGTCCTGCCAGACCACGCCCACGCCGTGCCTGGCCGCGGTTAGCGGGTCGGACGGCAGCGGCAGGCCGCCCAGCAGGATCTGGCCGCCGGTCGGGGCGATGTCCCCGGCCAGCGCGCGCACCAGCGTGGTCTTGCCCGCACCGTTCTCCCCGGCCAGCGCGATCACCTCACCTGGCCTGATCTCCAGGTCCACCCCGTCGAGCGCGCGCAGCGGGCCGAACCTGACGGTCAGCCCGGAGACCGATACGACGGACCCGGCGGCCTGCCCGTGGACCGGGCCCCGGCCGGCCGCGGCGGCGTCAGGCAGCGCAGTCATACCCACATTGTGCGGCAACGGATGAGTGAGCAGGCACGACCGGGTTCGCAGGCTCGGGTTCGGAGGGCTAGGGCAGTTTCCAGTCGACCTCGGCCGCCCCCAGGCCGGCCAGCAGCGCGCTGGCCCGGCTGTACGGCCGCGAGCCGAAGAACCCGTGATCGGCCGACATCGGGCTCGGATGCGCGGATTCCACCAGGGGCACGCCGTCCAGCAGCGGCGCCAGGTTGCGCGCGTCCCTGCCCCACAAGATCGCCACCATCGGCCCGTCCCGGCCAGCCAGAGCGCGGATCGCCTGCTCGGTGACGGCCTCCCAGCCCTTGCCGCGATGCGAGCCCGGCTTGCCCGGCTGCACGGTCAGCACCCGGTTGAGCAACAGCACGCCGCGCTCGGTCCAGGGCGTCAGGTCCCCGTTGGCGGGCGGCAGGTAGCCGAGATCGGCTGCGTACTCGCCGAAGATGTTGACCAGGCTGCGCGGCAGCGGACGGACGTCAGGAGCCACGGAGAAGCTCAGGCCGACCGGATGGCCGGGGGTGGGATACGGGTCCTGGCCCATGATCAGCACTCGGACCTCGTCGAACGGCTGCTTGAAGGCGCGCAGCACGTTCTCGCCCGCAGGCAGGTAGGACCGCCCGGCCGCGATCTCGGCCCGCAGGAAATCGCCCGCCTGCGCGATCGTGCCCGCCACCGGCTGCAGGGCACGAGCCCAGCCGGGGTCGATGATGTCCTCCAGCGGCCTGCGCGTCACGGAATCCGACTGTAACGTCCTGCCGCCCCCGGCGGCGGCATGATCGGCCAGCTGGAGGAGGGCGAGCTGGAGTTACGGCAAGTCGTGGATCCGGCCGGCCAGGAAGTCCCGCTCGGCCGCGTTCTCGGTCAGGGCCAGTGCCTGCTGGTAGGCCTGCCTGGCCGCATCGCCGCGGCCGAGCCGACGCAGCAGATCGGCCCTGGTCGCGGGGAGGTAGCGGTAGCCGTCCAGCCGGCCGTCGGCCTCCAGCGCCTCGACCTCGGCCAGCGCGGCCTGCGGCCCGGTCACCATTGAAGTCACGACGGCCCGGTTCAGCGCGACCACCGGCGACGGCCAGGCCACCAGCAGCCGGTCATAGAGCACAAGCAACTGGGGCCAGTCGGTCTCGGCGTAGCTCGGCGCCTCGGCGTGCACGGCGGCGATCGCCGCCTGCAGCCCGAACCGGCCTGGGCGGCCGACGCGCAGGGCCTCGGTCACCAGCGCGCCGCCCTCGGCGATCGCGGCGCGGTCCCAGCACGACCTGTCCTGCTGCTCAAGCAGGAGCAGGGCACCCGACGCGTCGGTCCTGGCCGCCCGGCGCGCGTCGGTGACCAGCAGCAGCGCGAGCAGCCCGGCGACCTCACGCTCGTCCGGCATGAGCTCGCGCAGCAGGCGGGTCAGCCCGATCGCCCGGTCGGTGAGGTCAGCCCGCACCAGGGCCGTCCCGCGCGGGTCGATGTGCCCGGTGGTGAACAGCAGGTGCAGCACTGTGAGGACGGCATCGAGCCGGTCGGGCAGTTCGGCCGCCTCGGGCACCCGGTAGGCGATCCTGGCCGTCGCGATCTTCTTCTTCGCCCGGGTAACCCGGGCCGCCATCGTAGTCTCGGACACCACGAACGCCAGGGCGATCTCCGCGGTGCTGAGCCCGCAGACCAGCCGCAGGGTCAGCGCGACCTGCGCCTCCCTGGCCAGTGCCGGGTGGCAGCAGGTGAAGATCAGCCTGAGCCGGTCATCGGCGATCACGTCGCTGCCGCTCCCCGGCTCAGCGGTGCCGCCGCCCGCCTGCTCGGGCACGATCAGCAGCGGCAGCTTGGACCGCAGCGTCCGGTCCCGGCGCAGCGTGTCCAGCGCCCGGTGCCGGGCCGCGGTGGTCAGCCAGGCTCCCGGGTTGCGGGGCACGCCCTGGCGGGTCCACGCGTCCATGGCGGCTACGTAGGCGTCCTGCACGCACTCCTCCGCGGCGTCCAGGTCCCTCGTCACCCGCGCGGTCGCGGCGAGCACGAAGGCCCACTCCCGCCGGTGGGCCTCGGCGACGGCCGCCGCGATCGCGTTCCGGCCTGGCTTGGGGGCCGGAGTCCTGGGGGCCGGAGGCCCGGGGGCCGGCGGCCCGGTTCCCGTAGCCCCGTTCCCAGACCGGGGCGTGGG
>JBPCKO010000010.1:0-10392 GCA_051004215.1 Streptosporangiaceae bacterium | reverse complement strand
CCGGGGCAGCCGGCCAGGAGGCCACCGTCATCGAGCCCGACCTGCGCAAGACGGCGGCCTGGGACGACCGGGGGGACGCCCACGAGCGGGCCAGGATGACGGCCGGGAGCCAGGGCTTACCGGCGGCCAGGCCCGCGGGCCGATCTGCGCTGAGGTGTCACATCCGGCGGCCGGCCGGTGTCTTCATGCCGAAGCCAACGAGCCGCAGGAGGAACACGATGTCCGGTAAGACCAGGATCCCGAAGGCCGAGCTGACCGGTATCTACGGCGCGCTGGTCAGCCGGATGGCGCGCCGGATGATGGGCGCCGTGCCCGAACCGGTCGAGGTCATCTGGCACAACAAGAAGGTCCTGAACTTCAGCCTCAGCGCCGGCCGCAAGGCGGGCCAGTGGGACCAGTGCGACCCGAACCTGAAGACGTTCGCCCACATGGCCGTGGCCAGCCTGATCGGCTGCAGCTTCTGCCTGGATCTCGGGTACTTCATGGCCAGCAACGATGGGCTCGACATGGCCAAGGCGCGCGAGGTGCCGCGCTGGCCAGAATCCGGCGTCTTCTCCCCGGCCGAACGCGACGTGCTGGAGTACGCCGAGGCGATGACCAGGACCCCGCCGGCCGTCACCGATGAGCTTTCGGCCAGGCTGCTGGCCGCCCTCGGGCCGGCCGCGCTGGTCGAGCTGACCGCGTATATCGCGCTGGCGAATATGACGGCGCGGACCAACACGGCGCTCGGCATCGAGTCAGGTGAGTTCTCGGCCGCCTGCGCGCTGCCCCAGCTGGCCAGCCCGGGCGTACGCTCGCGGCCATGAGCGACCCGTTCGTTCAGCACCGGAGCCTGCTTTTCACCGTCGCTTACGAGATGCTCGGCACGGCCGCCGACGCCGAGGATGTCGTGCAGGAGACCTGGCTGCGGTGGGCCGGAGCCAGTCAGGCCGAGGTGACCGACCCGCGGGCATACCTGGTCAGGATCGTCACCCGGCTGTCACTCAACCGGTTCAGGAAGCTGGCCAGGCAGCGCGAGGACTATGTCGGGGCGTGGCTGCCCGAGCCGCTCCTGACGGGCCCCGATGTGGCCAGGGACGCCGAGCTGGCCGACGACATCTCGATCGCGATGCTCACGGTGCTGGAAACTCTAGGCCCGACCGAGCGTGCGGTCTTCGTGCTGCGCGAGGTGTTCGAGCTGCCATACGGCGAGATCGCGGAGGCGGTCGGCAAGACCCAGGGCTCGGTCCGCCAGATCGCCCACCGTGCCCGCGATCACGTCGCGGCGCGGCGGCCGCGGATGCGGGTCAGCCAGGTCCAGCAGCAGGCCGCCGTCGAGAAATTCCTCGCTGCCCTGTCTTCCGGTGACCTGCGGGGCCTGATGGACGTGCTCGCCCCCGACGTCGTGCTGATTTCCGACGGCGGCGGCATGGTACCGACCATCAGGACGCCGCTCGCCGGAGCCTCGAAGGTCGTGCGCTTGCTCGGCCGCGCGGCCAGATTGCCCGGATTCGCGGCCACCACGGCCTGGCTGAACGGGATGCCGGGCATCTGGATCGACGTCGGCGGCGACCGGACCGTGCTGAGCCTGCTGGTCGAGAACGACCGGATCACCCGGATATACGCGATCCGTAACCCGCTCAAGCTGTCTCGCCTCGACCGGGAAGCGCAGCTGAGCCGAGGCTGACCGCGGCCGGGGTGCCCACGATCCGTCCCCGCTAGGAGCCTCAGCCATCGCAGAGCGCGAGCAGCTTCGTGATGGTGTTCCAGTTGCGCGCGGTGCCGGTCGCCGGCGGCTTGGTCTTCTGCTTCATCGTCAGCTCCTTGGCCAGCTCGCTTGTGCCGAAGCCGTCCGGCGTGTGCAGGTAGAGCGTCTTGCCGACGTAGGCCGCCTGGTCCCGGCTGCCCTTGGCGGCCACCGCAGCGACAGCGTCGGCGACCCGCTGGCGGGCCGCGTCATCCGGCTCCGCGGCCAGGAACACGCCGTGCACGAACCGCTTCTCCGGCTCGTCGGGGTACGGGTTTGCCTCGATGACCGCGGCCAGCTCCGGACTGGACAGCACGACCACCGAGGTGCGCACGCCGAACTCGGCCGTGATCGCGTTGGTCAGCTCGGCAGCCAGCCCGGCGGCGTCGTCGCGGGCGGGCGTGAACACCAAATTGCCGCTCTGAATATAGGTGGCGACGTCGCGGTGGCCCAGCTTGGTCACGAGCGCGCGCAGTTCCGCCATCGGGACCTTGCCGCTACCGCCCACGTTGATACCGCGCAGCAGGGCCACGTGCGTAGGCATGCAGCCATCTTGCCAGCCGTCCCGCTGATGCGCGGCGGCCCGCCACCCTCAGCCAGCCAGGGTCAGCCAGCCAGGGGTCAGCCGGTCACGCTCGCGGCGACGGCTTCCGGCTGGCCGGCGTAGTGCTCGGCGCCCTGCGGCACCAGCAGCACCGGCTTGCTCGCCAGGTGCAGCAACCGCAGCGAGACGCTGCCGAACGGCAGCCGCGGGACGTCGTGCGTGTTAGCCGAGCAAGCTCGCCGGCCAGGGCGGCCGCGGCAGCGGTGTGGCTGGTCGTGTCCACGGCCAGCAGGATTGTCTTGCTCATGGCTTCTCCTCAGGGTCAGCCGACGGACCGCTGGCTCGGCGACGGGTCTGGTCCGCGCTTTCTTTAGCTCACTTCGACGGCAGGTCCGGCTCGCCGCCGGCCCCTAGGGCCGAAGGTCCGCGGCGCTGGCGCCGACCGGCACCTCGACGGCGACCATCCGGTAGCCAGTGATCATCTCGGCCGAGATGGTGATCACGTCGTCGGCCGGGCCCGAGATCCACGGCCGCAGCCGGGCCCGGTACCGCGCCGCGGCGTTCTCGTCGGCCATCAGCCTGGCCGTGCCGACCACGATCACGCTCCAGCCGAGCAGGCTGTCCTGGTCGATCCGGTCGGCCTCGTAAGCCACCACTGTCCCGTCCCGCTTGGCGGCCGCGGTGATCGCGGCGCCCGACGTCGCCCTGACAATGATCGACTCGCCCTCGACCAGGTGATTGACCGGCCTGATGGCCGGGAGCGCCTGGTGCGTGAAGACCAGCCTGCCCATCGGCACGCTGCCCAGCAGCTCGAGCGCCTTGGACCTGCTGAGCTGCTGCAACGACCTGTCCTCGTCCATCGGGTACCTCCGAATCCGACGCCGTCCCTCCGAATCGGCTGCCTCCACTGTGCATGGCGCGGCCCGAGGTGATTAGGGCCAAAAGGCCCGTCGTGGCCTCGGCACGGCCATGGCCAACGTCCCGTTGCACGCGGGCCGCTGGCCCTGGTGCGCTGGTAACGGCGCCGGGCATCGTGGTTACATCGGCAGGGATGGAGGCAGCCATGACACGGACCGGCATGCGGGCAGTCCCAGGGGACCGCCTGCTGATCGACGGCGATCCCAGGCGGCGCCGCAGCGGGCATATCGCCCTGGTGTCTCCTGATAGCTACAGCTCGCTCGTCCCGGCCGGCTGCGAGCTTGCGCCTAGCCGTGAGGACGGTGTGGCGTCATGACCGCCCCGGCTGAGGTCGCTCCGGCTCCCGAGCCGGCCGGCGGCGTCTACGCGCTGCTCACCGACGGCACGACGGTGCTGATCGCGCCGGCCAGGCCGCAGGACGAGCAGGCGGTCAGCCAGATGCACGCCCAGATGTCGCCGGACAACATCTACCTGCGCTTCTTCAGCATCTCCCCGGCCGCGGCCGGTCGCGAGGCCAGCCGGGTCTGCCGGCCACCGGAGGACGATCACTGCGCGCTGCTCGCCTGGCTCGGCAACCAGCTCGTCGGCGTGGCCAGCTACGAGCCGACCGGCAAGCCAGGCGTGGCCGAGATCGCGTTCGCCGTCGTCGATCACATGCACGGACGCGGCATCGCCACACTGCTGCTCGACCATCTGGTCTCCATCGCCAGGCTGCGCGGGCTGCGGGCGTTCACCGCCGAGACGCTGGCGGACAACGTCGCGATGCTCAGGGTGTTCGCGAACGCCGGGCTGGCCGCCAAGCGGCAGATGGCCGAGGGGGTCATCGAGACCACGTTCCCGCTCCCGGCCGACGAGGCCGACCAGCATTTGCACAGCTACCTGAACTCAGTCGCCATGCGGGAGCGGTTCGCCGACGTGGCGAGCCTGCGGCACCTGCTCGAGCCGTCGGTGGTCGCGGTCGTCGGGGCCAGCCGCAAGCCAGGCCGGGTCGGGCACGCGATCGTCAAGAATGTCGTCTCGGCGGGATTCCAGGGCCGGGTCTACGCGGTCAACCCGCACGCGAAATCCGTGCTTGGCGTGCCCTGCGTACCCTCGGTCGCCGATCTGCCCGAGCCGCCCGATGTCGCCGTCATCGCGGTGCCGGCCGCCAGCGTGACCGCGGTTGCGCAGGAGTGCGGCCGCCACGGCGCGCGCTCCCTCGTCGTGGTCACCTCTGGTATCGACGCGCAGAACGGCTCCGAGCTGCTCGCCGCTTGCCGGCGGTACGGCATGCGGCTGGTCGGGCCCAACTGCTTCGGCCTGGCGATCCCGCCGCTCGGCCTGAACGCCACGTTCGCCAACGCCGACCCGCCGCCCGGGCCGGCAGGCCTGGTGGTGCAGTCAGGCGGCATCGGCATCGCGGTGCTTGAGCACCTCAGCAGGCTGGGCATCGGTGTGTCCTCGTTTGCCTCAGTCGGTGACAAATACGACGTCTCCAGCAACGACATGCTGATGTGGTGGGAACAGGACAGGCGGACCAAGCTCGCCGTGCTGTACGTCGAGTCGTTCGGCAGCCCGCGCCGGTTCGCGCAAACCGCCCGCCGGGTCGGCCGGCAGTTCCCGGTGCTGACCGTCATCGGCGGCCGCTCGGCGGCCGGCCAGCGGGCGGCCGCCTCGCACACCGCGGCGGCGGCGACGCCTCTGGTCACCCAGGAGGCGCTGTTCGGCCAGGCCGGCGTGATCGCGACCACGAGCCTCGGCGAGCTGGTCGACGCGGCCGCGCTGCTGGCCTGCCAGCGGCTGCCTGCCGGGAACCGGATCGCCATCATCTCGAACGCCGGCGGAGCGGGCGTGCTGGCCGCGGACGCCTGCGGCGACAACGGCCTGAACGTCGCGACGATGTCCGAGCGCACCCAGGACCAGCTGCGCAGGCTGCTGCCCGACGGCGCAGCGGTGGCCGGCCCGGTGGACACCTCCGCCGCGGTCAGCCAGCGGGCCTTCCGCAGCTGCCTGGAGCGGGTGGCGAAGGACGACGGTGTGGACGCGGTGATGGCGATCACGGTGCCGACCGCTCTGGGTCACCTGGGTCCCGGCATCGCCGCCGCCGACTTGACCAAGCCGCTGGTCGCGGTCATGCTGGACCAGCAGGAATCGGTCCGGCTGCTGTCCAGAAACCAGCACGGCAAGGGGAGCCAGGGCAACGCGGGCCAGGACGGCCAGGCGAGCCAGGACGGCCGGGCAGCAAGCGCGGACGACGCCGGTGCCGGCCAAGGCGGTGCCGACGGCGCGGAGACCGCCGTGAACGCGATCCCCTCGTACCTGTTCCCGGAGAGCGCGGCCAGGGCGCTGGCCCACGCGTGCCGTTACGGCACCTGGCGGTCGGGGCCGGAAGGCCAGGTACCCGACCTGGCCGGCATCCGCCAGGACGACGCCAGGCAGATCGTGGCCAGGTTCCTGCGCGATCAGCACATGGGCGGCTGGCTGCCGCCCGACCAGGTCGGCGCCCTGCTCGCCAGTTACGGGATCGGCCTGGTGCCGACGCTGGAGGTGACCACCGAGGACGAGGCCGCGGCGGCGGCGGCGAGCCTGGACGGCGCCCCGGTGGTGCTCAAGGCCGACGTGCCCGGCCTGGTGCACAAGAGCGACGCCGGGGCCGTGCTGCTCGACCTGCGGACCGAGCACGACGTGCGGCGCGGTTACGCCGAGCTGGCCGGCCGGTTCGGAGCCGACCTGCGCCGGGTGCTGATCCAGTCGATGATCACCGACGGGGTCGAAGTCCTGGTCGGCGTCGTGCACGAGCCGGTGTTCGGCCCGCTGGTGGTGTTCGGGCTCGGCGGCGTGGCCACCGACGTGCTCGGCGACCACGCGGCCAGGCTGACCCCGCTCACCGACATCGACGCCGACGAGATGATCCGCGAGATCAGGGCCGCGCCGCTGCTGTACGGGCACCGCGGCAGCACCCCCGTGGACCTCGCGGCCCTGGCCGACGTGCTGCTGCGTATCTCCCGGCTGGCCGACGAGGTGCCCGAGATCGCCGAGCTCGACCTGAACCCGGTCATCGCGCGGGGCGACGGCGCCTGCCCGGTCGACGCCAGGATCCGGCTGGTGCCCGCCGAGCCGACCGACCCGTTCCTGCGCCGGCTCAGATAGGGACGCCGCCGGCTCAGAAAGGGAAGCCGCAGGTCCCGCCGGGACGGCCGAAGGTCCCGGTTCACCGGGCGTTAGGCCCTGAGCCGATCAGCCACCAGGGGCCATGCTGAAGGTGATGGCGGCAGCACGCAACGGGCCTGCCGCCTCATCGCCCTAGGAGGCTGACATGTCTGCATCTCACCCGGGCGCCGCGCCGAGGATCGTCGCCGGAGTGGACGGATCACCATCATCGGTGGCGGCGCTGCGCTGGGCGGTGCACTACGCGGAAGTGAGCGGCGGGACCGTCGAGGCCGTCATCGCCTGGCAGTTCCCGATCGCAGCCGGGGGTCTCGGCTGGGCCCCGACCTCACCGCTGGACGACACCGACTACGCGGAACTGGCCGCCAAGACTCTCAACGAGGCCGTCATCGAGGTCAGCCCGCCACCCGGGGTGACCGTGGGCCAGGTGGTCAGGGAGGGTAACGCCGGCCAGGTGCTGCTGGAAGCGGCTAGGGACGCCGACCTGCTGGTGGTTGGCAACCGCGGTCACGGCGGCCTGACCGACGCGCTGGTCGGGTCGATCAGCGTCCGCTGCCTGCACCACGCGATCTGCCCGGTGCTGGTGGTCAGGCAGCCCAAGAAGCACCACTGACCCGCGGTCGGGCCGGATCCCCGGCCACCCGCCGACGGCGAATACCGCGAAAGTGTCCAAGATCTTTAGGTGGGCGCGCGGCGAGCCATAGGGGCGGACAGCCCGGCGCTAGCCGGCCAGCTGGATGCCGAGGAAGAGGGCGCCCAGGGCGGTCAGGCCGGTGAGCGCGCCCCAGATGGCCGGGCCGGCCGGGGTCTTGGCCCTGGTATGCAGGAACGCCGTGATGCCGGACGCGGCCACGACGGCGACCTTTGCCGTCAGCGTCGCCTGGTAGCTCGCGCTCATATGACCAGCCGCGGCGATGTTCCAGGTGCCGGTCGCGACCAGCACCCCGTAGGCGGGCCAGGCGACGACGTAGAACCGCCGCGCAGCGATCCGCGGCGCATTCTGGCTGACCCGGCGCAGCACAGGAACCAGCGCGGCCAGGTGAGCTGGCCGCCGACCCAGACGGTGGCCGCCAGCACGTGCAGGAACAGCCGCACCGTGTCCCAGCTGACCGCGAGCATCGCCGAAGCGTAGCGGCTAGCCCGGCGGAGCGGCCAGGGCGGCGGCGACGGCGCCAGGGAGCCGGATACTGACCACGGCACCGCCGTCCGCCGAGTTGCTGGCGCTGGCCGCGCCACCGTGGGCGGCGGCGATCGCGGCCACGATGGCCAGGCCGAGGCCGGCCCCGCCGTCGGACCTGGCCCTGCCCCTGTCGGGCCGCCTGAAGCGCTCGAACGCGTGCGGCAGGAACTCCTCGGGAAACCCTGGCCCGGTGTCGGTGACCTCGATCACCAGGTCACCGCCGTTGTCGCCGGCCGCGTGGGCGGCGGCGCGCACGACCGAGCCGGGCGGCGCGAATCGCAGCGCGTTGTCGACCAGGTTGTCCACGGCCTGGCGGATCCGGTCCTCGTCCAGGTCGGCGACCAGCCCGGCCGGCGCGTCTACGGCGCACCGCACCCCGGCTTCGGCGGCCCGGGCGGCGGCCCGCTCGGCGCTACTGACCAGCAGCAGGCCGACGTCGGCCGGGGCCGGCCTGACCGGCAGGCGGCCCTCGTCGCTGCGGGCCAGCAGTAGCAGGTCGTTGGTGAGCCTGGTCAGCCTGGCCACCTCGTCCTCGGCGTTGGCGACGGCGCTGGCCAGCTCGCTGCGGCTGCGGCCCGGCCGTCCGGCCAGCTCGAGCTCGGCCCCGAGCACGGCGAGCGGGGTACGCAGCTCGTGGCTGGCATCGGCGACGAACCCGCGCTGCCTGGCCAGCACCTCGTGCAGCCGGGCCAGCAGGTCGTTCATGGTGCCGGCCAGGGCGGCCAGCTCGTCCCTGGTCCTCGGGACCTGCACACCGCCCGCGGTGTCCCCGACCGACAGCGCGGCGACCTGGCGGCGCATCCGCTCGACCGGGGACAGCGCGGCCGCGGCCAGCCAGTAGGCGCCGAGCCCGCCGATCAGCACGAACACCACGCCGCCCGCGATCAGCGCGGTCGTTGACGTCTGCACGGTGCGGGTGACCAGTTGGTCTTCCTTGGCGGACCCGGCCACGACCACCGTGCCGGGCGGGCCGGCCCGCTCGGCGGCGACGCTGACCTGCTCGCCGTCGACCGTCACGGTCCCGGTGAACAACCGGGCCCTGGCCCGCCCGAGCTGACTGGCGGACAGCATCGGCGCGGTACCGGCGTCCCCGCTGTGCCTGGTCACCCGTCCCAACGGGCCGATGACCTGGACCAGGAGTTTCTCTGGTGCACTGATCGGGCCCCGGCCCTGGGCCGCGGCCGGCAAGTACGGCACCAGCCGCGCCTGGAGCGTGTTGCGCACCAGCTGGGCCTGCAGCTGGGTCAGGAACAGCCAGCTGCCCAGGGCGAACGCGACCGCCAAGGAGAGCGTGAACACCAGCGCTACGCGCAACCTGATCGACACGGCCGCTAGCCAGGCCCGGGCCCGGAGAACCGGTAGCCCATGCCGCGCACGGTCTCGATGTCGGGCCGGCCGAACGGAGTGTCGATCTTGCGGCGCAGGTAGGTCACGTACTGGTCGACCACGTTCGAGGTGCCGTCGTAAGCGAAGTCCCAGACCGCCTCCAGGATCTGGGACCTGGTCAGCACCGTGCCCGGGTGCCGCATGAACAGCTCGAGCAGCGCGAACTCCTTCGGCGACAGCTGCACCTCGCTCTCACCCCGCCAGACCCGCTTGGCGGCCGGGTCCAGCCTCAGGTCACCGCTGTTCAGCACCGCCGGCCTGGCCCGGTCATCGCGGCGGGCCAGGGCCCGCAGCCGCGCCCCCAGCTCGAGCAGGCTGAACGGCTTGACCAGGTAGTCATCGGCGCCAGCGTCCAGGCCGCGGACCCGGTCGTCGAACGCGTCCCGCGCGGTCAGCATCAGCACCGGCGTCCAGTCGCCCGCCGACCGCAGCTTGCGGCACAACTCGAAACCATCGAAACCGGGCAGCATCACGTCAAGCACGATCGCGGCGTAGTTGTTCTCGGTGGCCAGCCAGAGGCCCTCAGGAGCGTCGGCGCCCACGTCGACGGCGTGGCCCTCCTCTTCGAGGCCGCGTTTGATGAGCCGGGCCATCCGAGCCTCGTCCTCGACCACGAGCACGCGCATACCGGCAGGCTACGCAATACCGGGCAGCTGCCCGGCCACGCCGCGCGGCCTGCCGGATCGGGCGCGGAAAGATGTGAGCCGCTCACATCGTTCTCTCACGATGGTCGAATCGACCCCGCGGCACTGTGGGTACATGGACAACGAACACGAGGGGCCCGACTCGGGGTTCCGGGGGTCGTCCCCCGGGCCAGCAGAGCGGGGGTTCCGGGGGTCGTCCCCCGGGCCAGCAGAGCGGGTGCGCCTTCCCGGTTACGACGAGCCGCCCCGGGGCCGCGGCCCGGCCTGGGACTGGCAGGACTACGACTACGGGCCGCCGCGCGGCTACCCCGGCTACCCGCGGGAGAACGGGCTCCGCAGCTTGCGCCGGGCCTCCACCTGGACCGCGGCCGCGCTGATCGCGGGCGTCGCGGTCACGACGGGCTACCTGGCCCACTCCATCCCGGTGAACGGCGCCGGGAGCAGCAGCACGTCAGGGGGGAGGGCGAGTCCGGCCGCGAAGCCGGGGGCGGCTAGCCCGGGCCCGGCCAGCCCGAGTGCCCCGGCGGTCCAGCCGCCCGTGGTGACCTCGGGCGGATCAGGCGCGGCCGGCGGGGCCGGCGGCGGCGGAGGTGACAACTGATGACAGCGACCCAGTTTCCCGTGACCACCCGCCAGCCCTGGAGCCGGGTCCGCGTCGGTTCGGCGGCCGTGGCGGCCGCTGACCGGGACGCGCTCGGCACGACCGCGCGGGTCGTGGTCTGGCCGCCCGGGCGGCTGGCCAGCCTGCTCCCGGCGGTGGACCACGCGGTCGCCGTGCTAGGCGTGCAGGCCAGCCGGTTCCACGTCGACCCCGAGATCTCCGCGGTGCACACGACCGGTACCGGCA
>JBPCKO010000009.1:0-9307 GCA_051004215.1 Streptosporangiaceae bacterium | reverse complement strand
TGCTTCCTCTCTCTTTTCGCTCGGGTCTTCGTCTTTCCCATCCGCCCCCCCCCCTGCGGCCCTGACGAACGCCTGACTCGCGCCGAGGTAATTCTCCGGATTCAGCGCGGACTCGAGTTCGGGCGGGCCGACACCGGCGCCGTTGAGGAGTTCCGCTGCCTGGGCATCGCCGAGCAAGGCCTCGGCGAGGCCGGTGCCCTGCGCGGTCGCTCGGCGGGCGGCCTTGGTCACCAGATCGTGGGCCGGCAGCCGGCCGAGGGCCGGGGTCAGCAAGGACGTGATGTTCTCGGCCAGCGGCAGGCCCCGGCTGGCGTCCAGGTTGGCCCGCATCCGGACCAGGTCGGGCCGCAGCCCGGCGAACAGGTCGGCCGACCAGGCGGCAGCCGAGCCAGTCAGCGCGAGCAGGTCGGACAGCGGCAGCCACTCGGCGTGCCAGGCACCGGCTGCCCGCTGGTGTTCCTGCTCGGCCGCGGCGGTCAGGGTGGCCAGCAGGCCGGGCGCTTGCCTGGCGCAGCCGAGCACGACGACGGAGGCGACCGGGTTCTGCTTGTGCGGCATCGCCGACGACCCGCCCCGGCCGGAGCCGCTCTCGTGCACCTCGGCGACCTCGGTCTGGGCCAGCAGGCTGACGTCCCTGGCGATCTTGCCCAGCGCCGCGCAGGTGCCCGCCAGGGCGGCGGCGAGCTGGATGATCCGCTGCCGGTCCGTGTGCCAGGGCAGCACCGGTTCGGCCAGGCTGAGTTCGCCGGCGAGCAGTGCGGCGACGGCCGGGCCTTGCTCGCCGAGCGAGGCGAGCGTTCCGGTCGCGCCCCCGAACTGGACCGCCAGCCGGGTCGTGGCGATCCGGTGCAGGTCTTCCCTCGCTTCGTCGATCGCGGTCAGCCAGCCCGCCGCGACCAGGCCGAAGGTGACCGGCCCGGCCTGCTGGAGCAGCGTCCGGCCGGACATCACGGTGGCCGCGTTCTGGCCGGCCAGCGTGGCGCAGGCCTGCGCGATGGCCGCCAGGCTGGCCTGAGTAGCCCGCACCGACCGTCTGGCCACCAGCATGGCGGCCGTGTCGATGATGTCCTGGCTGGTCGCGCCGAGGTGAATGGCGCTGGCCGCTTCCGCCTGACTCGGCGGCAGCAGGTCGGTCAAGGCCCTGACCAGGGCGGGTACGGGGTTGCCGGGGCCGGCCGCGGCTCGCGCGAGAGCTCCGGCGTCGATCAGGCCGGCCCGGGCGACGGCGGTGACCGCCGCTCCTGAACCCGGCCGGGCCAGGCCGGCCCGTTCCGCCGCCCGGGCCAGCGCGGCCTCGGTGTCGAGCATGGCCTGCAGCCACGCCTGGTCGCCCGGGCCAGCGTCACCCCGGGCGAACAGGGCGCCGAACAAGCCATCGGGCCGGGTTCCGCTCACGCCCTCCATGATGCTCGGGGGCCCGGCCCCCCGCTCACTCGGCGCGCGATCCGGCCGATTGCTGGTCGCGGGCGCCATCGTCGTCGCCATCCGAGCCGCCGCGGTCCGGCCCGCCGCCGTCCGGCCCGCTGCGGTCTGGCCCGCCGTCCGGCCCGTCGTCGGGACTGGCGAGCCCGAGGCGCTCGCGCTTGCCCGCGCGCTCGCGGCGCTCGGCCTCGCGCGGCGTGGGGTCGATGAAGACGTGCGACACCTCGGGCACCGCGTCGGACAGCTTGCGGTCGATCTGGTCGGCTAGGTCCTCGGCGTCATCCGCGCTGAGCCCGTCGGCCAGCGAGACGCGCGCGGCGACGATGAGGTGTTCGGGGCCGAGGTGCATAGTCAGCAACTCGTGTACCTCGTCGATGCCCTTGGTCGACTCGATCACATGCCGGAGCTCGTCGAGGTCGCGCTGGTCCGCCGCCTTGCCGATCAGCAGGTCCTTGTTATCCAGGCCGAGCCGGAACGCCACTACGACCAGCAGCACGCCGATCGCGATCGAGGCCGCGCCGTCGTAGACACCGGAGCCGGTGAGCTGGCGCAGGCCGATGCCGAGCGCGGCCAGGGCCAGGCCGACCATCGCCGCGGCGTCCTCGAACAGGGCGGCCTTGACCGTTGTGTCGGGCGAGCTCTTCACATGCTCGAGCAGCTCGGTGTTCTCCTCGCGGGCTTCCTTGCTCATCTGCCGGTAGGCCTGCAGGAACGAGGTTGCCTCGGCCGCGCCGGCCGCGACCAGCACGATGTAGGCGATCAGCGCGCTGCCCGAGTCGCTGTGCGGCCTCATCAGCGCGAGCACGCCCTCGAACACCGAGAAGCCGGCCCCGAGGATGAAGATTCCGAACGCGGCGAGCAGCGACCAGAAGTAGCGCTCCTGCCCGTAGCCGAACGGGTGTTCCTCGTCCGCGGGCCGGCCGGACTTGAAGATCGACGTCAGCAGGAACACCTGATTCAAGGTGTCGGCCACCGAGTGGGCCGCCTCGGCCAGCATCGCGCTCGACCCGGTCAGGATGCCGGCAATAACCTTGATCACCGCGACGATGACGTTGGCCACCCCGGCGACGATGACGGTGCGCTTGGTCTCGCCCGACGCCTGCGGCCGGCCGTCCTTGGCCTGCTCGCTCATGGACGGCCTTCCCTGGCGGTTGGAGCTGCGTGCATGGCAGCCGGGCTACCCAGTTCGGGACAGATCAGTCGCCTACGCTAATGCGCATGAGCGATCCGGCAGGCGACGGCCTTGCCGCCTGCCTGTCCCGGCTACTGGTGGCCTGGACGATCGAGCTGGACAACGAATTCGAGCAGCACATGCCGCACCGGACGGCCCTGTTCGGGCCGGGCGGCCCCGAGCCCGTGCTGCCGTCGTCCGGCCGCCCGTTCCGTGCGCCCTGGCTGACCTCGGTCGCCATGTGGCAGAACGGGTTGCGCTACGTGCTCGCCGAGGGCGTCCCGCGGGCCAGCCTGGACGGGCTCGGCGCCAACCTCGCCGGACTGGAGCGCTGGGGTTACCTGCGGTCGGAGGAGTCAGTCGGCGATCCGGCCGTGCGCCCAACGGCGGCCGGGCGGTACGCCCAGGCGGTCTGGATGCGGCTGGAAGGCACGGTCGAGCGGCGCTGGCAGGACCGGTTCGGGGCGGACCTGATCGCGCAGCTCCGGGTCGCGCTGACCGCCGTCGCGGGCCAGAATGCCCAGCCCGCGCCGCTCTACCTGCCGGTCGTGACGTATCTGGCGGGGATGCGCACGGGATACCGGAGCCCGGCGGCCGAGCAGCTAAATGCCGCCGGGGTGCCGGACCAGGCGGCCGCCTCCATGGACACGCTGCTGTCCAGGGCGCTGCTCGCCTTCACGGTGGACTACGAGGCGGAGTCGCGGCTGTCGCTCCCGATGACCGCCGACGTGCTGGCCGCGCTGACGGACCGGGCCATCCCGCTGCGCCATGTTCCGCTCCTCGGCGGCGTGTCCAAGGAGGCGGTCCAGTCAGCGATCGGGTTCCTGGAACGGCGCGGCCTCGCGGTCGCGGGCACCGATCCCGCTGCGGCCCGGGGCAAGGCGGTCAGCCTGACCGGGCGCGGCCGAGTCGCCAGGGACCGGTACGGGCGGCGCTGGCGCGCCGTCGAGCAGGCCTGGGAGGACCGGATCGGCCGTGGGGTGGTCACCGGATTGCGCGCCGTCCTGGGCGACTTCGCCGGGCACGGCACGGGCGGTGCGCCGACGATCGCGCTGGGGCTGCGGCCGTATGAGAACGGCTGGCGCGCCCGCAGCCGCTACCGCGCCCAATCCAGGGCCGTGCTCGCCAGCCCGTGGACCGCCCTGCCGCGCCATCCGATGATCCTGCACCGCGGCGGCTTCCCCGACGGCAGCTAGCCCCGCCGCCTCCACCCGGCCGGCTTCCTCCGCCCGCCGGCTCCCTCCGCCCGCCGGCTTCCTCCGCCCGCCGGCTCCCTCCGCCCGCCCGGCTCCCTCCGCCCCGCGTCCCCTGCGCGCCATGCGAGCGACAACGTGGCGACCCTGCTGCTGCTCTGACGACAGCTAGGTCACCACGTTGCTGCGCCGGAGAACCAGGGGTGTGGTGGTCGCTGGTCCGAGCCGGCCCTTGACAGACCAGGTAGGTAGAGTCCTATAGTGCTAGCAACCTAGTTAATTAAGCGGGGCGCAGTGATCGAATTCCACCTGGACAGCCGGTCGGGGGTGTCGCCCTACCTGCAGCTCATCCAGCAGGTGCGGCAGTCGCTCCGGCTCGGCCTGCTCAGCGAGGGCGACCAGCTGCCGACGGTCAAGGACGTGGTCGGCCGGCTGGCCATCAATCCCAACACCGTGCTGAAGGCGTACCGCGAACTGGAGTACGAAGGGCTCGTCTCGGCCCGGGCCGGAGTCGGGACCTTCGTGACCAAGTCGCTTGCCGACGACTCGCTGGCGGCGCACGGGCCGCTACGCACGGAGCTGGAGCGCTGGCTCGCCAGCGCCCGCCAGTCCGGTCTTGGCGAGGAGAGCATTGAAGCGCTGTTCGCCGACACGTTCCGCAACAGCGGCGCTGGCAACGGCAACCACGAGGGCAGCGGTCCGGCTGCCGCGGCGCCCAGGGTCGTCAGGCCGGGGGCCCATTGAAGGAGGAACACGAGATGACCGCTGTCCTGGAATCGGTTGGGCTCGGCAAGCGGTACGGGCAGCGCTGGGCGCTGTCGGACTGCACGGTGCAGGTCCCGGCCGGCCGTGTGACCGCTCAAGGCGGCCAGGCGTTCTCGGCCGTCCCGTTTGCCGCGCGAAGTGCCTGGTAACTACCGGTCCGGGTACGATGTCGGATCGCGCCAGGACAACGCAGCGGGGGTGGTGAGATGAGCGCCGGAGGCCGGGTTTCGTTCCGCGGCAATGATCCCGAGGCGGCCGCGGCCGCTACGGTCAGCTCGGCCACGCCCACCAAATGCCAGGCCAGGACCCGCGTCTACCGCGACGGCAAGCTCGCCGCCGAGGGCTTCCCGGTCGCCGACATCAGCGACTACCTGGCTGAGGACGACACCACGATCGTCTGGCTGGACCTGCACGACCCGGACCGGGACGACCTGAGCGTGCTGAGCGAGGAGTTCGGCCTGCATCCGCTGGCCGTCGAGGACGCGGTGCACGAACACGAGCGGACCAAGCTGGACCGGTACGCCTCGCACCTGTTCCTGACCGCCTACGGGGTCCACCTGGACCAGGTCACCGGCAGGCTGGCCACCAGCGAGGTGTCGGCGTTCATCACCAACCGGGCGCTGATCACCGTGCGCAAGGACGACGGGCTGGACATCGGCGCGGTCGTGAGTTACTGGGACGGCAGCCCTGACCTGGCCAAGGACGGCGTCGGCTTTCTGCTGCACGGCCTGCTCGACAACATCGTGGACGGCTACTTCTGGGCCGTGCAGGCCCTGGACGACGACATCGAGAATATCGAGGACCAGCTCTTTGAAGAGAACAAGAAAAATCAGCAGACGGTGCAGCGGCGCAGCTTCGAGCTGCGCAAGAGCCTGGTGCTGCTTCGGCGGGTGGTCCTGCCCATGCGCGAGGTCGTGAACACCGTGCTGCGCCGGGACCTGGGCATCGTGAATGATCAGCTGACGCCCTACTACCAGGACGTCTACGACCACGTGCTGCGCGCGACCGAGTGGACCGAGAGCCTGCGCGACCTGGTCACCACGATCCTGGAGACCAACCTGACCGTGCAGGCCAACCGGATGAACGTGATCACCAAGAAGGTCACCAGCTGGGCCGCGATCGTCGCCGTCCCGACGCTTGTCACCGGGTTCTACGGCATGAACGTGCCCTACTCCGGCTTCGGCAAGGCCTGGGGGGTCGTCGCCGCGGTCGCGATCATGATCGTGACGTCGCTCACGCTGTACGTGGTGTTCAGGGTCAGGGACTGGCTCTGACCACATGCTCCGGCTTACGAACTGAGCAGGAGCACGCCGCCGAGGGCCGCGACCACGCCCATCGACTGCACCGGCCGCAGCCGCTCGGCCAGTACCCCGCGGGCCAGCAGCGCGGTCACGACGGGGTACAGCGAGGCGAGCACGGCCGCGATGGCCAGGTCGCCGCGGCTGGCGGCCAGCGCGTAGGAGCCGTTCGCGATGATGTCGGAGATCCCGATCGCGGCCAGCGCGGCCAGCCGCCGGGCGGTCAGGGTCACCTGCCGCAGAATCCGGGCCTGCAGCACGAGCGGCGTCAGCGCGACCAGGCCGCCGATCCGCTGCAGCAGCAGCGTCCCGTACAGGCTGCCGTCGCCGGCGGCCAGCGCGAGCAAGGTGTAGGCGACGCCGAAGCCCGCGGCCGCCAGCACCGCGAAGATCATCGCCTGACGGCGGGCGTGCACGTCGCCGCGGAACTCCGGACCGCAGGCCAGGATTACCCCGGCGACCGTGACCACGATCCCGGCTCCCTGCACCACGCTCAGGTGCTCGCCCCGGGCCACCCCCACCAGCACCGGGATGCAGGTACCGGCCGCAGTGATCGGTGCGACCAGGGACATCGGCGCGTCGGCCATCGCCCGGTAGAAGCTGGCCAGCGAGAGCGTCGCGACGACGCCGGCCACCGCCGCGGTCAGCAGGTACCAGCCGCCGGGCACCGGCAGGAACGGTACGAGCAGCACCAGCCCGGCCAGCGCGATCGCCTGCGAGATCAGCACGGCGGCCGAGGGATGCAGCTTGCGGGAGATCAGGCCGCCGCCGAAGTCCGAGGAACCCCAGAGCACGGACGCGGCCAGCGCGAGCAGCGCGTTCACCGGCGACCCTCCGGGCGGGGCGCGGCGGCCGCGCGGTCCGGCCAGGCAACCGCGCGGGGTGGCGAGACGGCCGCGCGATCCGGCGAGACGGCCGTGCGACGGGCAACGGAAGGGGCGCTCACGAGGCAGCGGGCCCGAGGAGCAGCCGCCCGGCGGGGAACCGGCCCGATGATCACGAGGCGGCTCGAAGGCCGGCCAGCGTGGCCGTGACCAGGCCGCCCAGGCTTGGCAGGTCGTAACCGCCTTCCTGGATGGCGACGACCGGCCCGAGCACGCCGATCAGTTCGCCCGCCCGCTCGTACCCGGCCGCGCTGACCCGCAGCGGGCTCTCCGGGTCGGCCGCGGCCGCGTCCACGCCCAGTGACAGCACGATCGCGTCGGCGCCCCGGCGGGCCACGTCAGAACACAGGTCGCGGATCGCTGCGAGCCAGCCGTCGTCGGAGGTTCCCGGCGCGAGCGGGAGGTTGCGGTTCGCGCCCTCCCCGGCCCCGGAACCGCGTTCGCCGGCATACCCGGCGTAGTGCGGGAACCAGCCCGCCCCGGGATCGACGTGCAGGCTGCCGTAGTAGACGTCGGGCCGGTCATAAAAGATCGCCTGCGTGCCGTTGCCGTGATGCGCGTCGATGTCGAGAACGGCGACCCGGCCGGCCCCGGCATCCCGCAGCGCCTGCGCGGCGATGGCCGCGTTGTTCAGGTAGCACGAGCCGCCGTAGGCGTCCCTGGTCACGTGATGGCCCGGCGGCCGGCACAGCGCGTAGGCCAGGCGGGTGCCCCCGGCGACCAGGCCGGCTGCGGTCAGGGCCGAATCCGCGGCCGCGGCGATGGCCTCCCAGCTACCGGGTCCGACCAGCGTCATCGTGTCGTAGCAGAACCGGCCCAGCTCCCCGTGCAGCGCCGCGGGCGACCGCATCGGCAACCCGGCCAGCAGCCCGGGCGTCGGGAACACGTAGGGCACCACCCGGGTACGGCCGTGCTCACTGACGTAGCCGGCCCGCTCCCAGCGGTCCCACACCGTGGCCAGATGCTCGACCAGCGCGGCATCATGGACCGTCAGCAGCGCGTCGCGTTCGTGCGGCAGCGCCGCGGTAATGGTCGCGCCAGCGCCGGCGAGGGCCTCGAGAAGCACCTGAGCCCGGGCCGGGACCTCGGTTCCTTCCTCCCAGACGCCGAGCCAGATCTCGCCGGACGGCTCGTGGAGCGAGGAGTTCTGGCCCCAGATGACTGGGAGTCCGGATAGGGCAGTACTGCTCGGCTGGACGGGGCCAGGCATCCGGTTCTCTCCTCGCGCGCGGCGTGCTGGTCGTGGGCCGGTCAGGACCGGAGCCGGCCCGTCAGCGATGATCATCGGGTGACACGGGCCGCCGATCTCGGCATCAGGATAGGTATTCTGCCAAACGGACAGACCGCCTCAATAGCGGACGTCCCCGGCGTGGGTGTGGGCCACGCTACCGTGTGGCGGGATGAGCCGCCGCCACCGCACGGCCGCGGGGTGGCTCGCACCGGCGTGACGGTCATCGATCCGGGCGGGAACCTCTTCCGGCGCCCGGTCCCGGCCGGCGGCGCGATCATGAACGGGGCCGGCGAGTGCACCGGGTTCATCGCCGCGGGCGAGTGGGGCCTGGTCGAGACCCCGATCTTCCTGACCTCGACGATGCAGGTCGGCCGGGTCTACAACGCGGCCTGCGAGCTGATGATGGCCGAGGACCCGGGCATCGGAGCTGACGACGTGATCATCCCGGTCGTGGCCGAGTGCGACGACAGCTTCCTGTCCGAGTCCCGCCGGATGCAGGTCGACGCCGGGGACGTGGCGGCCGCGCTGGCCGCGGCCCGGGCCTCGGCGGGCGGGCCGGCGCCGGCCGAGGGCGCGGTCGGTTCCGGCACCGGGATGAGCTGCCTGGGCTTCAAGGGCGGCATCGGCTCCTCGTCCCGGCTGACCCCAGACGGCTACGTGGTCGGCGTGCTGGTGATGTCGAACTTCGGCGACCAGGAGCGGCTGACCATCGACGGCGTTCCGGTCGGGCGGATGCTGCCCTCTGACGGGCCCGCGGCGTCCGCACCCCCGCCGGCCGGGTCGTGCATCGTGATCACGATCACCGATGCGCCGCTGGACGCGGCGGCCTGCGCGCGGCTGGCCAGGCGGTCCGGGCTCGGGCTGGCCAGGACGGGATCGTTCGCGCACCACGGCAGCGGCGAGATCTTCCTGGCCCTGGCGACCGGCCTGCGCGCGGAGCGGTCCGGCGCGGCGGGCGCCGCGGCCCGGGCGTCCGGCCTCATCTCCGGGCGGGGCCTGGACCCGTACTTCGCGGCCGTCGTCGAGGCCACCGAGGAGGCGGTGCTCAACAGCTTGCTGGCGGCCCCGACGGTGACAGGCCGGGACGGGCACTGCTCCCGAGGTCTCCCCCCCGATCAGGTGCGCGAACTCCTCGCCGCGGCCGGCCGTATCTGACCTGCCCGCGGCCGTCCGTACCAGTGCGGGCGCCGCCCGCCCGGCTCAGCCTTGCCCGGCGCCGGCCGCCCGGCTCAGCCTGCCTGGCTCGACCCCGCAGCCCGCCCCCGCCGCTGTACGCCCGCTGCCGGCGGCATGAGTCAGGGCGGCGCGGGGTCGGGGGCGCGGGGAGGTGGGCTGCCGGGCGG
>JBPCKO010000008.1:0-6561 GCA_051004215.1 Streptosporangiaceae bacterium | reverse complement strand
CTACGGCACCGACGTCGACCGCGACCTCATCCGCGCCTGGTGGTCGTTGCGAAGCCTGCGGGGGGTCCGCTGGCTGATTGAGCACGGCTTCGACCCGTGGCAACCGGGGTGCGAGGTCGACGTGCTGGCATCCCGGCTGGGAGGCTGCACGAGCCCGACGGGAACGAGTGCCGCATGTGACTTGGCCGGGCACGCTCGACGCAGCGTTGGCTTTGGGAAGAAGAACGAAGAGGTCCGAGGTTCAAGTCCTCACAGGGCCACCCGACTATAAGCAGGTCAGAGCCTCGCCAGCCGATCCGTCGAATCATCGCGCCGGGTGCTGAGTGAGTAGACCAATCCCTGACATCGGTGGCCAGTCCCCTAGACTTTGATCGGATGATCGCGGGGGCGGAAGGCGTTGTAAGGCCTCGGAAACGAACGGTTATGGCACTTGAGGTGGCCACCCTGCGCAGGCGCGATCACTGCCTGCGCAGCGACCGGCGAGACGCTCACCGCAGCAGCGGGCCGGGATGGCCGGTTCAGGCCGCCGTTGCCTGGCTGGCCGAGGTGGAAGTCCGCCCGATGGAGCCGCAGCCGCCCGGCTCGGTCTTGTTCGGAGCTCCGTACCTGCTCACGGCCCTGTTCCGGGCGTCAGCGCATACTCGCGAGGATCGGGGAGAGCGGTAACTAGGCAACGCCGGCCCGAGCCGGCACCCACGGGGGAAGGAACTGTTCATGCCGGCACTCTGGATACTGGTGCCCATCGCCGTCGTCATCGTCGCCGCGGTCATCGCGCTCCCGCTCTGGCTCACCCGCCGGCGGAGGCGGGATGACCACGACCTGGCCTCGGCCGAGCGGTACCTGGAGCAGATCGGCACGTCGCGCCAGGACGCGGCGCCCGGCCGGCCCGCCTCGCCGAAGCGGGAGGCCGGCGTTCCGGCCGGCCAGGCGGCGCCGCGGGGGCGGCACGCGGCCCCTGAGATCTACCCCGAGAGGCCCGCCGAGGACTTCGTGGCCCGCCCGGGGAGGCACGGCTAATCCGGGCCCGCTGGCCGACTCCGGGGCTCGCGCCGGCCTGCCCGGCTACGCTGGCCTGCATGCAACTGAACCGCTCGTGCCCGCCGCCCCCGGTTACGCCCGTGCTCATCTACCCCGACGTGCGGGCGGCCGTGGCCTGGCTGGAGAACACGTTCGGCTTCGCCGAGCGAGTCAAGATCGGCGACGATCACCGGTCGCAGCTGTCGGCCGGTGACGGCGGCGCCGTGATCGTCGGGGACGTGCGCGGCGAGCGCCGGCCGCCGCGCCCCGGCGAGACCACGCATTCGGTCATGGTTCGCGTCGAGGACGCCCGCGCGCACTGCGAGCGGGCCAGGCAGGCCGGCGCGCAGATCCTGATGGAGCCGACCGACTTCGAGTACGGCGAGCGGCAGTACACCGCCGAAGACCTGGCCGGCCATCATTGGACGTTCACCGAGACGCTGGCCGACATTGCGCCGGACCAGTGGGGCGGCGAGACCGCGCACGGGGGCTGGTCCAGGTAATGCCGCGGCCACTGCCGCCCGCCGCCCCTAGCGACGGACGCGGTAGCGGATGTGAGTGGCCTCCGTGGTGTCGATCACCCGGACGTCGCCGGCGGCGGCCCTAGCCTGGGCCATCGCGCTGGCGATGCCGCCGGTCACGTACGTCACCAGCGGATAGTTCGCGACCGAAGGACCGGGCCGCCGGTGGCTGGGCACGAAGATCGGGACGCCGTGATGATCGCCGCCCCAGTGATCGACCTGCTCCACCGTACGGCGGCCCGCTACCACCGCGCCGGTAGATGAGATCTCGTCCAGGAAATCGCGGGATGGCCCGGACGGCCCCGGCCCGGCAGGCGGGGAGAAGTCGCCGTACCACTCGTGCAGGCGCATGAAGTCGTCGCCGCCAGGGTTGCCCGGCCCGTCGTTCGGACCCGCGATGTATCCGTCGAGTGACATCGACATATAGAGCACTGATGCAGGCACCTGCGACCTCCCGTGGTCTCGATCGTCGCTCACTGGGTCCACGAACGCAGCCAGGCCAGATCGGCAGTTCGGCTCACGCCTTGGCGCTCACGCCTCAGCCGTCGCGGTGGCGCTTGCGGCGCTTGCGGCCCGCGTAATTCGGATACATCTGCTCGGCCGAGCGGTCGGTCTTGCGGGTCAGCACCCGCGTCTCGAAGCCGGCCAGCGACGCGAAGCCGTAGATCGCTACCGCGACGACGATCACCGCGATCACGTACTCCCACCACATCCGCGGATTCACCTCACCTCATCGTGCCCTTCGGACGCCGCACGGACCGCTCGCCGGCGCAAGGCCGCAGCGCCAGGCCCTGCCGCGCAGTCCTCGTGATCCGCCACCACGGCCACTGCGGGGTCACCTGGACAATCTGCCCGCGTCCCCGGGGACCATGCAACCCTGGCCCAGGCCGGCCGCGGCTACGGCGACGCCAGTTCCGCCGGCGTGAACGCGCGCAAGACGCAGAACTCATTGCCGTCCGGGTCGGCCATGACCACCCAGCTCACGCTTTCGCCGCCGGGACCTTCAGGAACAGCAGGTCGGGGACGATGCCATCCTCGCGGCTGCCCGCCGGGGGCTCGAGCACGACCCCGTCCTCTTCCTCGTGGGTACGGCGCCAGCCCAGCGCGGACTCCCAGAAGGATGCGAGTGTGGCCGGGTCGGCCGCGTCGATGCACGGGCACTGGATGCGAAGGGTCATGGGCCCGACTCTCTGCGTCCTCGCCCGGGGTGGTGTCTACCTCATTTGCGATGTTCCGCTGTCCTGCGATCTCCCGCCGCCGCGCTGCGCCGGGCCGGGCGGCAGCGGCTAGTCCTCGCCCGAGAACCGCTCCCAGGCGGACTGCCTGGTCGTGCCGAGCGCGGTCCCGATCCTGGTCCAGGTGATTCCCCGGCTCCTGGCGTGGCGGACGAACTTGTCCAGCTGGCGGTCCACCTGGACGCCGGTGGCCGCGATCTTCGGCAGCATCGTGAGCAGGTCGTCGTCGGACAGCCGGTGCTCCCAGCTCGGCGGAATCGGCTCATTCTGGTCCGCGGACGCGATGATCTGCACGCACAGGTCCACGCACTCATTGCAGATGTACACCCCGGGCCCGGCGATCATCTTCTGCACGTCCCCGGTCGGCTTGATACAGAACGAGCAGACGATCGCGGCTCGCTCGGCCGCCTTGTCCTCCGCCGTCGCGGGCTCGGCATCGTCGGGCTTGGCTGGGGCGGCGGACGTGGTCTCGGTCATGCGGAAGCTCCTCCCGGCGGCTTGTCAGGGTCAGCCTGACGAAGTTGTCAGGAATTACCTTACGACGTCAGGCCTGGCCTGACAAGGTGGCCGACTGCCGGCGGTGCTCGGCGGCGAGCCACTCCTCGGCCAGGCGGGGATCCTCCGGCTCGGCCCGGCGGCTCAGCGCGTCCAGGTAACGCCGGTCGGCATCGAGCCGGCGGCGGAACTCGGCCGCGTCCCCGACGTGCCCGTGCCCGGGAATCACCCGCTCGACCGGGAGCGCCGCGAGCAGCTCAAGGGCGGTCAGGTAGTCACCGACCGGGTCTGGCCGGTCGGTATCCAGCAGCGGGATCTCCAGGTCCGAGCACATGTCGCCGGCCACCAGGGTGCCGTCGCGGGGCAGGAACACCGCGCTGTGGCCCGGCGCATGCCCCTGATGGGTGACGACGATCGCTTCCTGGCCATCCCAGCCGATTGCGGTGCCGGCCCCGGCGAGCGGCGTGACCCGGGCGAACAGCTCCAGCTCGTGTCCGGGCGCCGACTCTCGCACACCCTCGATCAGGCCGTCCCGCTCCCGCCCGGCGACCTCGGCCGCGACGGCCGAGGCGTACCGCGGCGCGGCGCCCAGGTCGCGGCTCCACAGCAGGTGGTCCCAGTGCGGATGAGTGGCGAACCCGGCGGCCGGACGCAGCCCGAGTTCGGCCAGGTCGGCGGCCAGTCCGGCGACCTCGGCGGGGCTGACCGCCGGGTCGACGACCAGGCAGCCGCCGTCATCGCCGCGGACGACGGTCGACGTGGTGGTGTACTTGACCGCAGTCGCGACCAGCACGTCCGCGGTGATCTCGGTCAGCCTGCGCATCCGTCCTGGTTATCACGGTCAGGCCCGGCCGGGCGCCCGGGTGCCGGCCGCCACCATCCGCCGGTACAGATCGCCCGCGGCAGCGAGTTCGGCGTGGGTTCCGCGTTCGGCGACCCGGCCGCGGTCCAGCACGACGATCTCGTCGGCCTGGTCCAGGCCGTCCAGGTCGTGGGTGATCAGCAGAACCGTCTGCCCGGCGGTCGCGCCGAACAGGTCGGCCAGGAACGCCCGGCGGCCGGCCGGATCGAGGTGGGCGGCCGGCTCGTCCAGTACCAGCACGGCCGGGCCGGCGAGCAGCGCCCTGGCCAGCGCGATGCGCTGCCGCTGGCCGCCGGACAGAGCCGCGCCGCCTGGACCGGCCTGGGTGTCCAGGCCGTCGGGCAGCCTGGCCAGCCAGTCCGCGAGCCCGGCCCGGGCCGCGACCGCCATGACCTCGCCGTCGCTGGCGTCCGGCTTGGCCAGCCGCAGGTTCTCGCCGATGCTGGCCGCGAAGATGTGCGGGTCCTGCGGGCAACCGCCGATCACCGCGCGCACATCCTGCGCGCGGTACTCGGACAGGTCGTGCCCGTCCAGCGTGGCCCAGCCGCCGGCCACCTCGAGGAAACGCAGCAGCACCGCGGCGACGGTCGACTTGCCGGCCCCGTTGGGGCCGACGAGCGCGACCCGGCGGCCGGGCGGCAGGTCCAGGCTGATCCTGTCGACGGCCATCGGACCGCCGGGTGCGTACCTGGCCCTGACGTCGCGGAGACTGACCGTGACCCGGCGAGCCGCAGGGAGCGGCCGCGGGCGGGCCGGCTCTCGCACCGGATCGGGTGCGTCCGTGACCTCGGCGATGCGAGCCGCCGACGTCCTGGCCTGACTCAGCTGCACGGCCGCCGCCGGCAGCGTCGTCACCGCCTCGAACGCGGCCAGCGCGGTCAGGGTCAGCACGGCCAGCGGGACCCGGCTCAGCGCGCCCGAGCCGACCGCCGCGACGCCGAGCACCAGCACCCCCCACAGCGTGAGGCCCGCGGCCAGGCTGGCCAGCCCCGAGCCGATTCCCGACGCCCAGGCCGACCGGCGCCCCAGCCCGGCGAGTTCCCGGTTCGCCCGCCCGGCCCGCTCGAGCGCGACCTCGTCGGCGCCGAACGCCCGCAGGTCGGCCACGCCGTCGATCAGGTCCCCGAAGGCGGCGCCGAACTGTCCCCTGGCCGGCGCGACCCCGTGCGCGGCCGCCTTCCCCGCCCGCAGCGCGGCCAGCGGGACGAGGACTCCGCCCGCCGCCAGCCCGGCCGCCAGCAGCAGCCCGGCCGGGGCGACCAGGACCAGGCAGGCCAGCACGGCGCCGGCACCGGCGAACGCGGCCGCCAGCGGCGGCGCGACTCCCCTGATGAACAGGTCCTGGGTCGCGTCGACGTCGCTGACCAGCCGGGCCAGCAGGTCGCCGGAACGGAACGCGGGCAGCCCGGCCGGGGCCAGCACCTCAAGCCGCCGCCAGATCGCGACCCGAACCCGGGCGAGGACGCGGAACGCGACGTCGTGCGAGGCGAGACGCTCGCCGTAGCGGAAGACCGCCCGCCCGACGCTGAGCCCGCGGACCGCAACGACCGCGACCGCGAGGGCGGCGATGTCCGGGTGCTGGGAGGCCCGCGCGAGCAGGAACCCGGAGACCGCGAGCAGCGCGACACCGCAGCCGGTCGCCAGCGCGCCCGCGCCGGCGGCAAGCAGCAGCCGCCCGCGCAGCGGCCCGGCCATCACGAGCAACCGCAGCAGCGGCCCGCTCTCCGTCTTGCGGCCGCCGGTCCCGGCCAGGAGCCTGCGCGGGACCGCCCGGCCCCCGCCCGCCTCCAGGCTCACCCCGCCCCCCGCGCTGGTGCGCCCCCCACCAATGGCACCTCAATGCGCTGGGAATTGGGGGCGGCGGGCATGTTGGCATGGGAGGGGAGCTCGGTGATCGTGCCGCCGGCCACGGCGAGGGTCCGATGCGATGGCAGCGGCGGCGGCTCGCCGTGCGTGATCATGAGCACGGTACGATCCCGGGCCAGGTCCGCGATTGCCCTGCCGGTCTCGGCCGCGCTGACTGGGTCCAGGTGCGCGGCCGGCTCGTCCAGCAACAGCAGCGGCGCGTCCCGCAGGAACAGCCGGGCCAGCGCGACCTTCTGGCGCTGCCCGGCCGACAAGGCCAGCCCGCGCTCGCCGAGCAGGGTGCCGTATCCGCCGGGCAGGTCGGCGATGAAGTCGGCCGCCCCGGCCAGCCCGGCCGCCCGCTCGATCTCGGACCGGGACGCCTCCGGCCGGCCGAGCGCGATGTTGTCGGCTACCGACCACGCGAACAGCGTCGGGTGCTGCGGCAGCCAGCCGATCTGGGCCCGCCACCGATCCTCATCCCACCCGGCCGTGCCGCCGGCCGCGGCGACAGGGGCGCCGCCGGCGGTGATCGTCCCGGCGGCGGGCGGGACGAAGCCGAGCAGCACCATCAGCAGCGTGGTCT
>JBPCKO010000007.1:0-5357 GCA_051004215.1 Streptosporangiaceae bacterium | reverse complement strand
GCGGTGGGCTGCCGGGCGGCGCGGGGAGGTGGGCTTCCGGGTGGCGCGGGAAGGCGGGCTGCCGGGCGGCGCGGGGAGGCGGGCCAGCAGCCGGGAGAGGCTGGCCACCGGGCCGCCGTGCGGCCTGCCGGGGCGGGGATCCGGGCCACGGGGCAGGCGCCAGGCCGGGCAGCGGGAAAGCACCTGGCCAAGCGGGCGGAGTCGGTGTGCCGGTGCCAGGAAGGTGCCGGTGCCCGGTGGTAGCCTCTTGCCCTCGTGAGCACCCGTACCCCCGGCCAGGTCACCGGCCACCGGAGTCACTCTGAAGGCGGAGCGGGGGGAGCGGGACCTGGCCCGGAGGAGACCGAAGGCGAGCATAAGGCCGGGCGAAGCCCGGCCTTTCTCAGCGCTCCGGTCGCCGCACCGCCAACGGCGCGGCGGCCAGCCGCGGGCGAACAGACCGGCACCCGGCCGGCGGCGCGGCCCGAATTGCTTGTCTCGCTGCGGGCCTGGCAGCGCGAAGCCTACGACGCTTACTTCCGCACCGGGCGCCGGGACTTCCTGATGGTGGCGACGCCCGGGGCGGGCAAGACGCTGTGCGCGCTCACGATCGCGGCCGAGCTGCTCGCCCGGCGCGAGATCATGGCGATCACGGTGGTCACGCCGACCGAGCACCTGAAATACCAGTGGGCCGCCGCGGCGCACCGCATGGGCATCGCCATCGACCCGGCGTACAAGAACTCCCAGGGCCGGGCCTCGGCCGATTTCCAGGGCGTTGCCGTGACCTACGCCCAGGTAGCCGCCCACCCGGCCTTGCACAGGCAGCGCACCCAGCTCCGGGCCACGCTGGTGATCTTCGACGAGATCCATCACGCGGGGGACGCGCTGTCGTGGGGCGAGGCGGCGCGGGAGGCGTTCGAGCCCGCGAAACGGCGCTTGGGCATGACCGGAACGCCGTTTCGGAGCGACGCCAACCCCATCCCGTTCGTGCGCTACACGCTGGACGCCGACGGGGTGGCCCGCAGCGCGTCCGACTATGTCTACGGGTACGGGCCCGCGCTCGGCGACGCCGTGGTCCGGCCGGTCATCTTCCTCGCTTACTCGGGCCAGATGCGCTGGCAGACCAGGGCGGGGGACGAGATCAGCGGCGCGCTCGGCGAGCCGATGACCGCGGACATGATGGCCCAGGCGTGGCGGACCGCGCTGAACCCCAAGGGTGAGTGGATCGCCCGGGTGATCGAGGCGGCGGACACGCGGCTCAGCGAGGTCCGCAGGAGCATGCCGGACGCGGCCGCCCTGATGATCGCGGGCGACCACGAGGACGCCAGGGCATACGCGGCCCTGATCAGGCGGTTGACCGGGCACCGGCCGGTGGTCGTGCTGTCGGACGAGCGGTCGGCGAGCAAGAAGATCGCCGCGTTCACCAATTCCGACGACCGGTGGATGGTCGCCGTCAAGATGGTCTCCGAGGGAGTGGACATCCCGCGGCTCGCGGTCGGCATCTACGCGACCAGTACCAGCACCGCGCTGTTCTTCGCGCAGGCGGTCGGCCGGTTCATCCGGGCCAGGCGCCGGGGCGAGACCGCGTCGGTGTTCGTGCCTTCGGTCCCTGTGCTGCTCGCCTACGCGGCCGAACTCGAGGCCGAGCGCGACCACGTGCTCAAGCCGCGATCCGCCGACGAGGAGGATCAAGGCGCGCTTGACCAGGCCAACCAGCGCCGCGATCACCGCGACGGGCTGGAGGAGACGCTGTTCCAGGCGCTGGAGTCGACCGCCCACTTCGACCGGGTGCTCTACGACGGCGGCGAGTTCGGCGCGTCGCCCGAGGATGAGGACTTCCTCGGCCTGCCCGGCTTGCTGGATCCCGACCAGGTCGCGCTGCTGCTGAAGCAACGGCACGCGGAGCAGATGCGCAAGCGCGGCCCGGGAGTCTGGGCGGGCGGCCGCCCGGTGGTGCCGCCCCAGGCGGGTTCACCGCAGGACACTCCCCAGGCGACCCGGGAGACGCTGGCTGCGCTCCGGAAAGAACTGAACGGGCTGGTCGCGGGCTGGCATCACCGGACCGGCCAGCCGCACGGCACGATCCACGCGGAATTGCGCAGGTCCTGCGGCGGGCCGGCGCTGGCCCAGGCGACCGGCGCCCAGATCCGCGAGCGGATCGATGCGGTCCGCCGCTGGGCGGCCGCGCGGTAGCTCGCCAAGGCGGGGGCCGGACCGGGGCGGGTCAGCGGCTGCGCGCCAGCTCGCCGGCCGGAACCGGGGTGCGGGCGGGCGGCCTGCCTGGCGCGGCGCAGTCCGCTAGCTGGACGGGCCCTGGGCGTCGGCGAGGTGGCAGGCGACCTGGCTCTGGACCGGGCCTGAGCCGAGGGCGGCGGGCAGGACCGGCAGCGGAGCGCCGGTGCACGCCGCCGCGACCCCGGCCCCGGCGGCAGCCCCCGAGGCGAGCTCAGGGCAGCGCGGATGGAACCGGCAGCCCGACGGGATCCGGGTCGGGTCCGGCGGCTCCCCGATGAGCACGATCGGGTCGATTGGCGACTCCGGCAGCACCGACATCAGCGCCTTGGTGTACGGGTGCTGCGGGTGCGCGAACACCTGCTCGGGCGTGCCCACCTCGACGATCCGCCCCGGGCACATGACGGCCATCCGGCTGGCAATGTTCCAGGCTAGGCCGAGGTCGTGGTTGACCACGAGCGCGGCCAGCCCGAGGTCGTCACGCAGCCGGAGCAGCAGGGACAAGATCTCGCCGCGCACCGAGGCGTCCAGCGAGGCGACCGGCTCGTCGGCCACCAGCACGCTCGGTTCCAGTACCAGGGCGCCCGCGATCACGACCCGCTGGCGCTGGCCGCCGGACAGCTCATGCGGGTAGCGCTGGAAGAACCGCTCGGGCGGCCGCAGCCCGCACCGGGACAGCGCGTCGGCGACCCTGGCTTCCTCGTTGTCCAGGCCGTGGATGCGGACCCCTTCGGCGACCGCCTCGTACACCGTGTGCCGCGGGTTCAGCGACCCGGTCGGGTCCTGGAGCACCAGCTGCACGCTGCGCCGGTAGCCGCGCAGCGCCCGCGAGCCGTACGACAGCGGCTGGCCGGAGTACCTGACCTCGCCGCTGGTCGGCCGTTCCAGCCCGAGCATGGTCCTGGCCAGCGTGGTCTTGCCGCAGCCGGACTCGCCGACCAGCGCGAGGATCTCGCCGGGCGCGATGTCCAGGTTCACCCCGTCAACCGCCCGGGCGACCCCGCGGCTCCGTCCCCGGCCGGCGAACTCGACCCTGACGTCTTTCGCGGCTAGCACCGGCGCGGCGCTGCCCCGCGGGCTCCTGGGCGCGGCCTGGCTGGTGCCCGCGGTCATGTGACGGCCTCGCTTGACTGATCGGTCGCTTCTTCATTCGGAACGCCACTACGGCCCCCCTCGTCGTCCGCGCTCGGCCCGCCGCCGCCGGGAAGGACGCGTACGCAGGCGGCCTGGCGGCCGTCCCCGGCTGGCCAGAGCTCCATCTGCCGGACCGGGCACTCCGGCTGCGCGACCGAGCACCGGGGATGGAAGCTGCAGCCGGACGGCACGTCGGCCGGGTCCGGCGGGTCGCCGGGCAGCCCGCGCGGGCTCATCCGGGTTCTGATGTCCCCGATGATCGGGAACGCCCAGGACAGCGCCTCGGCATAGGGATGCCGGGCGCTGGTGAAGACGTCGTGGGCTGGTCCCACCTCGACGATCCGGCCGGCGTACATGACCGCGAGCCGCTGGCAGGTCGCCGACAGCACGGACAGGTCGTGGCTGATCATGATCATGCCGATGCCCCGGTCGGCGACCAGGTCGGCGATCAGGTTCAGCACCTGGGCCTGGATCATCACGTCCAGCGCCGTGGTCGGCTCGTCGGCGATGATCAGGTTCGGCGAGCAGGCCAGCGCCATCGCGATCATGACCCGCTGCTTCTTGCCACCGGACAGCTCGTGCGGGTAGCTGGCCGCGCGGTCGGCCGGGAGGCCGACCGCGCGGAGCAAGTCGGTGACCCGGCGGACGGCGGCTTCCTTGCCGGTGCCCGGCTCGTGCAGCAGGATTGGCTCGGCGATCTGGCTGCCGATCCGGCGGACCGGGTTGAGCGAGTGCAGCGCGCCCTGGAACACGATCGAGGCGCCGGCCCAGCGGACCGCGCGCAGCCGGCCCCAGTTCATCGTGAGGATGTCCTCGCCGTTGAACAGGATCTGTCCGCTGACCGTCGCCGAGGACGGCAGCAGTCGCAGGATCGACGTCGCGATCGTTGACTTGCCGCAGCCCGACTCGCCGGCCAGGCCGAGGGTCTGGCCGGCCTCGAGGCTGAGGTTCACGCCCCGGACCGCGGGGATCGGGCCGCCCTCGGTTGAGTAGGTGATGGCCAGGTCGCGCAGTTCGAGCAGGCTCATCAGCGCTCCCGCAGCTTCGGGTCGAGCACCGTCTCGAGCGAGTGGCCGACGAGCGTGAACGCCATCACCACGGCGATCACGGCCAGGCCAGGGGCGAGCAGCCAGACGATGTTGCCGGTGCCGACGCCGTTGTCGTAGGCCGCGCCCAGCATCTCGCCCCAGGTCGGCCTGGTCGGGTCGCCGAGGCCGAGGAACGACAGCGTGGTCTCGGCCAGGATCGTGCCGGCCACGGTGAGGATCGTGTTGGCCAGCAGCAGCGGCATCACGTTCGGCAGCACGTGCCGGTACATCTGATGCCAGTGCCCGGCGCCCAGTGCCTTAGCCCGTTCCAGGTACGGCCTGGTCTCCACGGCCAGCGCCTGGGCCCGGACGATCCGGGCTGTGCCCGGCCAGGAGGTCAGGCCGATCACCAGGATGATCACGCCCAGCGACGGGCCCACGGTCCTGGCCACGACCATCGCCAGCGGCAGGAACGGCACGACCAGGAACCAGTCGGTGACCCGCATCAGGACGTTGTCGGCGAGCCGCCCGCCGGACCGGCCGACGCTGCCGAAGTGGCCGGCGATGACCCCGAACAGCGCGCCCACGATCATCGAGATCAGCGTCGCGGTCAGGCCGACCAGCAGGGAGTTGCGGGCGCCCCAGATAAGCAGCGTGAGCACGGACCGGCCGTCGTTGTCGGTGCCGAGCCAGTCGTGCAGGCTCGGGCCGACGTTCGCGGTCGCGTTCGCGTAGATCGGGTTCAGGCCGCGGGCGTTGGCCAGGATCGGCGCGGCCAGCGCGACGACGATCATGAACACCAGAACGCCGAGCCCGATCATGCCACGCCGGTCCCGGCGGAACTCGCGCCAGAACCTGGTCAGCGCGGCCCGCCGCCGCGCTCGGGCGAGCTGCTTAGGGGTGCGGGGGCGCCGGGACGGAGGGTCGGCGGCCGCGGGGGCCGAGCCATCCCGCAGTTCCCTTCCGCCCCCCCTGCATGCCTCC
>JBPCKO010000006.1:0-35229 GCA_051004215.1 Streptosporangiaceae bacterium | reverse complement strand
GGCCAGCCTGGCGGGTCAGGACCCGGACCGGCGGGCTCGCACGCGCCGGCCGATCCGGTGCCCGCGCAGCGGGCCGCGGGCGCCGGGCCGGCGGCCAGGGAAGCGGCCGAAGGTGCGGGCAGCGCGGCGGGAGGGGCCGATCAGACCGGTGCCGGAACGGCGGCTAAGGCCGTGCCCGTGCAGGGCGGCCGTTCCGACGGCGCGGGCACCCGGCGGAAGTCGGTCGTGTTCGAGGAAGACGACGAGCTCGACGTGCCCGACTTCCTCAAATGATCGTCGGCCGGGCGAGCTGCCTGACGTGAGCGGCGGTCCTGGTACCGATCCCGCCCTCGCGGCCAGGCCTCGTGAGCTGTGCGACGGGGTGCGGGTGCTGTTCACCGGGCGGGACGGCGGGGTCAGCACGGGCCGGTACGGCTCGCTCAATCTCAGTACCGGGGTCGGCGACGATCCGGCCGCGGTGGCGGCCAACCGGGATATCGTGCTCCGCGACCTCGGTCCAGGGCCGCGGACCCTGGGCTGGATGCGCCAGGTGCACGGCAACGCCGTCGCTTACCTGGCCGACCCGCCGCCGCCCGCCGCCGGAGCCGCCCCGCAGGCCGCCGCCCCGCAGGCCGACGCCAGAGCCGCCCCGCAGGCCGACGCGGTCTATACCGACTCGGCGGCGATCGCGCTCGGCGCGCTGGGGGCCGACTGCGCGCCGGTTCTGATCGCCGACCCGGTGGCCGGCCTGGCCGGGGCCGCGCACGCGGGGCGTCCCGGCATGGCCGCGGGCGTGCTGCCCGCCCTGATCGCGGCGATGACGGCGGCCGGCGCGCAGGCCAGCCGCATGCACGCGGTGGTCGGCCCCGCGATCTGCGGGCAGTGCTACGAAGTACCGGCCGCCATGCGGGACGAGGTCGGCGCCCTGGTCCCCGGCTCAGCTTGCGTGACCAGGGCGGGCACGCCGGGACTCGACCTTCGGGCCGGCCTGCGCGGTCAGCTGGCCAGGCTCGGAGTCGGGTCCGTGCGCGATGACGCCCGGTGCACGGCCGAGTCGCCAGGGCTGTATTCCTACCGCCGGGACGGCACGACCGGCCGGTTCGCGGGCCTGATCTGGCTGGCGCCGCGCGGACGGTCCGCATGACCGGACCGGCGCGATGAACGATCCTCAGTCCGGATCGCGACCCCGCGCGGCCGAACTGGCCGGGAACCTCGTGGCGTTGCGGAACAGGATCTCGGCCGCCTGTCAGGCGGCGGGCCGCGACCCGGCCGGGGTGTCGCTGATCGCGATCACCAAGACGTTCCCGGCCGCCGACGTTCGGCTCCTGGCCGGGCTCGGCGTCACCGACGTCGGGGAGAACCGGGACCAGGAGGCGGCGCCCAAGGCGGCCGCGTGCGCCGGCCTGGAACCGCCGCTGCGCTGGCACTTCGTCGGACAGCTGCAGGTGAACAAGGCCAAGAGCGTAGTCAGGTACGCCGACGTGGTGCATTCGGTGGACCGGCCGCGTCTGGTGCCGGAGCTCGGCCGCCGGGCGCGCGCGGCCGGGCGGGTGATCACCTGCCTCATCCAGGCCGACCTGGATCCCGGGCCCGATCCGGACCGCGGCGGCGCCGACCCGGCCGACGTGCCCGGGCTGGCCGACGCCGTCGCCGCCGAGGAGGGCCTGGTGATCGGCGGGGTGATGGCCGTCGCGCCGCTGGGCGCGCCGGCCCGGCCGGCTTTCGCCAGGCTGGCCGGGCTGGCCGCGGCGGTGCGGGCGGCTCATCCGGGAGCAATGATGATTTCCGCAGGCATGACCGGTGACCTGGAGGAGGCCATCGCAGAAGGTGCGACACACGTACGTGTCGGTACGGCGTTGCTTGGCGGCCGGCGCGCCTTCGTCAGGTAATGTCCGTCGCGTGGCACGCGGGCGGGAGCTGGGCTGCACCGATGTCTGCTACACCGCGGCATTGACGGAGGACTGACGATGGCCAGCGCGATGCGCAAGATGGCGGTCTATCTCGGCCTGGTGGAGGACGACCATCGCTATGACGATCCGTACACCGACGAGTACGGCGACATGGACGAGTACGGGGACTACGTGACCGAGTACACCGAGCACGCCGAGGTGCACGAGAGGCAGGCCGCCTTCGTCCCGGACGACGGCCGGGTGCGGACCGAGCAGCGCCCCGCGGTCGAGACCATGCCCGCGACCGACCTGACCAGGATCACCACGCTGCATCCGCGCACGTATAACGAAGCCCGGACAATCGGTGAGCACTTTCGCGAGGGCACTCCAGTTATCATGAACCTGACCGAGATGGTCGATAGCGACGCTCGCCGCCTGGTGGACTTCGCCGCTGGGCTGATCTTCGGGTTGCACGGCTCGATCGACCGGGTCACTAACAAGGTCTTCCTGTTGTCTCCGGCGAATATCGAGGTGACCGCGGAGGACAAGGCCAGGATCGCCGAGCGGGACTTCTTTAACCAGAGCTAGGCTCGGACGCGGATCGGGGTTGAATCAGGTTCAGGTCGGCCGGAGCAGGGACATGCGGGCGGGAATCATGGAGCGGGGCGTGCACAGGCGCAGGCGGCGCCCGGATGGCGGTGTGTCCCGGTGACGATCTTCCTGACCGTCGTCTACTACGTGCTGTGGCTCTACTTGCTGTTGCTGATCGGCCGCCTGATCATCGACATGCTGCAGATGTACAGCCGCTCCTGGAGCCCATCAGGGCTGCTCGCGCGGGTGGCCGAGATCATCTTCACGGTCACTGATCCGCCACTGAGATTGCTAAGGCGCTACCTTCGGCCCGTGCGGCTCGGTAGTGTTGCCCTAGACCTCAGCTACACGCTGTTGTTTCTCGTGATCATTGTGTTGCTATCGGTAGTAAGCAGCTTCTGATGCAGGTAGCCTGCCTAGGGGACTCACGCGCTTAGGAGATATGGACATGCCACTGACGCCCGCGGATGTGCGGAACAAGCAGTTCAGCACGACCAGGCTCAGGCCCGGTTACGACGAGGAAGAAGTGGATGCCTTCCTGGATGAGGTCGAGGCCGAGCTTGACCGCCTGATCCAGGAGAACGAGGAGCTGCGGGCCAAGCTGGCCGAGGTGCTCCGCGGCGGCAAGATGCAGCAGCAGCAGCAGCAGCCGCTGAACTCGCCGCACATGGACGGTTCTGACCTGATGTCCCAGGAGCCGCCGCACCGGCAGGAGCCCGAGCGTCGTCCCGAGCCGATGTCGATGCACAAGTCGTCGGCCGAAGACAACATGGACACCGCCGCCCGGGTGCTGGCGCTGGCCCAGCAGACCGCGGACCAGGCGATCGCCGATGCCCGCCGCGAGGCCGATGAGACCCTCAGCCGGGCCCGCCGCGAGGCCGATGACCTGCTGACCAAGGCGCGCCGTCAGTCCGAGCAGATCACCAGCGACGCGCGGGCGCGCGCGGAGAGCCTGGAGCGCGACGCGCAGGAGCGGCACCGTCAGGCCATGGGTTCCCTGGTGCAGTCCCGCGAGGAGCTCGAGCGCCGGGTCGACGACCTGCGAGCCTTCGAGCGCGAGTACCGCAGCCGGCTCAAGGCCTACCTGGAGGGCCAGCTCCGCGACCTGGAGGCGGGTGCGGCCGACAGCGGGGTGTTCCCGGCCGTGGCCGCGACCGGCCCGCAGCCAGCCATCCCGGTTGGCGTCGGCCACATGCGGAACGGGGGCGGCCCGTCGGGTGCCCCGTTCTCGGGAATGTCCGAGCCGATGGGCCACAACGGCGGCTACCACCCGGCCGACACCGGTCAGCACGATCGCCGATAATCACGGCGCGGCCTAGCCTTTCGAACGGAGAACGGGCGTGATCCGGTTCGGGGCTGTGCTCGCGGTAGTAGTCATAGCATTCGGGCTGCTGGCAACGGGTCTCGTTGCCGGCAGCCTGTTGCTTGTGGCGATCTCGATCGGCGTCTGCGCGCTGGCGCTCCTGATGTTCCTGGTGGTCGTCGTGTCGCTGCGGCACGAGATCTTCGCGCCGGCCGTGGCCCGGGCTGCGGCCGCGCGGCCCGGCGAGCGCGGCACGCAGGCCGCTGGCATCGTGGCTCCGGCGGCCGCGGGGCTGGCCAGGGAAACAGACGTCAGGACAGGTCAGGAACTCCACGCCGTCGTACCGTCGGCGGACGCGAAACTTGCCGAGGCATGGGCTGCAGCGGCCCAATCGGACCCGGTCCGACCGGATATCGCGGAGCCCGCCGGCGTGCCCGGGCTGCCGGAGCGCGCAGCAACCGTTCGCCAGAAGGCCGAGCCCGCACCGGTGGAGCTGGCGAAGCCGGTGACAGCCCGAGCGCAGAGTCCGGCGCAGGCCGTTCCGGAACCGGTCCGCGGAACTCCGGCTAATGGTTCAGCGGCCACTGGTTCAGCGGCCAGTGGTTCAGTGGTCAGTGGTTCAGTGGTCAGTGGTTCAGCCAGCGTGACAACGGGTAACGGCTCACCGGTCGAGCCCGAGCAGGGACCCGGCCCAGATCAGCGGCTGTCGTGGAAGGAACGCCGCGCGGCCAGGAAGCTCGCCACCGGCCAGGTTCTGGATGCGCCCGACCGCCAGCAGGGCGGGGGCCGGGAGAACGCCGAGCATCTGCGGCCCGACGAGCGTCCTCGCGTGCCTGAGCAGGCGCCCCGCACCCAGCATGCTCCCGAGACTCCACCGGAAGTTAACGCTGGAACGGGCGGCGTCCAGGCACCAGCGAGCCTCGGCACATCCAGCGGTCGCGAGGCCAAGGCACTTCCTCGGGCGTCCGTGCCCAGCCCGCTCAGGTCCGGTCCCGGTACGCCCGGCCCGGACAAGCCCGGCTCGGAAAAGCCCGGCCCGGGCGAGCCTGCAGCGAGCCGATCTGCTGCCGGGCCGGAACCCGGCCGGTCGTACCGGCCGTCCAGGCTCGAACGCGAGTCACAGCGGGCCGCGAGTGTGATGGCATCGCGTTCCGGTGAGGAACCTGTCCGGGCCGTCAGCCCGGATATTCCCGGAACCCGGTCCGCTCCCGCGGACCAGACCGTGCTGGCTGGCCGGACGTCGGCGCCTGCGGCGGAACAAACCAGGTCCGGGCCAGATTCCGAAGGCCCGGAGCAGCCCCCGGTGGCGAACGAGGTCACCGGAGCCGACGATGCGAGGCTCGGTGGCAAGGCTGAGCCTGCGATCGGGTCTCTGCCGACGCCTGGGCAGCCAGGCAGTCCCGTGTCGTCAGAGAGTGCCGTGTCGTCGGGTCAGCCCGCGCTGTCAGGCAAGCCCGCGCTGTCAGACGGGCCTGCGCGGTCGGACAAGCCCCCGATGACCGATACGACACGACCGGCGGGCGAGACGTCCGCCGACGAGGTGCCAGCGGGCGAGCCAGCCGCGGACAGGACGACCGCGGACAGGAAGATCCCGGATAGGGCAACTGCTGAGGAGGCAGCTGCGGACCAGCCAGCTTCGGGGCAGCCAGTTCAGGGGAGCGGGACGACGTCAGCAGGCGAGGCGGTTCCAGCAGTCGAGGGCACGGCCACGCCCGCCCCGGCCGATGTATCCGCGGCCAGCCAGGAGTCAGCCCCGGCGGCCGAGGCTCCGGCCGGCGCGGGCGATGACCTGGAGGTCGCGGTCGTGCCGGGCATCACGAGGTATCACCGCAGCGATTGCCTGCTGATCAGGTTCCTCGATGGCGACGACCTCGATCTGATGCCCCGGCAAGCAGCCAGGAACGGCGGATGCGTTCCGTGTAAGGCGTGCAAGCCCGACCCGGAGGCCGCCGACGCCGCCGTCGGCTGACCAAGGCGCGGCCAGGCGCTGGGCCCTGACGCGATCCGTCAGACGAGATAGGGCTCCGGGGTGCTGGTGTAGGTCCGGCCGTGTGGCGTGGTCCAGGTCAGGATGCCAGGAGCGGGATGGTCGACGTGCCAGCCGGGTGCTTGCTTGGCCCGGTGGTGGCGGCGGCACAGGACGGTGAGGTTGCATTCGCAGGTCGGGCCGCCGTCTTCCCAGGGGCGGGTGTGGTCGGCGTCGCAGTGCCGGGCCGGGCGGCGGCAGCCGGGGAATCCGCAGGTGCGGTTCCGGATCGTGACCAGTTCCCGGAGCCGGGCTCCGGGACGGTACGCCCCGGTCGCCCGCCGGTGCGTGCACGGCGCGGTTTCCAGCCACGCGAACTCCAGCCCGGCCAGCCACGCCGCGACCGGTCCGGCCCGCCCCGGCGGCCCGGTGCCGGCGGTCGGCCCGGTCCCGCCCGGAGGGCCCGGCGCTGTGCCGGGCGGCCCCGTCCCGCCGGGCGGTGGTATGGCACAGGCGTGCGCGACGGCGCGGCCTTCGGGGCTAGTCAGGGTGACGTGCCAGCGGGTTGAGGGGTGGCCGGCGAGGCGGTGAGCGAGGTCACGGGCGGCCTGCCCGTCGACGGGGCCGTAGCCGGGGATTTCGCCAGGGCCGTCGGACCAGCCGAGCCAGGTCGCGGCCGGCAGCGTCAGGTGCACCGACCCGGCCAGCGCCCCCAGCCCGGCCGCCGTGGCTCCCGGACCGACGCCGGAACCGGCAACCCGGCCGGCCGAGCCGTTACCGGGACCGGGAACCGGGCCGTCACTGGGCGCCGGCCCGTGCCCGGGCCCGTTTTCTGGTTCGGTGCCGGGTGCGGGGATGAGGGTGTCGAGGTCCCGGCCGGCGAGCAGGGCGCAGAACACCGCGGCGCGGACCTGGTCCAGCGTCCCGGCCGCGCCGGCGGATTGCAGGGCCCGGGCGATCGCTGTGATCCGGGTGTCCGCGGCGACCAGGTCGGCGGCGGGGAGTTCCCGCCCGGCCAGAGCGCCGTTCCCCGACAGTTCCGGCCACGCTTCAACCCGGGCGTCGCCGCGGGCCCGCTGGGACCGGGTGCGGGCGGCGTCCGGATACAGGCGCAACACCATCGCCCGTAGTCCCCGCCGCAGCTGGGCCGTCGTCAGCGCCCCGGCCCGGTCAATGAACGCCTCGGCGACGGCGCGGGCGGCCGCGTCGTCCAGGGCGGATAGTTCCCCGTCGAAGATCACTGCCCGGGCCCGGTCGATGCTGCCGCCTACCAGCCCCGCCGTTACCACGGGTAGGCGGGCCAGGCCGCGGGCCAGGCCGAGCAGCCCGTCCGCGGACCGCCCGGTCAGTACCAGCGCAACTGCGAGTTCCTCGGCTACGTGCTCCGACGCCCGGGACCAGCCGGGGCGGGCGGCCGCGGCCATCCGCCGGGCATCCAGTTCCGCGACCGCGGCCAGCTCCACGCCGTCTTGCCAGGCGGTGAGCCGCCACGACGCGCGGAGCAGGCCGACCAGCGCATCGTCGGACAGGGCGGTCAGGCCGTGGGTGAAGGCCTGGTCCGACAGGCCGGCCAGCAAAGGCCCTGGACCTAGGCTGTCTCCGGCTTCCTCGGTGCCGAACACTGACACCCCGGCCGGCAGCACCGCGGCCCCGCCCGGGCCGCCAGAACCCGGGCACCCGGCGGCGAACCAGGCCGCGTCCGGGTCCGCGCACACCGGCAGCCCGTCCACCTCGGCGTACCAGTCCGCCAGCTCGGCGGCCGGGACGTCCTCACGCCAGCCGGCCGGGGCACCGGCCAGCGGGTTGGCATCCGGGCCGGACAGCTCCGCATCCCCTGCGGGCTCCCGGTCCCGGTCCGGCGCGTCGTCCGACGGCTCATCCACGGGCCCGCCAGGCCCGGGAAACGGGGGAACCGGTCCGGTTGCCATCAGATTCGCGCGCCTCCAGCCGATCAGAAGAACCAGTCGAACTTCTTATCGATCACGCTACTACGACCCACTGACAGTCAGAGAAAAGTTCAAGGTGATCGCCTCGGCCAGGCCCTCCTCCAGGCCGAACGCCAGGTGGATGGCGGTCACGGCGGTGTCCAAGCAACACGACATGAACCGAGCATCACGACATGACCGGGGCATCCGGTGCGCGGCCATCCCGCGACCCGACGACTGCGCCGCCCGTTGGCCGGAGCGAGCAGCTGGGGACAATTCAGGCGAGCGGGCCGAGCCAGAACCTGAGCCCGAGGGCGCCGTCGGTGTACTCGGCTGGGCCGGGCGCCAGCGGGCCGTCCGGCGGTGCCGCCCGGCACGAGGCCAGGTGCAGTTCCGCGGCGACCAGGCCAGCATGCTCGTCCAGAGCCTGGGCCACGTCCGCCCGCTCGGTGCGCCACCACAATGCGACCGGCTCGCAGCCACCGGGATCGAACTCACCGCGACAAGGGGAGCGGCGAGCCGCCTGGGCCGCGGCGATCACCTCTCGGGCGAGCCCTTCGCTGGCCAGGTCGGAGCTGATCGTCAGGTCCAGCGCAACCCGTTCGCCGTCGTGCGCGGCCAGCGCCCAGCCGGTCCTGCGGGCGCCCGACCACGGCACCGGATCCGCCTCAGCGCCGGGTCCGGGACCGGGTTCGAGGTCAATTAGCTCCACCGATCGCACGTTCAGAACGTGAGCGATCTCCGCGTGCAGCGCCGCGTCCAGGTCACCGCCGGCGCCCCCAGACCGGAACTCGGCCACCCCGCGACCCAGCGGCTGGCCGGGGGTCAGCCCGGCCTCGGACCTGGCGTTCGCACCGAGCGCACCCAGCCGGCCGACCAGCGACAGTCCGGCGGCGAGGCGTTCGTCATAATCCTCGGTGACACCAGGCCAGGCGGCCAGGTGCACGGAGTCCGGAGCGCCCGGCAGCCACGGACGCAGCAGCGACCACACGTGCTCGGTCACGAACGGAGCCACCGGAGCCAGCACCCTGGTCAGCACGTCCAGGCAATCCCGCAGCGTCGCGAGCGCGGTCAGGCCGCCGGCGGTTCCCGGCCCGAACCACAGCCTGGTCGCCGACCTCGGCAGGTACCAGCGAGTCAGCAGGCCGGTGAAGCGGGCGATGCGCTGCCCGGCGATGGCGGGCTCGTAATCATCCAGGGCAGCGGTCACGCCGGCGACCAGCCCGGTGAGCTCGTTCAGGAGCCACCGGTCCGGCAGCGGTCCGGCGTCGGCGGTCCGCCGGTCCGGCGCTCCCGGCGGGTCCGGCGGGCCCGGCCCTCCCGGCGGCGGCCAGGGAACGCCGCGCTTGGCCGCCGCCCGCGCGCACCGGACGAACACCCTGGCGGCGTCGTGGTAGCCGGCCAGCACTCCGCCGGCGATCTCCGACAGCGCGGTCTCCGGCACCGGGCGGGGCGTTCCCGGCGTCGCGGCCAGCGCGAAGTACCAGCGCACCGCGTCCGCTCCGTGCCGCTCGATCAGCGGCAGGGGCTCGGCCAGGTTCCCGGCCTGGCGGCTCATCGGGCGGCCGGCGGAATCCAGCACCGGCCCGGTCCGCAGCGCGGCCCGGAAAGGAGCCCGGCCGCTCGTCAGGGCGCCGGTCGCGGCCAGGGCGAAACACCAGGCGCCTGAGTGATCGGCCGGGTCGACGACGAGGTCGGCGACGAGTTCGGCGACTGCTGCGTCCGCGGCGGGCACCGGACCAGGGCCCGGCGGGACCCGCGGTAGCACCCCGGCATCGAACCAGACATCCAGCACCTCGGGGACCCGGCGGGCGTCCTGGCCGCACCGCCGGCACCGGATCGTCACCGCGTCCAGGTGCGGCCGGTGCGGGTCGAGGCTGGTCAGCTCCCGGCCGGCCAGCTCGCTGAGCTCGGCGAGCGAGCCGGCGCAGGTGTGGTGCCCGCTCGCACACTCCCAGATGGGCAGCGGAGTGCCCCAGTACCGGGACCGCGACACGGTCCAGTCCGCCTCGCCGCGCAGCCAGCCAGGCAGCCGGTCGTCCCCGCCGGCCGGCGGCCGCCAGCGCACCCGCTCGCTCGCGGCGCCGAGCCGGGAACCAATGGCGCTGACCCTGATATGCCAGGCGGGCCAGGACCTGAACAGCAGCGGCGCGCCGCAGCGCCAGCAGTGCGGGCGGGTCCGCTCGTGAGTTCGGGCGGAGAACGCCAGGCCGCGGTCGGTCAGTAGCTCGGTCAGCACGCGGTCCGCGGCGGTGAAGAAGAGGCCGCCGACGACCGGGGTCCCGGCGGCGAACCGGCCATCGGGGCCGAGCGGATCAGGCGCCGGCAAGCCGTGGGCCGCGCCCGCCTCCCGGTCCTGGACCGCGAAGGCGGGGGCGAGATGCTGCAGGCCGGTGCCGCCGCGAATGTTGACCAGGTAGCTGGCCACCACCTCGCGCTCGGTCTCGTGTCCGGCCGCCTCTCCGCCTGCTGTCGCCGCCAGCGGCGCGGCGTACCGGGCCCCGGCCAGCTCGGCTCCGCTCACCCGGGTCGCGACGTGCCAGTCTGCGCCGAGCACCTGGGGCAGCCGGGCGTCGGCCACCACCACCCGCTCCTCGTGCCCGGCCCGGCGGGCGATCGAGTAGGGTTCGTGCGGGTGCACGGCGATCGCGGCATTGGCGGTCAGCGTCCAGGGCGAGCTGACGCTGACGAGCAGGTCGGCGCCGCGCAGCCGCGGGTGTGCGCCCTCGGGCACGCTGGTCAGCCGGAACCGCACGATCAGGTCGGAGCCCCCGGCCGGCCGGTGCACGCCGGGCTGCCCGAGCTCGCAGGCGGACAACGGCGTCTGACAACGCGGGCAGTACGGAACAACCCGGTCATCGTGAACGAGCAGCCCGGCATCGAAGATCTCGCGCAGCGACCGCCAGGTCGTCTCGATGTAATCCGCGTCCATCGTGCGGGCGGCCGGCCCGGCTGGCCAGCACCCCAGCCTTTCGTCCAGCGCGCCGAACGCGGCGGCGTGCCGCAGCACGGACTCGCGGCAGCGGGCGGCGAACCGTTCGGCCCCGTAGGCAGCGATGTCGTCAAGCCCGGACAGCCCAAGCTCGGACTCCACGGCCACCTCGACCGGCAGCCCGTGACAGCTCAGCAGGGTCCGGCGGATGCCGGCGAAGCCTCGCATGGTCATGAACCGCAGGTACAGGTCGGCGACCGCGCAGGCGGCGATGTGGTGCACGCCAGGCAGGCCGCCGCCCAGCGGCGGGCTCTCGTAGCAGATCCAGGCCGGGCGGCCAGCGACAGCTTCGGCGCGCCGGCCGGGCAGGTTCGTCCTGACCCAGCCGGCCAGCACCTCGTGGTCGAGGGCGGCCGGGCCAGGGGCGGCGGCGTACTCGCCCGCGGGCCCGCCCCCGTCTTGCCGGATCATCAGCACCCCCGTACCGTCCGCGCAGCGGCCACGATAGCGGCCCGGCCGGCCGGCCCGGGTCGCTGCGGGCCCGTGGCCTGCCGTGTCGCGGCTCCGGGGCCACCGGCGAGCGGGGGATCGTAATGCCGCTTGTTTGCGATTCAGCCCGTTTGCTATGCGCGCCGGTGAGCACTTATCCTCCGGTGACGCTTGTCAGCCATGATCATCATGAGGTTCTGCACCAAGGGGGACGGGGAATGACCGCAGCCGCACAGTCCGACGCTGCCCGGTTCCCCGTCCGCGGCGGTGAACGATCCTGGTCCGAAACGGAGATTTCGCAGGTCAGGGGTCGACTTGAGGACGAGGCCGACGAGCTCAGGACCGAGATCGGCCAGGCCGAATCGGACATCGCGACCCGGCTCGGGGACGCGGTCAGCGACGCCGGCGACGACCAGGCCGATGTCGGCGCGAAGACGCATGAGCGTGAGCACGAGCTGTCCCTGGCCTACAATGCACGTGATTTGCTCGCCCAGAGCGAACACGCGCTCGCCAGGATCGAGGCCGGCACCTACGGGTGCTGCGAGTCGTGCGGCCAGCCGATCGGCAAGGCCCGCCTCAAGGCGTTTCCCCGGGCGAGGTTGTGCGTCAGCTGCAAGCAGCGAGAGGAACGGCGCTGACCGTTAACAAGACCGCGAGTGAGGCCGGACCGCCGGTGACGATGCCAAACCCGCATACCTCGCCAGCCGGGCACCGGCGCCGTCTCGCCGTGCTGGTGGCCGTGGCCCTCGTCGTGCTGGTGACGGACATCATCACCAAGGCCGTCGTCGTCGCCACGCTGGAGAACCGGGCCCCGGTCCGGCTGCTCGGCGGCCTGCTGCAGCTGCGGGTGACTCGCAACCCGGGCGCGGCGTTCAGCATCGGCGGCCCGTCGGTGACCGTGGTGTTCGCGCTGATCGCGCTCGGCGTGATCGTGTTCATCCTGCGCACATCCCGGCGGATCAAGAGCCTGGCCTGGACGATCACGCTCGGCCTGCTGCTGGGTGGTGCGACCGGCAACCTGACCGACCGGATCTTCCGCTGGCCAGGGCCGTTCCGGGGCTGGGTGGTGGACTGGATCCAGCTGCCGCACTGGCCGGTGTTCAACGTCGCCGACTCGTGCATCGTGTGCGGCGGCGTACTGGCCGTGCTCCTGGCCGTGCGCGGGGTGCGGATTGACGGTTCGGTGATCCCGCCGCGCGGCGCGGGGCCGGCCCAGGACAAGCCGGCCGCCGGAAATCCGGAGCCCGGCCAGCCTGGCCAGCCCGGTCCGCCCGGCGGCGACGACACGTGACCGTCCCGGCCCAGCGCCGGGTCCCGGTGCCCGACGGGCTGGACGGCGAGCGCCTGGACGCAGCAATCGCCCGGATGTTCGGATTGTCGAGAACCCGGGCCGCGGACCTGATCGGCACCGGCGCGGTGCTGATGGACGGCCGCCCGGCAGGCAAGTCGGACCGGGTCAGGCCAGGGGACTGGCTCGACGTCACGCTGCCGGCGGCCGGCGACGGGCCCGCCCAGCCGCGGCCGGAGATCGTTCCCGGCCTGACTGTCACCTACGAAGACGCGGACATCGTGGTCGTCGACAAGCCGGCCGGCGTCGCCGCGCACCCGACCCCCGGCTGGACCGGCCCCACCGTGCTCCAGGGCCTGCTCGGCGCCGGCTACCAGATCGCGACCAGCGGGGCGGCGGAGCGGCAGGGCATCGTGCACCGCCTGGACGCGAACACCACCGGGCTGATGGTCGTGGCCCGCAGCGAGCGCGCCTACAGCGTGCTCAAGCAGGCGTTTCGTGACCGCGAGGTCGACAAGCGCTACCACGCGCTGGTCCAGGGCCATCCCGACCCGCTGCGCGGCACCATCGACGCCCCGATCGCGCGGCACCCCGCGGGCGACGGCCGGTTCGCGGTGATCGCCGACGGGCGGCCCTCGGTCACCCACTACGACACGCTGGAGGCCTTCCGGGCCGCCAGCCTGACCGAGGTCAGGCTGGAGACCGGGCGGACCCACCAGATCAGGGTGCACATGGCCGCGGTCAGGCACCCGTGCGCGGGCGACCGGCTGTACGGGGCCGACCCGGTGCTGGCGGCCAGGCTGGGCATCTCCCGGCAGTGGCTGCACGCAGTCCGGCTGGGGTTCGCGCACCCGGACGACGGCCGGAAGGTGGAGTTCGCCAGCCCCTATCCGGCTGACCTGACCGCGTCGCTCGAGGTGCTCGCGGCCGAGTCTTAACCGGCGCGCGGTCCCCTGGCGCGTCCGGGCGCCCGCCCCGGCCGGTCTGGGTTAGGGTCGAACGGATCCCGGCGCTGGCTTGCCGGCGGCATGCCTGAAGGAGGCGGTACTTCATGGCGGCAGATCCGGCTGGCAGCACGGCTCGCGGACGGGACGGCGGGTTCGCCCACCTGCACGTGCACACCGAGTACTCGATGCTCGACGGCGCCGCCCGGCTCGACGGCCTGTTCGAGGCCTGCGGGCAGGCCGGGATGACCGCGATCGCCATGACCGACCACGGCAACGTCTACGGCGCCTATGACTTCTACAAGAAGGCGGCCAAGGCCGGGATCAAGCCGATCATCGGCACCGAGGCCTACGTGGCGCCCGAGCACCGCGGGCTCAAGCGGCCGGTGCGGTGGGGCACGCCGTCCCAGCGGGACGATGATGTCTCCGGCGCGGGCGCGTATACCCACATGACGCTGCTGGCCGAGACCACCGAGGGCATGCACAACTTGTTCCGGCTGTCCTCGCTGGCCTCCCTCGAGGGCTACTTCCGCCAGCCCAGGATGGACCGGGAGCTGCTCGGCCGGTACGCCAAAGGTCTGATCGCGACCACCGGGTGCGTGGGCGGCGAGGTGGCTACCAGGCTCAGGCTCGGCCAGTACGACCTGGCGCTGCAGGCCGCCGCGACGTACCGCGACATCTTCGGGGCCGGCAACTACTTCGTCGAGCTGATGTCCCATGACCTGGAGATCGAGCGGCGGATCAGGGACGGCCTGGTCCGCATCGCCCGCGAGCTCGGGCTGCCGTTCGTGGTCACCAACGACTCGCACTACGTGACCCCGGGCGGCTCCAAAGCCCACGAGGTGCTGCTGTGCGTGCAGACCGGCACCAACATGGCCGACCCGAAGCGCTTTAAGTTCGAGGGGAACGCCTACTACATCAAGTCCCCGGCCGAGATGCGCGCGATCAGCGAGGACGACGTCTGGCAGTCGGGATGCGACCAGACGCTGCTGATCGCCGAGCGGGCCGGCGTGGAGTTCAGCAAGGCGAACCTGATGCCCGACTTCCCGCTGCCACCGGGAGAGACGGAGCTGAGCTGGTTCCGCCAGGAGGTCTGGGCCGGGATGGAGCGCAGGTTCCCCGGCGGCTACGACGACGAGCGGCGCGAGCGGGCCGAGTACGAGATGGGCATCATCGAGCAGATGGGGTTCTGCGGCTACTTCCTGGTCGTCGCGGACTTCATCATGTGGGCCAAGCGAAACTGGATCCGGGTCGGCCCGGGCCGCGGCTCGGCCGCCGGGTCGATCGTCTCGTTCGCGATGGGCATCACCGACCTGGACCCGATCGCCTTCGGCCTGATGTTCGAGCGGTTCCTGAACCCTGAGCGCGTGTCCATGCCCGACATCGACATCGACTTCGACGAGCGCCGGCGCGGGGACGTGATCCGGTACGTGACCGAGAAGTACGGCGACGACCGGGTCGCCCAGATCATCACCTACGGCACGATCAAGGCCAAGGCCGCGGTCAAGGACTCGGCCCGGGTGCTCGGTTTCCCCTATGCGCTCGGTGACCGGATTACCAAGGCGTTCCCGCCCGCGGTGATGGGCAAGGACGTGCCGCTGTCGGGGATCTTCGACGCCGACCATCCCCGGTACGGCGAGGCGGGCGAGATCCGGGCCCTGTACGAGGCCGAGCCCGAGGTCAAGCAGGTGCTGGAGACCGCCCGCGGGCTGGAGGGCCTGATCCGCCAGGCCGGCGTGCACGCGGCCGGCGTGATCATGAGCAAGGAACCGCTGCTCGATCACGTGCCGGTCTGGAAGCGGCAGGCCGACGGCGCGATCATCACCCAGTTCGACTACCCGAGCTGCGAGGAGCTCGGGCTGCTGAAGATGGACTTCCTCGGCCTGCGCAACCTGACGATCCTGGACGACGCGCTGGCCGGGATCAAGGCGAACCAGGGCGTCACCGTAGACCTGGAAAACCTGCCGCTGGACGATAAGCCCACCTACGACCTGCTGGCCAGGGGGGACACGCTCGGCGTGTTCCAGCTCGAGGGCGGCCCGATGCGAGCGCTGCTGCGGTCCATGCGGCCCGACCGGTTCGACGACATCTCGGCGGTCAACGCGCTGTACCGGCCGGGGCCGATGGGCGCCAACGCGCACAACGACTACGCCGACCGCAAGACCGGCCGCAAGCCCGTGGTGCCGATCCACCCCGAGCTGGCCGACCCGCTGGCCGGCATCCTGGACGACACCTACGGCCTGATCGTCTACCAGGAGCAGGTGCTGCTCATCGCGCAGAAGCTGGCCGGCTACTCGGTCGGCAAGGCGGACCTGCTGCGCAAGGCGATGGGCAAGAAGAAGAAGGAAATCCTCGACGCCGAGTTCGAGCCGTTCGCGTCCGGGATGCGGGCCAACGGCTACTCCGACCGGGCGATTACCGCGGTCTGGGACATCCTCGTCCCCTTCTCCGACTACGCCTTCAACAAGGCCCACACCACGAGCTACGGCCTGGTCGCCTACTGGACCGCTTACCTCAAGGCCCGCTACCCGGCCGAGTACATGGCCGCGCTGCTCACCTCGGTGGCCGGCGACAAGGACAAGTCCGCGCTGTATCTCAGCGAGTGCCGCCGGATGGGGATCAAGGTACTGCCGCCCGACGTGAACGCCTCGACCACGTACTTCACGCCGGTCGGCTGCGACATCCGGTTCGGGATGGCCGCGGTCCGCAACGTGGGCGCCGCCGTGGTGGAGTCGATCGTGACGACTAGGAGCGCCAAGGGCGCGTTCACGAGCTTCTCCGACTTCCTGCGCAAGGTCCCGGTCAACGTCTGCAACAAGCGGGTGATCGAGTCGCTGATCAAGGCCGGGGCGTTCGATTCCCTGGGCGACGATCGCCGCGGCATGGTCATGGTGCACGAGCAGGCCGTCGACGCGGTGATTGACGTCAAGCGCAACGAGGCGATCGGCCAGGACTCGCTGTTCGGCGACGACGAGGACAACGCCACGACCTTTGACATCCCGGTGCCGCCGGGCGAGTGGGACAAGTCCACGCTGCTGGCGTTCGAGCGGGAGATGCTGGGCCTGTACGTCTCGGACCACCCGCTGCTCGGGCTGGAGCACGTGCTCGCGGCCGAGACCGACTGCTCGGTGGTGCAGTTGCTCGGCTCGGCCGAGGAGCCGGAGCGGACCGGCCGGCCCGACCGGTCCGACGGCCAGATCGTCACCCTCGGCGGCATCTTGTCCGGGGTCCAGCGCAAGGTCACCAGGCAGGGCAACCCGTGGGCGGCGGCCATGCTGGAGGACCTGGAGGGCGCGATCGAGGTGCTGTTCTTCCCGGCGACCTACCAGGCCTGCATGCACCTGGTGACCGAGGACGCGATCGTGTTCGTGCGGGGCCGGCTGGACCGCCGCGAAGAGGTGCCGAAGCTGGTCGCCATGGAGTTGAAGCCCGCCGAGCTGACCTCGGGGGAGTCCGGCCCTTTCGTGCTCTCGATCCTTGAGTCCCGGTGCATCCCGCCAGTGGTCGAACGGCTGCGGGAGGTGCTGCGCACCCATTCAGGACCGTCCGAGGTGCACCTGCGGCTGCTGACCGGGAACCGGGCAAAGCTGCTGAAGCTGGACGACAAGCTCCGCGTCCGCCCGTCCGCCTCGCTGGTCGCCGACCTCAAGCAGCTGCTCGGCCCGGCCTGCGTCGGCTGACCAGGTACCCGGGTCCATTACGCTGACCGGCAATGTTCACGACAAGCCAGCTCGCCGGGCCGCCCGACGGCGAGCCACGCCCGCCGTCCCGGGCCGCGGCGCCCGGTAGCGGCCTGCTCGCGTCGCTCGCCACCCTGGCCGGCGGCCTGATCCTGGGCCTGGTGGCCGGGCTGGCCTGGACCGCGCTGGCCCCGCGGGCCGTCTACGTGGTGGTCGGACGCGGCTCGGCCAACGTCGTCAACCCCGAGACCGCGGCGTTCATCTCCGCCGACGCCTGGTACTGCCTGATCGGCGCGGTCGGCGGGATCATCATCGGCGTCGCCGGCTACCTGCTGGCGGTGCGCCGGCACGGCCCGGCCCCCATGGCCGCGGTGCTGGCCGGGGCGGTCGTCGCCGGGATGGCGGCTCGCGTCATCGGCGAGCGGCACGGTCTCGGCCCGTTCAACCACCAGCTGCTGACCAGCAAGACCGGAACCCTGCTGCACGCGCCGCTGTCGCTGGCCGGCGACCCGTCGGCCGTGTTCTGGCCGACGAAGGCCTCGCTGCCTGCGGTCGCGTTCTGGCCGCTGGCGGCCTGCCTGGTCGCGGGCGGGATCGTGCTGATCGGCCTGCTGCGCGATCGTTCGGCAGCCAGGTATGAGGGCCCGCACGACGCCCTGACGCCGTACCCGTCCTGACCGTTGCCGTTCCGACCGTTGCCGTTCTGACCGGCCCCGTTCACCGGCCGGTCACGGCGGCGCGGTTGACTGGGTACGGCCCCGCCCATCGCGGGCATTTCCGGCCGGTCCGGCGGGGGGGACAGCGCACTGATGCAGCGGGTGATCGTGGTCGGCGGGGGCGTGCTGGGCCTGATGCACGCGGTTCAGGCCCGCCAGCGCGGTTATCAGGTCGTGCACCTGGAGCGGGAGGCGGGCTCGCGCGGCGCGACGGTCCGTAACTTCGGGCTGGTCTGGGTCAGCGGCCGGGCCGGCGGCGCCGAGCTGGACCTGGCCTTGCGGGCCAGGCAGCTGTGGGAGGACCTGGGTCAACGGGTGCCAGCCGCGGGGTTCCGGCCGCACGGCTCGCTGACCCTGGCCGTCACCGCGGCCGAGGCCGACCTGCTCGCCGCCGCGGCGGCCAGGCCCGACGCGGCCCGGCGGCAGTTCCGGCTGCTCGACCCGGCCGGGGTCCGCGCGCTCAACCCGGCCGTGCGGGGCGATGTGCTGGCCGGGCTGTACTGCGCCCGCGACGCCATCGTCGAGCCCCGGCGGGTGCCGGAAGCGATCCGCGACTACCTGGTCGCCGGCGGCCAGGACGGAGGCTACGCCTGGCTGCCGGGCCGCGAGGCGGTAGCGATCGCCGACGGCGCGGTCCGCGACCACACCGGCGCCTGGCATCGCGGCGACCGGGTCGTGCTGTGCACCGGGGCCGCGCATACCGGGCTGGCCGGGTCGCACCTGGCGGGCTTCGCTGCGCCTCCGGTGCGCCGGGTCCGGCTGCAGATGCTGCAGACCGGGCCATTCAGGCGCCGGCTGACTACCTCGATCGCCGATGGCGACACGCTGCGCTACTACCCGGCCTATGACCTGCCGGGCCGGGCCGCCCTGGGTCCCCAGCCGCCGGCCGCCGCGGCCGCCGCCGCCCAGCTGCTGCTGGCCCGGCGTCTGGACGGCGGCCTCACGATCGGCGACACCCATGCCTACGACGAGCCGTTCGCCTTCGATGTCGATGAGGCTCCGTATACCCATGTGCAGCAGAAGGCGGAACTACTGCTCGGGGAACCGCTGCCCCCGGTGACCCGGCGCTGGGCCGGGGTGTATAGCCAGGTCACCGGGACTGACCTCTACCATCGCTCCCGGCCCGCGGCCGGCGTGGAACTCGTTACCGGACCAGGCGGGCGCGGCATGACGCTCGCGCCCGCGATCGCCGAGCAGACGTTCGCCTGACCAACTCGCCGAAAGGGGAAGGGACCGCCGTGAGCACCGCGATCACCGTTGCCTGCCTGGACATGGCCGGGACGACCGTCGCCGACGAGGGCACCGTGCTGGCGGCGTTCGACGGCGCCATGGACCAGGCCGGGCTACGGCCGCCGATGCCCGGCTACCGGCGGGCCGCCGAGATCGTGCGGGCGACCATGGGGCAGTCGAAAATCGAGGTGTTCCGGCGGATACTCGGGACCGACGAGCAGGCGGCCGCGGCCAACCGGGCGTTCGAGGAACACTACGCCGCGATCGTGCGATCAGGCCGGGTGCAGCCGCTGCCCGGCGCGGAGCGGGTGCTGACCGCGCTGCGCGCGGGCGGCATCAGGGTCTGCCTGGCCACCGGGTTCTCGCCGTCGACCAGGGACGCGGTGCTGGACGCGCTCGGCTGGGGCGCCCTGATCGACCTGGCCCTGTCGCCGGCCGACGCGGGCCGCGGCCGGCCCTGGCCTGACCTGCCGCTGACCGCGCTGCTCCGGCTCGGCGGCGGGGCGGTGCGGGAGCTGGCCGTGGCCGGCGATACGGCCAGTGACGTCGAGTCAGGCCTGCGGGCCGGGGCCGGCCTGGTCGCCGGGGTGCTGACCGGCTCGGGCCGCCGGGTCGAGCTTGAGCAGGCCGGCGCTCCGCACGTGCTGGACTCGATCGCGGACCTGCTGCCGCTGCTCGGCCTGTCCTAGCCGGCGGCCGGCCGCCCGCTGCCGCCAGCCCGGGGCCAGTCGGTCAGCAGGATCACGTTCCGGTCGGCCGCGGAGCCCGCCCCGGCCCCGCCCTCGGCCGTGATCGCGTCCCTGACCTGCCAGTCGTTGGCGGCCAGCTCCCGGGCCAGCGAAGCGAGACCGGCCGTCGTCTCCGGCCCCGTGCTGACCGGTGCTGTGCTGGCCGACCCTGTGCTGACCGGTGCCGTGCTGGCCGGGGCCGCGCTGTCCAGCACCGTGCACGCGAGCACAAGCAGCTCCCCGGTCAGCAGCACCTCGATGATCCTGGACTGCTGCGGCCAGTCGATGTGCGAAGCCGTCGTGATCTGCCAGAACCCGCCGGGGGCGGCGCCGGCCGACACCGGGCTCACGGCGTGCACGTGGGTGTGGCCGTTGACCCAGGCGACCACGCAGGGGTGGTTCAGCAGCACGTCGCGCAGCTCGCCGCCGAGCACCCGGCGGCCCGCGCCCGGCGGCCGCCGGTCGTTGACCATCGTCTCGACGGGGTGGTGACTGAACACCAGCACCGGCCGGTCGCTGCTCGCCGTCAGCTCGGCCTCCAGCCAGCGCAGCTGCGGTTCGTCCAGTGAGCCCTGCCAGCCGCCGTGCGGGTTGACCGTGTCAAGCACCACGCAACGCACCAGCCCGTGGTCGTACGCGTAGTACGCGGTGCCCTCGTCGGCGTTGCGCCGGGTGTAGCCGTGCCCGACCGGGCGGCCCGCCGTCCTGAAGTGCTCGCGCACGTGCATGGCCCTGGTCACCGGGGCCCGGCCGGGATCGGGCGTCACCGCGATGCTCGCACTGCCCGCGAGGTCCGCGAGCGCGTCCGGCTCGCCCGAGTCGAACCTGGCCTGCGCCCTGACGGCATCCAGCCCGGCCGGCGGGGTGACGTACTTGCGCTCGCCGACCGGCAGGCCGGCGAGCCAGCCGTCCGCGGCGACGATGCCCTGCAGCAGGTTGTCGTGGTTGCCGTGCACGGCGAACCACGGCACCGGCAGCCCGGCGGCCCGGAACGGGCGCCTGGCCGCGTCGAGCACCCCTGGCCGCTCAGGAAAGCCGTACCTGGACCTGGGCAGGTCGTCATCGGCCCCTGGCTCGGGATGCCAGTACCGCTCGTCGCGGACGCTGGCCGCGGCCACCCCCTCGTACCGCCCCAGATCGCCGGAGTCCGGTCGCACGATCGCCCCGTCCAGCAGGTCAATGTAGGCGCGCAGCTCGTTGACCTGGCAGTTGTCGGTCGCATCGCCGGTCACGATGGCGAATCCGACCGGCGCGCCGGTGACCGGGCCGCGGGCGGCCCGCCGCACCGCCCGCACCATCGCGTCGGCGACCTGGAAGGTGAACAGCTCCTGGGCCCGGTAGCTGCCGAAGATGCCGATCGTCCGGCGCAGCGGCGAGTCAGGGTCGGCGTAGCGGTCAAGCAGCTCGGCCCGGCCCGGTGACTGGTGATCCATCACGTGGGTGTCGGACAGCTGCGCGATGCAGGCCAGCGGCTCGGCGGCGCGCTGCCAGCCGGGACGCAGGCTCGTGCCCGCCAGGTCGCCCCTGATCAGGTGCGGCTCGCCGTCGGCGGCCACCAGCCGGCGGTAACCGCCTGGCCCGGGTTCGCCGGGGACCAGGCGCCGCCGCGCCGTGGTGATCTCGGCCGGCCCATCCTGCTCTGCGGTCACCGCCGGGTGGTGACCAGCACGGCCGCGCCCGGCAGGCTGATCAGCACCGACTCGCCGGGCGCGAACGGGCCGGCCGTGGCGCTGGGGTGGTCAACCTTGACCGTGAGGTCACCGGACAGCCGTACCCCGATCCTGGTGACCGAGCCGAGGAACGCCCGGTCGGTGACGATGCCGTTGCCGCCTGGCCCGGCCTCGATGGACAGGCCCTCCGGCCGCACCAGCACGTCGACGCCGCCCGGGCCGGCGCCTGGCCCCGCGCCGGCGCCCGGCCCTGCACCGCTGACCGGGACCACCGCGTCCAGCGCCCGCACCATTCCGTCCGCGGTCAGCTCGCCGGGCAGCCGGTTCATAGTGCCGACGAACTCGGCCACGAAGGCGGTGGCCGGGTGCGCGTAGAGCTGGCCGGGCCCGGCGATCTGCTCGAGCGTGCCGTCTTTCATCACCCCGACCCGGTCCGCCATCGACAGCGCCTCTTCCTGGTCGTGGGTGACGAACAGGGTGGTCGTGCCGAGCCGCTGCTGGACCGCGCGGATCTGCTCGCGGAGCTGCAGCCGTACCTTGGCGTCCAGGGCCGACAGCGGCTCGTCGAGCAGCAGCACCTGCGGCTCGATGGCCAGCGCCCTGGCCAGGGCGACCCGCTGCTGCTGGCCGCCGGACAGCTGGTGCGGGTAGTGCCTGGCGTGCTCGCTCAGCCCGACCATGTCGAGCAGCTCGGCGGCCCGGCGGCGGCGCTGGGCGGCACCCGTCCGGCGCATCCGCAATCCGAAGCCCACGTTGTCCAGCGCGGTCATATTCGGGAACAGGCTGTAGCTCTGGAACACCATGCCCATGTCCCGCCTGGCCGCCGGCACCGGCGCGACGTCGCGGCCGTTCACCAGCACCGATCCCGAGTCGGCGGTCTCGAATCCGGCCACGATGCGCAGCGCGGTGGTCTTGCCGCACCCGGAGGGCCCGAGCAGGGCGACGAACTCGCCGGGCGCGATCTCCAGCGAGAGCCGGTCAAGCGCGCGGATCGCCCCGAACGTGCGGGTCAGCCCGGAGATCACGACCGGGACACCGCCGCTCGCGCCGTCGCCCGCCCCGGCCTGGGGGCCGGCCGCCCTGGTGGTGTTGGTCGTCATCGGGACTCTCCCGTCTCCTGCCGGGCAACGGACACCAAGTCCACCTGCCCGGCGCCGGTACGGCGGGCCCGCCGGCCGCCGATCATCGTGATGGTGAGCAGGAAGATCCAGGTCACGAACAGGGCGAACAGCGAGGCGGCGACCGACACCGGCCCGCTGGTCTGATCGAAGTTCACGATCCAGACCGGGAAGGTCTGGTACTGGTCCAGGCTGGCCATGGTGAACTCGCCGAGCACCAGGGCGACGGTGAGCACGGTGGCCGACAGCACCGCCGTGCGCAGGTTCGGCAAGATGACCCGCCACAGCGTCACCGGCCAGCCCGCCCCGAGCGAGTTCGACGCGTCGACCAGCGTCCTGGTATCCAGGGCCCGCAGGCCGGCGTCCAGCGAGCGGTAGGCGAACGGCATCGCCAGCACGACGTAGACCAGCGCGAGCAGGTACGGCGTGCCTTTCAGGTTCGGCGGCGAGATGTCCAGCACGCCGAGGATCAGTACTACCGGCGGGATCACGATCGGCAGGATCGTGATGCTCTCCAGCAGGGGCCGGATCCTGGGCAGCCGCAGGTGCACGTAGATGGTGGTCGGCACCATCAGCACCAGCGTCAGCACCGTGGTGACCACGGCCAGCTGAACCGACAAGATCAGCGCGTCGGAGAAGCCGGCCTGGCTGAACACCTGGCCGAAGGTTGCGAAGCCGGAAAACCGCAGTGCCGCGTAGAGCGGTATCAGAAAGTAAACGCCCGCCCCCAGCAGCACGATCCACCGCCAGGCCCGGGTTACCGAAGCCATCGGGCCGCCCTCCGCTGGAGCCAGACGTAGACGCACATCACGACCGCGATGACGACCACCATGCCGAGGCCGAGCGCGAAGCCGACGTTCTGCTGGCCCGCGAGCACATTGCCGTTCAGGAACGACCCGATCTGGATCGACGTGAGCGGGATGGTGCCGCTGGTCAGCGCCTCGGCAGTGGCGTAGGCGGAGAAGGCGCTGCCGAACAGCAGCAGCATCGCGCCCAGCACGGAAGGAGCCAGCACCGGGCCGCCGACGTGCCGCCAGTACCGCCAGCCGTTCGCGCCCATGTTCTCGGCCGCTTCCCGCCAGGCCGGCCGCAGGCCCTCGAAGGCGGGCAGGATCACCAGCACCATCAGCGGGATCTGGAAGTACATGTAAACCAGGGCGACGCCGCCCAGGCCGTACAGGTCGAACCCGTGGCCGTACGGGTTGAAGCCGATGTCGGTCAGCCATCTGGTCGCCAGCCCGGTGTTGCCCAGCGTGGCGATGAACAGGAAGGCCAGCGGCACGCCGCCGAAGTTGGCGAACACCCCGGACGCGGTGATCGCGACCCGGCGCAGCACGGCGCCGCGCCTGGCCGTGTAGATCGCGTAGGCGACCAGGAATCCCAGGACGCCGGGGGCGACCGAGGCGATCAGCGATAGCTCCATGCTGCTCGCGAACCCGTGCAGGTAGATGCCGTGGATGGCCTCGTGCAGGTTGCTCAGCGTGAACGCGCCGGTGACCGGTGTCTTGAAGGCGCCGATCAGGATGGCGCCCATCGGCAGCACGAGGCCGGCGATGACGTAGGCGGTGAACGGCGCGACGCCGGCCAGGTCACGGGCCCGGCGCAGCAGGCGCGTCCAGCGCCGCCCCGGCGCGGCGCCCGCATCCCTGACGGGACCGGGCGCCGCGGCGGGAACGAGCCGCGTGGTCATGCGCTAGCCGACCTTGGCGGCCCACTGTTTGGCCACGACGCCCTCAGCGGCCGACTCCTGAGCCTGCGTCGGGAACTGCAGCGGGCTGGACGGCGCGGGCGGCAGGGCGGCGTTGGCGGCCTTGTCGACCGTCCCGTTCGCAACCATGGTGGGCAGCTCGACCGGCCGGGCTTTGCCCTGCAGCCACAGGTTCTGGCCGGTCACCGAGTACAGGTACTCCTCCCAGAGCCTGGCCGCCGCCGGGTCAGGAGCGCTGGCGCTGATCGCCTGGTCGTAGTAGGCGGCGTAGCTGGCGTCGGTCGGGATCACGATCTTGAAGCTCGGGTCGGTCGCGCCCACCTCGGAGGCCAGCAGGTAGTCCCACCAGACGACGATCGGGGTCTGGCCGCTCTGCACCGTTGTCGGACCGGCCGTGACCGGCACGAAGTTGCCGTCCTTCTTCAGCTTGGCGAAGTAGGCGATGCCCGGTTTGATGTTGCCCAGCGAGCCGCCGTTGGCCAGGGCCGCGGCGTAGACCGCGGAAAACGCGGCGCTGGCCTCGGTCGGGTTGCCGTTGATCGCGACCTGATGCTTGTAGATCCGCTTGGTCAGGTCCTTGAACGAGGTCGGCGCGACCTTGACCTTCTTGGCGTCATAGCCGATGGCGACGTAGCCCCCGTAGTCGCCGTACCAGGTCGAGTCGGTGGACTTCTCCGCGGCCGGGATGTCGTTCCACTCGGCCACCTTGTAGGCGGAGAGCAGGTGCATCTGGTCGGCCTTGATCGCGAAGGCGGTCCCCATGTCCAGCACGTCGGGCGCCCGGGACTGGCCCTTGAGCTGGACCATCGCGTTGATCTCGTCCTGGCTGGAGCCATCGGGGTTGGCATCGTTGATCTTGATGCCGTACTTCTTCATGAAGTCCTTCATGATGGTGCCGTAGTTGGCCCAGTTGGCGGGCAGCGTGATGACGTTGAGCTGCCCCTCCTTCTTGGCCGCGGCGATCAGCGCCTTCATGCCGCCGCCCTGGGCGACCGAGGTCACCGTAGACCAGTCCGTGCCGCCGCCGCTGCTGCTCGTGCCGCCCGACCCGCTCGAGCAGCCGGCCGCCAGCAGTGAGCCGGCGATCGCCGCCGCGGCCACGGCGAGTGTCTTGTTGTTCCGCACTATTCCCCTCCGAGCTCATGACCACAGTGGTCAGGACGGGAGCAATAGTGGCGGTGGCGTATGAATGGGCCCTGTCCTGCCCGTGACGTCTTGTCGAGGCCTGCGAGAAGGATAAAGGCCTGCAAGCTGAACATCTGGTGACACCGCCGCGGCCGGCCGCTTGCCGTCCGGCCGTTGCCGTCCGGCCGGGTAACTCAGCCGCCGTCCGCCGCCGCCGCCATGGCAGCGGCCATCGCGGCCCCCACGATGCCGGCGTCGTTATGCAAGGAGGCCGCGACTACCTTGGCCCGCAGCGTGAGCTTGGGCAGGAACTTGTCGGACTTCCGGCTGATCCCGCCCCCGATGATGATCAGGTCGGGCGAGAGCAGCTGCTCCATCTTGTCCAGGTAGCTGTCCACCCGGCCGGCCCACTTGCCCCAGCTCAGGTCCTCGGCCTCGCGGGCGCGCTCGGAAGCGCGCTCCTCGGCGTCTTTGCCGTGCATCTCGATGTGGCCGAACTCGGTGTTCGGGACCAGCACGCCGTTAAAGAACAAGGCCGACCCGATGCCGGTGCCGAGGGTCAGCATCAGCACGGTCCCTCCGACGCTGGTCCCCGCGCCGAACCGCATCTCGGCGATGCCGGCCGCGTCGGCGTCGTTGATCACCGTCACCGGCAGCCCGGCCGCCTTCCCGAACAGGTTCGGCGCGTGCACCCCGATCCAGCTACCGTCCACGTTGGCCGCGGTGCGGATGGTGCCGGCCGCGACCACGCCGGGGAAGGTGATGCCGACCTGGCCGGTCCAGGAGAAGTGCTCCACGAGCTGGCCGACGATCGAGGCCATCGCCTCGGGGGCGGCCGGCTGCGGCGTCGGCAGCTTGAGCCGCTCGGCGAGCAGCTGGCCGGCCGAGACGTCGACCGGGGCCGCTTTCATCCCGCTGCCGCCGATGTCGATGCCCAGGACCTCAGACATGATCGCTCCCATCCGCGTCGCTCCGATCCGCCATAGTGGTGGCGCGGCCCGCGCCGGGCTGGCGCCCGGCTCGCCCTGCACCTCGCCGCCCTGCACCTCGCCGCCCTGCACCTCGCCGCCTGCACGCCGCTGCACTACACGCCCCAGCGCGCCTGGCGCAGCGCCGCGACGTCGGCTTCCGCGCCTTCCAGCCGGACCCGGGCGGCCGCGGTCCGGCCGTAGGTCCACATCATCAGCTCGGCCGGCGCGCCGATCACGGTGACCACGGGGGTGCGCGGCCGTACGGTCATCCGCACCGTGTGCTGCTGCTCGCCCGGCTCGGGGGCGTCTTCCCTGGCGAACTCGATGCCGACCGGGATCTTGCGCAGCAGCAGCCGGGCCCTGGACAGCTCGTGCCAGATCTGATCGGCCAGGCCGTGCTCCAGCTCGCGCGGCTCCCAGTCCGGCTGAGCCCGCCGCACGTCCTCGTGGTGGATGAGGAACTCGGCCAGGTTCGCCCGGGCGTCGGCACCGGGAATGGCGAACAGCGATACTCGCGGCGGACCGCCGCGAATGGCCTGGACCAGGTCGGGAAAGGCCGTTCCCTTGACCATGCCGCGGCGTACCCGCTCGCTGTAGCCGGCCAGCGGGCCGCCGAGTATCCCGAGCGCGGCGTCCGGTCGGCGTTCGCGCAGCACCAGGTGAGCGGCCAGGTCGGCGGTCTGCCAGCCCGTGCAGAGCGTTGGCGCGTCGGGGCCCGCCTTGTCCAGGGCAGCACACAAAGCAAGGCGCTCATCTCGGGCATAAGTCACTGCTCGATAGTAGGCCACGATGGGCGCTCGGGTGCGGGTGACCGGGCCGCTCAGGCTACCGTGGCTCAGGTAAGGAGGCGGTTGCGGATGAGCACGACGGCGGTGCGGCCAGGCCCGGCCCCTGATCCGGCCGCGCGGTCGCGGCGCGAGCTGGCCGGGCTGCTGCTGGCCGGCGCGGCCGGGGCTGGGGCGGTGCTGCTGGGCACCCGCCAGGAACTGGCCAGGGTGATCGTGCACGCGCCGCGCCCGCTGCCGGATACGGTCACCACGGTCAGCGCTCAGGGCGTGCGCCCGGCGATCGGCGCGCTGGCGATCGCGGCCCTGGCCAGCCTGGCCGCGGTGCTCGCGACCCGCGGGCTGACCAGGCGGGTCACCGGCGTGCTCACGATCGCGCTCGGGGCCGGGATCGCCGTGCTGGCGCTTGGCCAGGTCAGCCGGGCCGCGGTGCTGGCCGCCGCCGCCCGCGGCGGTGCTAGTCCGGCGACCGGCGCCGGAGCCGGGACGGCGGCCGGATCGGTGACTGCGGGGACCGGCGGCGGAGCGGTCGGGTCGATCGGCGGGTTCCCCGCCCGGGTCATGCTGGAAGGTGGCCTCTGGCGCGCGCTGATGGTCGCGGGCGCGATCGCCGTGATCGCGGCCGGCTTGGCCGCGCTGATCAGGGCCCGCTCGCTTCCGGCGATGTCGTCCAGGTACGAGCGGACGCCAGGTCCGGCGATGCCGCGGCCGCCCGGGCCGGAGGTGCCCGGGCCGGAGCCGGGGCGGCGGCAGAAGGCCCCGACCATGTGGGAATCGCTCAGCGCCGGGGCTGACCCCACCGCCGGACCGGAATGACACGCTGTGAAATCACATGGTGTCGCTCAGCAACCAGCCGAACAGGGGCGGCGGCTTACCGCGAAACGGCTCTCGGTACGATCGGGGACGCCAGGCAACCCACCCGAGGGGGCAGCAGAACCGCGTGAGCGTGCTCGACGACATTCTCGTGGACGTGCGCGCCGACCTTGCGGCGCGGCAGCGAACGGCGCCTCTTGAGCAGCTGAAGGAAACGGCCCGCCGGGCACCGTCACCCAAGAATGTGATGGCCGCGCTGCGCCGCCGCGGTGTCTGCGTGATCGCCGAGGTCAAGCGGTCGAGCCCGTCGAAGGGCGCGCTCGCCGCGATCGCCGACCCGGCCGCGCTGGCGGTCGACTACGAGGCCGGGGGGGCCAGCGTGGTCAGCGTGCTGACCGAGGGGCGGCGCTTCGGCGGCAGCCTGGCCGACCTGGCCGCGGTCAGGGAAGCGGTCAACGTCCCGGTGCTGCGCAAGGATTTCATCGTCAGTTCCTACCAGCTCTGGGAAGCCAGGGCCTACGGCGCCGACCTGGTGCTGCTGATCGTCGCCGCTCTCGAGCAGAACGCGCTGATCTCCCTGGTCGAGCGGGCCGCCTCGATCGGGCTCGTGCCCCTCGTTGAAGTGCACACCGAGGCCGAGCTCGACCGCGCGATCGCGGCCGGGGCGCAGGTGATCGGGGTCAACACCAGGAACCTGGCCACGCTCGCGGTCGACCGGACGATCTTCGCCCGGCTGGCGCCCAGGATCCCGGCCGACGCGGTCAAGATCGCCGAGTCCGGCGTTCGCGGCCCCCACGACCTGCTCGCGTACGCGGCCGCCGGGGCCGACGCCGTCCTGGTCGGGGAGAGCCTCGTCGTCGGCAAGGACCCGCGGTCCGCGGTCGCCGACCTGGTGACCGCCGGCTCTCACCCGGCCCTCCGAACCGACCGCGGCACCGCCACCTAACCCCCCACTCCGCTCGCCCCGCCCCCGCCCCCCGCCCGCCGCCGCCCCACTCCGGCCGGGCGAATTCATGATCGTTTGGCTTTGGGATCTGAGATGGGCAAAATCGGCGCCGTTTTGCCCTACTTCGTTCCCCGGATCGGATCCAGAGCACTCAGTGGCGCGCGCTATCACGGGGGGTGGGGCGCGGGTGGCGGGTGTCCGGTTGGGTAACCCAGAGTTTACTCGCGGGTAACCCCTGTGACCGGTTAGTTATGATTTTCTTGACGGGCTCAGCCGGACGACGGCGTCGGGGCTGAGCCGCTGGGCGGGCCAATGTCGTCCCTCCGCTTCTCCGGCATCGCTATGGCGGACTCAGACGACAGGAGCGTGGATGGCCCCTACCCCCGAACCGTCGATCCTGCCTATCCCGCCCGGGGCCGGGCTGTATGACCCGGCCCGCGAGCACGATGCCTGCGGCGTCGGCATGGTTGCCGACCTGTCCGGGCGGCGGGTGCACAGCACTATCGCGCAGGCGCTGACCGTGCTGCGCAACCTCGACCACCGCGGGGCCAAGGGTGCCGACCCGGATACCGGGGACGGTGCGGGCATCCTCACCCAGATCCCCGACGAGTTCTTCCGCGCCGTCTGCGGCTTCGGCCTGCCGCCTGCTGGCTCGTCCGCCGCCGGGCTGGCGTTCCTGCCCGCCGGGACGGCAGGCCAGTGCGGGGCCCGCGACCACGTGGCCGAGATCGCGGCCGTGGAGGGCCTGACCGTGCTCGGCTGGCGCGATGTCCCCCTTGATCAGGGCGCCTGCGGCCGGGGCGCGCAGGCGACGCGGCCGGCCATGGCCCAGCTGTTCGTCGCCGGGCCGGACGGCGAGAGTGGGCGCGACCTGGACCGGCAGGCGTTCTGCCTGCGCCGGAGGGCCGAGCACGAGGCCGGGGTGTACCTGGCCAGCCTGTCCAGCGCGACGATCGTGTACAAGGGCATGCTCACCGCGCTGCAACTCGAGCGGTTCTTTCCCGACCTGACCGATCCCCGGTACACCTCGGCGCTCGCGCTGGCCCACTCCCGGTTCTCCACCAACACGTTTCCCTCCTGGCCGCTGGCTCACCCGTTCCGCTTCATCGCCCATAACGGCGAGATCAACACGATCCGCGGCAACCGGAACTGGCTGCGGGCCAGGGAGGCGATGCTCGAGACCGACGTGTTCCCGCCCGACCGCGACGGCCGCGGCATCGAGCGGCTGCTGCCGGTGCTCGACGAGTCGGCCAGCGACTCGGCCAGTTTCGACGCCTGCCTGGAACTGCTGCACCTGGGCGGCCGGTCGCTGCCGCACGCGGTGCTCATGATGATCCCGCAGGCCTGGGAGAACGACACCGGGATGGACCGCGAGCTGCGCGCGTTCTACCGGTTCCACTCCTCGCTGATGGAGCCGTGGGACGGCCCGGCGCTGATCGCGTTCACCGACGGGACGCTGGCCGGCGCGGTGCTCGACCGCAACGGGCTGCGCCCGGGCCGCTTCTGGGTGACCGCCGACGGCCTGGTCGTGCTGGCCAGCGAGGTCGGCGTGCTCGACATCGACCCGGCGACCGTGATCCGCAAAGGCCGGCTGCAGCCGGGCAAGGTGTTCCTGGTCGACACCGCGGCCGGCCGGATCATCGAGGACGAGGAGGTCAAGGCCGGCCTGGCCGGGCAGCACCCGTACGACGAATGGCTGCACGCCGGGCTGCTCCATCTCGATGACCTTCCCGACCGGAAGCGGGAACTCCCCGACGCCCGCGCTCTGGCCCTGCAGCAGCGGTTGTTCGGCTATACCGAGGAAGAGCGGCGGGTGGTGCTCGCCCCGATGGCCCGCACCGGCGCCGAGCCGATCGGCTCGATGGGCGACGACACGCCGATCGCCGCGCTGTCGGACCGGCCGCGGCTGATCTTCGACTACTTCGCCCAGCTGTTCGCGCAGGTCACCAACCCGCCGCTGGACGCGATCCGCGAGGAACTGGTCACCTCGCTGGCCGCCGCGACCGGGCCAGAGCACAACATCTTCGACCCGGGCCCGGCGTCCTGCCGCCAGATCGTGCTGCCCTACCCGGTGATCGGGGAGAGCGACCTGGCCAAGATCATCCACATCAACGAGGACCGCGACCTGCCGGGCTTCGCCGCGCATGTGGTGGACGGGCGGTACCTGGCCGCGGGCGGCGGCGAGGCGCTCCGGGCCCGGCTGGCCGAGATCAGGGCCGAGGTCACCGCGGCGATCGCCGCCGGGGCCACGATCATCGTCTTGTCCGACCGCGGCGCGACCACGACCACGACCGAGGCCCAGCACTGGGCGCCGATTCCCTCGCTGCTGCTGACCGGGGCCGTGCATCACCATCTGATCAGGGAGAAGACCAGGACCAGGGCGGGCCTGGTGATCGAGGCGGGCGACGTCAGGGAAACTCACCACGTCGCCTTGCTGATCGGCTACGGCGCGGCCGCCGTCTGCCCGTACCTGGCCATCGAGACCGTCCAGGACATGGCCAGGGCCGGGCTGCTCGACCAGGTCACCAGCCGCAAGGCGGAGGCCAACCTGATCAAGGCGCTCGGCCAGGGCCTGCTGAAGATCATGTCCAAGATGGGCGTGTCCACGGTGGCGTCCTACACCGGGGCCCAGATCTTCGAGGCCATCGGCCTGGGCCAGGACGTGATCGCCGAATGTTTCGCGGGCACCTCGTCCCGGCTCGGCGGGATCGGCCTCGATGAGCTGGCCGCCGACTGCGCCGGGCGGCTCGCCGCGGCAAGCCAGCCGGTCGCGGGGACCGGCCCGCCGGCGCTGGAGACCGGCGGCGCCTACCAGTGGCGCCGGGACGGCGAGGCGCACCTGTTCGGCCCGGAGGCGGTCGCGGCGCTCCAGCACGCCACCCGCACCGCCAGCCCGTCCGCGTTCGCCGTCTACACCGGGCTGGTCGACGAGCAGGCGGCCAGGCTGATGACGTTGCGCGGGCTGCTCGCGATCCGCGGCCTTGACTCGCCGCCGGCCAGGGCACCGGTGCCGCTGGCCGAGGTCGAGCCGGTCAGCGCGATCGTGCGGCGGTTCGTCACCGGCGCGATGTCGTACGGTTCGCTGTCGGCCGAGGCGCACGAGACGCTCGCGATCGCGATGAACCGGCTCGGCGGCCGGTCGAATTCCGGCGAGGGCGGCGAGGATCCCGAGCGCTTCGCCGCCGACAGCCGCGGCGACCTGCGCCGGTCCTCGATCAAGCAGGTGGCCAGCGGCCGCTTCGGCGTCACCAGCGAGTACCTGGTCAACGCGGATGACCTGCAGATCAAGATGGCCCAGGGGGCCAAGCCCGGCGAGGGCGGCCAGCTGCCCGCGCACAAGGTCTACCCCTGGATCGCCAAGACCCGGCACTCCACCCCCGGGGTCGGCCTGATCTCGCCGCCGCCGCACCACGACATCTATTCCATCGAGGACCTGGCCCAGCTGATCAGCGACCTGAAGAACGCGAACCCGGCGGCCAGGATCAGCGTGAAGCTGGTCGCCGAGACCGGCGTCGGCACGATTGCGGCCGGCGTGGCCAAGGCGCACGCGGACGTCGTGCTGATCTCGGGCCACGACGGCGGCACCGGCGCGGCCCCGCTGACCAGCATCAAGCACGCCGGGGCGCCGTGGGAGCTCGGGCTGGCCGAGACCCAGCAGACGCTGCTGGGCAACGGGCTGCGGGACCGGATCACAGTTCAGGTGGACGGCCAGCTGAAGACCGGCCGGGATGTGATCATCGCCGCCCTGCTCGGCGCCGAGGAGTTCGGCTTCGCCACCGCCGCGCTGGTCAGCGTGGGCTGCGTGATGATGCGGGCCTGCCACAACGACACCTGCCCGGTCGGGGTGGCGACCCAGAGTCCCGAGCTGCGGCGCCGGTTCGCCGGCCGGCCAGAGGACGTCGTGACGTTCTTCGAGCTGATCGCCGCTCAGGTCCGCGAGTACCTGGCCGCGATCGGCTGCCGCAGCCTGGCCGAAGCCGTCGGCCAGGCCGAGCTGCTGACGACCAGGGTCCCGGCCGACGGCCGCAAGGCCGGGCGGCTGGACCTGACCCCGCTGCTGCACGTCCCTGACCTGCCGCCTGGCGCGGCCAGGAGCAAGACCACGAGCCAGCCCGGGGCGCGGCACCTGGCCCTGGACAACACGCTGATCCAGCTGGCCGAGGGCGCGCTGGAAGAAGGCCGCCCGGTCCGCCTCGACCTGCCGGTCCGCAACGTGAACCGGGCCGTCGGCACCATGCTCGGCTACGAGGTGACCAGGCGCTGGGGCGGCGAAGGGCTGCCCGACGACACGATCAGCGTGCGCCTGCGCGGGTCGGCCGGGCAGTCCCTCGGCGCGTTCCTGCCCAAGGGGATCACCCTGCACCTGGCCGGGGACGCCAACGACTACGTCGGCAAGGGCCTGTCCGGCGGCCGGGTGATCGTGGTCCCCGACCCGGCGGCCCCGTTCGCGGCCGACCATCAGGTCATCGCGGGCAACGTGATCGGCTACGGCGCCACGTCAGGCGAGATGTTCCTGCGCGGGGTGGTCGGCGAGCGGTTCTGCGTCCGGAACTCGGGCGCGACCGCGGTCGCCGAGGGCGCCGGTGACCACGGCTGCGAGTACATGACCGGCGGGCGGGTCGTGCTGCTCGGCCCGGTCGGCCGGAACTTCGCGGCCGGCATGTCCGGCGGCCTCGCCTACCTGCTCGATGCCGAGCCCGGGCTGATCAACGCCGAGACGGTGGACGTCGAGCCGGTCAGCGAGGCGGACGCCGGCGAGCTGGCCGCCTTGCTCGGCCGGTATGCCGGGCAGACCGGCTCGCCGGTCGCGGCGGCCCTGCTCGCGGACTGGCCGGCCGCGGCGGCCAGGTTCCGCCGAGTGCTGCCGAGGGACTACCAGCGGGTGCTGGCCGCCACCCGCACGGCCGAGCGCGAAGGGCGCGACGTCGCCCAGGCCGTGATGGCCGCGACCAGGAACTGAGCCAGGAACTGAGTCCGGGCCGGCGGCCAGGCCCGGCCTGGCCTCGCCGCACCGCGAAAGGAGCTCCGATGCCGGATCCGACCGGATTCCTGACCACGCCGCGGCAGACCGCCGCGCGGCGCCCGGTCGACCTCAGGCTGACCGACTGGCGCGAGGTCTACGCGCCGATCCGGCCGGGCGACCTCGAGCGCCAGGCCGGCCGGTGCATGGACTGCGGGATCCCGTTCTGCCATTCGGGCTGCCCGCTCGGCAACCTGATCCCTGAGTGGAACGACCTCACCTGGCGGCAGCGCTGGCCGGACGCGCTGGCCAGGCTGCACGCGACCAACAACTTCCCCGAGTTCACCGGGGCGCTCTGCCCGGCGCCGTGCGAGTCGGCCTGCGTGCTCGGCATCAACGCCGACCCGGTCGCGATCAAGCAGATCGAGGTCGAGATCATCGACCGGGCCTGGAGCGAGGGCTGGGTCACCGCCGAGCCGCCGGCTCCGGCGGCCAGGGCGGCCGGCCGGACGGTGGCCGTGGTCGGCTCGGGGCCGGCCGGGCTGGCCGCGGCCCAGCAGCTCACCAGGGCCGGGCACGCGGTCACGGTGTTCGAGCGGGACGACGCCCCCGGCGGCCTGCTGCGGTACGGCATACCGGAGTTCAAGCTGGAGAAATGGCGGCTGAACCGGCGCCTGGACCAGATGCGCGCGGAGGGTACCGAGTTCGCCTGCGGCCAGCGCGCGGGGCAGGACGTCAGCGCCGCCGAGCTCCGGGCCGGGTACCCGGCACTCGTGCTGGCCTGCGGGGCCCGGGTGCCGCGGCCGCTGCTGGTGCCGGGCGCCGGGCTGGCCGGGGTCCACCAGGCGATGGAGTACCTGCCGCTGGCCAACCGGGCCGTCACGGCCGGCGCCGAGCCGGCCATCTCGGCCCGCGGCCGGAACGTGGTCATCATCGGCGGCGGTGACACCGGGGCCGACTGCCTGGGCACGACCCTGCGGCAGGGCGCCGCCTCGGTCACCCAGCTGGAGATCCTGCCGCGGCCGCCGCAGCTGCGCCCGGCCGGCCAGCCGTGGCCGACGTACTCGATGATCTTCCGGGTCTCCAGCGCGCATGAGGAGGGCGGCAACCGGGTCTACGCGGTCTCGACCCAGGAGTTCCTGGCCGACGACGCGGGCCGGGTCAGGGCGCTGCGGCTGACCGAGGTCGAGTTGTCGGGCGGCCGGGTCGAGCCGCGGCCCGGCACCGGGCGCGAGCTGGCCTGCGACCTGGTGCTGCTGGCGATGGGATTCACCGGCGCCGAGGACGGCCCGCTGCTCGCGGGCCTGGGCGCCGGGCTGGACGAGCGTGGCCGGATCCGCCGGGACGACGGCTACGCGGCCGAGACTCCCGGCGTGTTCGTGGCCGGCGACGCCGGCCGCGGCCAGTCGCTGATCGTCTGGGCGATCGCCGAGGGGCGGGCGGGGGAGGGGACCGACCCCCGCCCCCCCACAC
>JBPCKO010000005.1:0-19298 GCA_051004215.1 Streptosporangiaceae bacterium | reverse complement strand
AACATGACTGGCGTTGTCTCGCCCTGCCCCGTCTTCATCAGGGGGCTGCGCGGCGAGCCGCCCCGGACCGCAGGGAACCGGTCCCGCCCCCGGCCGGGGGACGGGACCGGTTTCGCTCCGCCAGTGAGCCGTCGCCGGCCGGGTCACGAAGCCGTGTGCCGCCACGATGCGCCCGGCGGCCGGCCGGCCTGCCGTCAGGCGTCCCGGCGGGCGAGCACGAACCCGCCGACCACGATGGCCACGAGTGCTTCCGCGGCGAACGCGGCGACGCCGGCGAGCGGCCCCGGTGCATGGTGAGCCACCGCGTAATGGCTCATCGGCCCGGTCCGGGTGGCCCAGGCCGTCGAAACGAACGGCAGCAGCCAGGCCAGGCCGGTCCTGACCAGCCCGGCCGGAATCTGGCTGATCACCGGCAGCGCCAGGAAGAAAATCACGGCTGCGGCGATCAGCGCCCCGGCAGTGTTGCGGATGAGCGCGCCGAGCCCCAGCCCGAGCACGGCCGCGAGGATCAGGATGAGAACCGACTCGGCCAGCACCCGCAGGACCGGGCCGGCCGTCAGCTGCGCGTGCGGCGCATGGTGAAAGAACAGGCCCTCACTGACCGCTACCGACAGCGCGACGATGATCAGGGCGGCGAGCAGGGCGGCGCCGGCGACCGCCGCGGCCTTGGCCGTGAGGAGCACGAGCCGCCGCGGCGTCGCCGTCAGGCTGGCCTGGATCATGCCGGTGCCGTACTCGGACGTCATGGCCAGGGTGCCGAACGCGGCCATCAGGTACTGGCCTCCGATCAGCCCGGCCAGGCTGATGTTGGCCGGGTCGAATTGCGGCCCGGTCGTGGTGGTGTTGCCGTTGCTGACGATCGCGCTCAGGCCGACGGTGAGGAGCGCGGCGGCGCCCAGGATCAGCAGGCTGGACCGCAGGGTGCGGAGCTTGATCCACTCGGAGCGGGTAACCCGCCGCAAGTGCCGGGCCGGTGATGGCGTGGGCCGGGCTGGGTTGGCGGTGAGGGTCATCGAGCCGTCCTTTCGCCGGCGGCGTGCCGTCCGGAACTCTGTTCTGGTCCGGCTGGCTCGTGGCGGCCGGAGGCGGGCGCGGCGAAGTCGGTGTCGTGCTCGGTCAGGCGCAGGAACGCGTCCTCCAGCGACTCACCGGGCCGGCTCAGGTCGGCCAGCGGGCAGTCAGCGATGATCCGGCCCCTGGCGATCACCAGCGCGTGGTCGGCCACCTGGGCCATCTCGGACATGAGGTGACTGGAGACCAGCACCGTCCTGCCCTGCCCGGCCAGGTCCTTCATGAGCGCGCGGGCCCAGCGGATCCCGGCCGGGTCCAGGCCGTTCAGCGGCTCGTCGAACATCAGCACCGAAGGCTCGCCGAGGAGTGCCGCGGCGACGCCGAGGCGCTGCTTCATCCCGAGGGAGAAGGTTCCGACCCGGCGGCGGGCGACGTCGGCGAGACCGACCCGGCTGAGCACCTCATTCACGCGATGAGCGCCGATGCCATTGGCGGCGGCGATCCAGAGCAGGTGGTCCCTTGCGCGCCGGCGCGGATGGGCGGCCGTCTCGTCCAGCACCGCTCCGACGTCGTGCGCCGGGGCGCGGCGGTCGGCGTAGCGGCGGCCGCCGATGCGCACGGTGCCGGCCGTCGGCCGGTCCAGGCCCAGGATCAGGCGCAGCGTGGTCGTCTTGCCGGCGCCGTTGGGACCGAGGAAGGCCGTGACCCGGCCCGGTTCCGCGCTGAAGCTCACGTCCCGCACGGCAGTAGTCGCGCCGAAGCGCTTGGAGACGTTGGCTAGCTCGATCACGAGACCTCCTACGACTAACGATGTATCTGGTCTCGTTATATCGTAGACAGTAGTATCGTGCAACGTACTAGAGGACCTTCGCGCCCCGGGTTGCCCGGACCGGCCGGGCGGCGGCAGGGGATGAACCAGGGTTTGATACGCGATTCTGTAACTGAAACCGGGGTTTCATCACACGCGAGCCGGGCGCCCGCACGATGGCCGCGGCCTTCGAAGGCGATGAGCCCTTGCGAGCGGTGCGGAGGACGCGCATGTGGGAGAAGATCCGCTTCGAGCGCCACCTCACGGCGGCACCGAGCGGGCCGGCCTCTGACCCAGCGCCCCCGGCCGGACCCCGGCCACGCCTGCCGTGACCACTGTGCTCGCCGTGGCCGCCATGACCGCTGTGCCCACCGTGGTCGCTGTGACCGCTGTGCTTGCCGTGTCCGCTGTGGCCTCCGTGCTCGCTGTGGCCGTCATGACCGCCGTGGCTCCGGCGTCCCGACCGCGCGGGTCAGGGCCACGCGCAAGGCCAGCCGGATCTGACTTGCTGGGTAGGGTTGTTATCGCTCCAGCAAGGCAAACTCACCCATTAACTCAGAGTTGGCGGCTGGCGGGAGTTTCGGGTGGGTTCGCGCCTACCGTGAGGGCGGCGGGCCGGCGGTCAGCCGGGCCAGGAAGCGCCTGACCGCGCGGGGGGCGCTGAGCACGTGCAGGCTGGCGCCGGCGGCATGGCGGGCGATGGCCTGCTGGATCTGCGGGCGGCTGCGCCGGCGATAGGCCAGGAGCCACCGCCAGAAGTCCGCGTTCTCGCGCGATCGCCTGATCGCCCGCCAGGCGCAGCGGGCCGGCGAGAAGTCCAGGAAAATAATGGTGTCCGCGGCGCCCAGGCGGACATCGAGGACGTCATAGGGCCCGAGGTCCCCGTCGAGGATCCAGGACTCCTGCTGGATCAGCTCGCGCTGGAGTTCGGACCATTGATCGGGAGGGGTCGGCGCAAGCCCCGGCAGCCAGAAGCGCTCGTCCAGCTCGGTGACCGGCAGCCCGGTGAGCGCGCCCAGGCTCCGGGCGAGAACCGTCTTGCCTGCCGCGCCCGGACCCACGATGACGACTCGCTTCACGTGCTCCAGCCTGGCCCGGTCAGTGATCGGGTCAGCGGACCCGTGCGGCGCGACGGTCCGGTCTGGGACAAGGATCACCGCGGCGGCGCGGTCTGGCCTCGCGATTCCTGGCTTGAGGGGGACGCGCTGTCGGCCTGGCCTGCGGCAACGGTGCTGTCGATGTCGTCGGCCGGGCTGTCGGCCTCGGCTTCGGCGTGGGCTGGGGGTGCTCCGGCCCCGGTCAGCCGGTCGGCGACTCGCTCGAGCCAGGAACCGGCGGCCAGCGAGGTCACGACCGAGAGCATCACGAGGCTGACGAAGAAGGTCTGGTTAATGATGCCAGCCGCATAGGCGGTCGAGGCGAGCACGATGCCCGGGCCGCCGCGGGCGTTCATCGCGATGGCCAGGCTGGCCGACATGAAATTGTTCTCCCGCGACAGCCGCGCCCCGAGGTAGACGCTGGCTGCTTTCGCCACGCACGCGAAGGCGAGGAATCCGAGGAAGAACACCACGGCAAAGTGGTGGATCAGGTCGAGCTGGATGCCGATGATCGCGAAGTAGATGGGGATGAAGAAGCCGAACGAGACGCTGGCGAGCGCGTTGCGTTCCGGCACGATCTCGCCGTCGGTGGCCATGGCGACCGTGATTCCGGCGACGAACGCGCCGTACAGCGGCACCAGGCCGAGGGCCAGCGCCCCGGCCGCGAGGGCGAGCATCCATAGCAACTGGAACGCGACCGGGCTGCGGCCGGCCAGCGGATTGGCCCGCAGGCCGATCAGGGTCTTGTAGACACGCCCGCCGAAGGTGAGCGCCGCGCCGAGGAAGAGCACGGCCGCCACCGTGTGGTACACGCTGCTCTCGGCCACGGTGTGAATGTCCAGCGCGGCCGGGAGCCCGAACGCGGTGCTGCCGCCGCCCGGCACGAGGCCAACCGCGACGGCGAGGATGACGTACAGCACGATGTCCTCGATCACCGCGACCGACAGCACGATGCGGGAGAAGCGGGTGCCCAGCAGCCCGGTGTCGTGCATGATCCGGGAGATCACCGGGATGCTCGTGACCGCGACGGCCATCCCGAAGACCAAGATCAGCGCCGTCTTGTCGGCGGCCGTCCCGATGAAGTTGCTGACGCCCAGCATCGCCGCGAGGCCGAGGCCCGCCGCGAACGGCAGGACCAGCCCGAACGACGCGATCAACCCCACCGTCCGAATGGCGTTGCGCTGGATCAGCCGCCGCATCTCCGCGCCCGCGGCGAACATCAGCAGCAGCAGGCCGAGCTGGTAGACCGCGCCCAGTGCCTGCGCCGACGAGCCGGTCGACGGGAAGATCCACTGCTGGACGGCGGGGAAGGCCGCGCCCAGCGCCGACGGGCCGAGCAGGATGCCGCCCACAATCTCGCCGATCGCGCGGGGCTGCCTGAACCGCGCGAACAGAGTGCCCACGCCGTGCGCGGCCAGCAGCAGGACGGCCAGCGCGATCAGCAGCCGGGCCAGATCAACGTCAGTGAAGGACATATACCTCTACCCAAGTCAAGGCAGCGCGGGACGATGGCCGCAGAAGCCACATTCGGATATTGCTACCCGAACAGGACACGAGTGTCAACGCGTTCTGGCAAACTGCGGCCCACTCGAGCACGAAGGCGCCGCGTGATGACCTGCGATGCTGCTCGGCTCGGGCGGACCCGGTTCCGCCGACGTTGTACGGCTAAGGTGGAAGGCATGTGCTGCTTCGCTGCCATGATGACCAGGACCGCCGCTTAGCGGCGGTACCGAGGCTGCTGTCACCGCGGCCTCATGCCTGCCCCGGCCGGGGTCAGTGCCAGGGCGTACCGCCGGATCAGGGTCCAGCCGGCCGCCACTCGCGTATCCATCGCTGCGCTGCCGGATCGTCCTGCCTGATCAGGGGAGTCATGTCTCAGTCGCAGCGACCCGATTCACGTGCCCAGTACGAAGAACAATTCCCGCACCTACCGCCGGGACCACGATGTGCCTCTCCGGGAGCTGCGGGACTTCATCGACAAGCTACCCGAAGAGTTCGGGATACCCTATCCGCTCGCGGACCGGCGCCCATACATCGGCCCGGGTCGGCGCCTGCTGATCGATGTCCAGAACCGCAGCAACCTGGATCCAGACTTCTGCCTGGTCGCGATTGCTAACGGCCAGGAGGTAGTGACCGGGCGGGGCGAGGACTTCTTCAAACGAGTGGACTGGCAGGGCGACGACCCGAGCGCCTGGCGCCCGCACGACAACCCGGCCTCGCCAGTCAGGGTAAGTCCGCTCGTGCGCTTCGGCAGGGCCGCCGTGGGCGGGATCTCGACGGAGGCGATCGCGGGCGAGCTCGACGGAGGCGCCTCAGCCCAGGAGGTTGCGGACGACTTCGGTCTTGACATGGACTCGGTCTGTTGGGCGCATAGCTACGAGCTCGCGCAGCGCGCGGCAGGCTGAGTGTCCGGCCAGCCGACGTCCGCATCTACGTAGACGCCGACATACTCGGATTCGGCAAGCTGCTCAGCACCCTGCAGAGGTTCACGCACCGACCGCGCCGGGGGCAATGAGCCATACCGGCACCGCCGGACTTCCCAGGCCCGAACCGTAGTTGCCCGGGCTCCAGCGAAGAAGGTAAGGGGGGCGCCAAGGGCAGCGGTGGCACGCCCGGGCGCAGGTCGCCACGGCCTCGTTAGGCGCGGCGGCTGACGGCGAGGTCGAGCTGGATGGGCAGGGCGGGTTTGCCCACGGCCTGCCGTGCGTGGGCGAGTGCTTCGGTTTCGAGGCGGTGGTGAAGTGCGTTCAGGTCCGCGGACTGGCGGGCGGTGACGGTGAGGACTACTTCGGGTGCGGCCGAGTGGCCGATGACCCGGGCCCGGGCGCTTTCGACGCCGTGATAGGTCTCGATCTCGCGGGCGAGCGCCCCGGTGAGCGCGGCTGGCTGCAGCACGGTGGTGCCCTGGTCTTTGTCTCCGGGCACTGCGATGTCGCCGGCGCGGTCGGTGGAGACCAGCAGGACCGCGATCCAGCGGAGGGCGGCGAGGAAGATCAGCAGGCATGCTCCCGCGGTGGCCCACCAGATCCAGGAGCCGTGCTGGCCGGCGTAGTTCGCTGCCCGGTTGGCGAGCAGGGTGCGGTGAGAGTACGCGGTTCCGAATCCTCCGGCTGATGCGGTGATCCCGAATCCGCCGGCGAGCAGGACAAGCAGGCCGAAGATGGTCAGGGCCACGCGGTTGGTGCGGTCGGCGTGCATCAGCGGCTCCGGGTGATGACGCGCACGGAAAAGCGCGGAGGATGTGTGAGATCCAGGCTGTCGAGACGGTGGCGGACTGCTCCGGTGACGGGCTCACGGAGCTTTCCGGCGGCGGCGCGGCCGCGGGCCGCGGACGTGGCCGTGACCCGGGCGCGGCGGCGGCGGACGGTGACGGCTGCGCTGGTGATGCCGTCGACTCCGGTAGCCGCACCGCGGAGGGTGCCGGCCAGGCCGTTGCGGGTGACAGCAGCATCGGTGGCCTCGCCGGACCGGAGCCGCAGCCGGCTGATGCGCGGCGGCCGCAGCTCGGCTGCCACTATCAGCGCGCCGATGACGATCAGGGCGACCGACCATATCTTGATGACCAGGGCATTCCAGGGGGTCTGGTGCGCCCATCGGTACCAGGCGTGCCAGGGCACGACGACGGGGCCGGCGTGCACGGCGTAGGCGATGACCTCGATGATGATGATGATGCTGGCCCCGGCCAGAGCGACGGCGAGGACGAGGGCTAGCGGGCGGTTCAGCAGGCGCATGCGCGTTTCCTCCTTACCGGACCCGGGGAGGCGGGACGATGTCGGTGGCCAGGTCGGCTACTACGATGTGTACCTCGTCGACGGTCAGCCCGGTCATTTCCCTGACCCGGCTCCGGACGTGACCGCGCACCCGGCTGGTGACTTCCGGGACCGCCGCTGGCCAGCGGACGCTGATCTCCAGTGTCACGAACGCCTTGGACCCGTCGACCTGCACCGTTGTCTTCGGCAGGGCGTCCAGGTCAGTGTCGCGCAACCCGAGGTGACCGGCACCCGGTAGGGGGCGGCCTAGCATCCGGGCTGCGGCCGCGCCGACGTCCGGGTTCTCCGCCGCGGCCCGGGCGGCGATCTTGGTTACCGCGCCGTCGGCGATCCGGATCGTGCCCAGCTCGGTGCGGCCGCCCGGCGCCAGCTCGGCGCCCGCGGCGTGCGCGACCGCGGCGGGGGCGGCGGCGGTCACCGTCCGCCCCGGCTGCGGGACAGCCACCCGGCCAGGTCGGTGTCCCCGTCCAGGACCCGGGCGACGACGTAGCCGATCGCCCCGAGCAGGGCCACGATCAGCATGTCCCCGAAATTCCCGAAGACCAGGGCCAGGCCCAGGATGAGGCCGGTGATGGTAGCAAGCGCAGTACGGTTCATGACTCACATCCAGACTGGGAGAAGGCTGCAGGTACCCGGCCGCTCACCGCAGGCCCGGCCGGGACGCGGCCGGGCCGGGCATCCCGGCCGCCGCGCCGGGAACTGGCGGCGGCCAGCCAGGCGCCGTGTCCGGGTCGTCGATGTCGGCGATCACCATGTCGACCGGGCGGCCGGTGACCGGTGCCAGCGCGGCTCTGATCTGCGCGGCCAGGTCGGGGGCCGGGATGCCCCACCGGGAGCGGACCTGGACCGTCACCCGGCCGTCGCTGCTGACCACGCCGGGAACCTGCCGGCCCGGCAGGTAAGTTGCGACCTCGCCGAACTGGCCGCCGTCCAGTCCGGACACGCCCCGGCAGCCCTGCACGGCGAGGGCGACGGCGTCGACGTCAACGCCGTCGATCACGGCCGGGGGGAGGGTCATGACACCCGCGACGGGGCGGTGTCCTCGCTGTCGTCGCCGCCGGGCAGGTAGACGTCGTCGACGGCGACGTTGACCTCGACGACCCGCAGCCCCGTCATCCGCTCGACGGTCTGCTTGACGTTGCGCTGGATGCTGCGTCCGAGTTCGGCGATGCTGACGCCGTATTCGACCACGATGTCCAGGTCGATCGCGGCCTCGGTCTCGCCGACCTCGACGCCCACGCCCTGGGCGACGTTCGGGCCTGAGCTGCCCGGGATCCGCTCGCGCAGCGTGCCGAACGTCCGGGTCCCGCTGGTGCCCATCGCATGGACCCCGCTCATCTCCCGGCAGGCCTTCCCGGCGATCTTCTGCACGACGCTGTCGGCGACGGTGATCTGCCCGTCGCCGGTAGCCAGCCGGTCGCGGGTGGCCGGGCTGGCGCTGGTGCTCGCGGTGGCCGGGGTCTGCTCCTCGGTCTTGGACATCCTGGGCTGGGTCATCAGGGGCTCCTTGGCGGTTGCAGGCCTGCCGGACAGGCAGGCGTCAGGTCATTCACGGCACTGGTCTTATGACGGTGGTCGCAACGCGCCGTCTGATAGGTAGACACAGGGGCGCGGAAAAGATCGCACATCGTGGCGGAATCCGTCCCGGGCGTTTGTGGGATGCTGTCACGGAGCGGAGGGCGCGAGCTGATGGCAGGCGGGGATGCGGACAGGAGCAGAGGCGGATGATGCCTATCTGGTGGCCCGCGCCCAGGATGGTTACTTTGATGCCTTCGAGCTTCTGGTGCAGCGGCACGGCGCGGTGGCGTACCGGGTCGCGCTGCGGCTGTCCGGTGACCACTTCGACGCCCAGGACATCGCGCAGGAGGCCCTGACCGCGGCGTGGGAGAACCTGGACCGGCTCAAGGACGGCTCGTCCTTTCCGGGCTGGCTGTACCGGATCGTCACCCGGCGAGCCCTGAACACCATCACCCGCGGCCGGCTTCCCGGTTCTGGCGACCTCCTCGACGCCATCCCCGACCCGGGCAGCGACCCCGCGGTGCAGGCCGAGCGAGTCGTCGCCGCAGACGCGGTCACCCGGGCCCTGGCCGCGCTGCCTTTCCCGCAGCGGACCGTCGTGGTCCTGCACCATCTGGAGGGACTGTCTTACGCTGAGGTAGCCAGCGTCACCCGCAGCACCGTCCCGGCCGTGCGCAGTCACCTGTTCCGGGCCAGGCGCGCACTGGGAACAGAGCTGGCGGAGTGGAGGTGAGCGGCACATGAGCGATCCGGGCTCACCCCGGCTGGATGCGCGGGACTTGCTAGGCCTCCCGGCGCTGCCCTGCGGGGCCGATGTCGACCTGCTGCTCGAGCAGGCCGCCGACGGCCGCTCGGGCGACCTGGATGCCCATCAGCGGGACTGCGTGCACTGCCAGGCCGCCCTCGCCGAGCTCGCCGCGCTGTGGGCGCCCGTCGCCGAGCTCGCCGGCACGACCGTTTCCGCTCCGCCAGGCCTGACCGCCGCGGTCATGAGCCAGGTCCGGGCCCTGGTCCGCGACGTATGGTGCACCCTCCAGGTCACCGGCGACGGCACCATCCGCGTCGCCACCCGGGTCGTCGCCGCGATGGCCCGCGACACCGCCCGCCAGGTCCCCGGAGTCCGGGTCGCCTTCGGCCGGAGCACCCAGAACCGCCTCGCCGCAGCCGCCGAGCGCGCCACGATCCGCCACCGCCACCCCCATGCCGCAGTCGGGGTTCTTGGCCGCACTGCCGCCGTCGACCTCGCCGTCGCGGTCACCTACGGCGATCCCGTCCACGAGATCGCCCGCGCCATACAGCGGCACGTCATCAAGTCCCTGCGCGACAACCTCGGGCTGCAGTCCGTCACCGTCAACATCACCGTCGACGACATCCTCGACGACGACCCCGGTCCCGGCCAGTGAGTGAAACGAGCCGCCGCCGGGAGTTCATCCTGGCTCACCACCCTGACCGGGGCGGCGACCCCTACGCCTTCATCGCCGGCCTCCGCTCCTTCGGCAGTGAGCCCGGCCCGCCGCCCCGGGTCACAGGGGTCCGCCGCCGCAGCTGGCCCGCCCGCCTCGCGAGCGCAGCCACCCGGCGGGCACGCTGCCAGCACCCAGCCCCGCGAGTGCGCTGACACCCCCCGGGCAGCGGCATCTGAGCGGGCTGTGCCGGATCGTGATTCCCCATCCCGCGGCTACCGGGCCACCCTGGTGGCTGGCTAACCGTCCTGCGGCAGGTCGGTGATCATCTGGATCACTTCGGTGCGGCCGTAGCCCTGCTACCGGGCGAACGCCAGCAGCTGCCGCGCCTGCGGCCGGCCAGATCCCGGCCGTCTGGACACCCAAGCGATTTCCGAGCCGAAGTTTTCCGGCGACTAGCCATGCCTAGGTCCAAGTGATAATTGACGGTTTGCCTAGCCTCACATGATCCTTGACGGATCGGCCTCAGTTGATCCTTGACACGGTCCCTAGATGTTTTGCACCGCATCCGCGGCGGCGCTTCCCTGCCCCGGGTTTCCCGGATAGGTGCCAGTGAACGCCGGTGCCGCGGCGGGGTCAACGTGGAGCGCCCGCAGCGCGTCAGCGCGAGGACGAACGACGTTGAGGCCGGTAAGGCCCCGCGTATTCTCGGCTGGGCCGGGAAGCCGTGGTGACCGTTACCCGGCTACCGGGCCGAACAGGGATTCGCCGTCGCTGCAAGTCAGTACTCGATCACGTACGGGGTTGGCTGTCTGCCGTCTGTGTCGGTGAAGCCGTAGATGCGGGCCAGGTCGCCGACGGCCAGGGTCTGGCCGGACCTGCGGGAGACCGCCGGATCACAGGCCAGCGCGGACACCGCGCGGCCGATGTAGGTCACTGATTCCATCTCCGCCTGCTGGCGCTCGGTCAGCCCGGTCATCCGCTCCACTGCCATCCAGCCCGGTGACACCCCGACCACCGCCAGGTCGGTGTCCCTGGTCTCTTCGGCCAGGGCTGCCACCAGCCTGCAGACGGCGTTCTTGGCGACGTCGTAGAAGACGTTGCCCAGGTAGCGGCGTCCCCGCGTGAACGTGGTCAGCACGGCCAGGCCGTAGCCGGCCTCGCGCAGCAGCGGCATCCCGAACAGGCAGGTGGCCAGGTGAGAGCGCAGCCCGGCGGCGAACATGCCGTCCCAGCGGTCCATGGACTGCTCCCAGAACGGCGTGGAGAACCACTCGTTGTGCTCGGCATAGGGCAGGTAGCCACCCCAGGCGTTGGCCACCAGCACGTCCAGATGCCCGTGCTCGTCCCCGATCCGGGTAAACAGGGCGCGGACTTGGTCATCGTCAGTGTGGTCACACGCCACCGCGATCCCGCGCCCGCCAGCGGCGCTGACCTCGTCCGCGGTGTCCTCCACCGCATGCGGGAACTCCGGTACCGCCGCCTCGCCGCGCGTGCTCCTGCCTGTGACGTAAACAGTTGCGCCCTCGCCGCCCAGCACCGCCGCGATGCCACGACCGGCGCCCCTGCTCGCCCCGGTCACCAGCGCGATCTTCCCGTCCAGGCATCCCATAGCCATCAGGATGCCCTCGATGGATCTCAAACACCAGCAGCCGCCGTGGTGAGCGTTTACGGGGGTACCGGGCCGAACAGGGATTCGCCGTCATCGCCGCCGGGCAGGAAGGTGAACCGGTCCAGGTCCTCGCGCAGCTGCGTGGTGCCGTAGGCCGGGTTGCCGATGAATTCTTCCAGGAAGCGCCGAGCCGGGCGGGTCGCGGCGGAGCCAGTCGCTGAGGAATTGCAGCATTTCGGCGAGCTCGGCCGCGTCAGCGGCATCGAGGGTCACGTGGGGCATGGGATCTCCGCCTTCGGCTCAGGGAGCGTTTGTGGGTGGCGTTGGCCTTGTAACGGTGCACTTCGCTGGTGGTGGTGCGGGGCACTACGGCGACGGTTTCGGCGTCGATGACCAGGCGGAAGCTGGTGTCTTCGGCGTGGACGGTGACTGTCTTGCCCACGTGGATCATCCCGGCCTGGATCTTCTGGCGGGCGACCATGATCCCGCCGCGGGAGGACACCCGCCGCTGCACCGTGATGGGACCGCCGGGCGCCGGGGCTGGGTGAGCGCGGCCCGGCGGGCACCGCGCAGCCGGTAACGCTGCTGGGCGGGATGGGGCAGGTCATGGTGCGCAGCAGCGTCCCGTCGGAGCCGATGACGGCCATCAGCGGCCCTTCCATCCGCAGCGTGACCCGCTGCCCGGCCAGCGGGAGGCCGACGCTGACCTGCCCGCCGGACAGGCCCGCCGGCCCGTTGCCGTTGACCGTGCGATCTACCTCGATCACCGCGCCGGTCCCTGTCGGCAGCGGGCAGGGACCGCCGGGACGGGCACCATCGGCGGCCTGCCGGGCCAGCTCGGTCACCCCGAGCCGGGACGGCAGGGTCTTGACCCGGGTGCCGTCCAGCAGCACTGTGCAGGCTGGTCTCATCGACCCACAGGGTGACCATCCGCCCGGCCAGCGCCGGGCCGAGCCAGACCTGCTGCCCGCCGATCTGCAGGTTCCCCGATGGCGGCACGATCCGGTCGGTCTCGACGGCGCTCCTGGCCGGCGACGAACACCAGCGGCGGCCCGGATCAGCCAGCCAGCCGAGCCAGGTGGCGAACGCCTCACGGAGCGGGACCGACAACGACCCAGGGACATGACCGGCGGCAAACGCGGCCACCGGGCGGACATCAACGATGAGCGCCCCATCGCCAGCCAGGCGGCCGACCTCACCCGCCCCCAGGCGGCCGAGCCTGGGGGGTTCGATGCCGTAGACGGCGGGGCCGCGCCGGTTGACCTCCCGCAGCCGCAGGAAATAGGGCGGGTAGCTGCCCAGCCCGCCGAGCAGCATCTTCACGAAAGCGTCCTCGCCAGGCGCGCCGAGCAGCAGGTTCCCTGTCTTCTCGGCGCCGATGGTGGTGGTGCGCTCCGCACTAGCCGGCGCCGAGCAGAACGACCCGGCTCCATCCGTCGGGTACACGGCCAGGTCATCGGGCAGGGTGAGGACCCGCTCGCGCAGCGAGCGCTACAGCGCCCGGGCGCGATTAGGTCGGTGCGGGCCACCGCTCCCACCAGCAATGAGCCGCCCGAGAACAGCGCCACCGGTCGGCTGCCGTCGAGGATCAGGTACGACAGGTGCTCGGGGGTGTGCCCGGGCGTGCCCAGCGCCCGAAGCGTCAGCCCTCCGAGGTCCACCTCATCGCCGTCGCCGAGCCCGCGATGGGGAACTCGGTCCCGCCGGCCGCAGCGACAAGGACCGGGCACCATGCGCGGCCAGCTCCCGGCTGCCGGACACGAGGTCCGCATGCAGGTGGGTCTCCGCCGCATAGACCACCGTGAGGCCCTGGCGCCGCGCGGCAGCCGTGTACGGCCCGGGGTCACGCCCGGGGTCGACCACCAGCGCCCGGCCGTCACCGAGATCGACCACGTAGGAGGAATTGCTCAGGCCCTCATCGACCAGGGCGATCGGCTGTGTCGCTGCAGGCATCGCTCTCCCCAGGCTCCCCGCCAACGTGATGGGCCAGTGCAGATTATTTTAATGTTCTATGGATTATTAGGCAATAAGCGATAACATTCGGGGCCGGGCAGCGCGACTGGCCTCCGGTGATGGCCAGGGAGAGCTGCCGGCCCGGCGGACCGTCGTCTCTGCCGGCCAGGCGGCTTTAGGATCTGTTCCATAGAAGACTGGATGAAGGGAGCGGGCGGTGGACGGTCGGGAGGCCAAGTACCGGCTGTATGAGGCGTTCGCCCGTACCGCCAAGGCAGCCGCCAACCCGAGGCGCATCGAGCTGTTGGAACTCCTGGCCCAGGGCGAGCGCACGGTGGAGTCGCTGGCCCAGGCTGCCGGCATGGGCGTGACGAACACTTCGGCCCACCTGCAGGTCCTCGCCCGGTCCCGCCTGGTGGCGACCCGCAAGGACGGCACGAAGATCTTCTACCGGCTCTCCGGCGACGACGTCGCCGCGTTCGTGGTGGCGCTGCGGGACCTGGCCCGCTCCCGGCTGGCCGAGGTCGAGCAGGTGGTGCGCGACTACTTCACCGCGCGCGACGAGCTGGAGCCGCTCCGGCGGGAGGATCTGGTGGCGCGGGCGGAGCGGGGGAACGTTGTCATCCTGGACGTCCGCCCGGCGCAGGAGTTCACCGCCGGGCATATCCCCGGCGCCCTATCGGTCCCCCTCGACGAACTCGACGCCGTCTTGGCCCGGCTGCCTAAGCGCATCGAGATCGTCGCCTACTGCCGCGGGCCGTACTGCGTGCTCGCCCCCCAGGCGGTTGAGCGGCTCCGCGCTAAGGGCTACAAGGCCCGCCGCCTGGCGGACGGCCTGCCCGAGTGGCGCCTGGCCGGCCTGCCCGTCGCTGCCGGACATGAGTAGCCAGCATGAAGTTCCTCCTCATCTGCAACGACCCGCCTATGGCGCCGAGCGGTCGTGAAACTGCCTGAGCCAGACGTAACGCTCGCCGGGACACGCGACGACGGCCCGCCGGCAGGCGGGCCAGGGAGGCAGGGGCGAGTGGATGGACCAATTGTGTCGCCGGAGACCTTGGCGGCCCAGGCGATGGGTGAGGTGGACCCGCTGACCGGGGGCCTGGCGCCGGTCATCAGCCCGGCCACGAACTACGAGCAGCAGCCGAATGGCTCCTACCGGCAGGACCGGGTCTACACGCGGGCCGACAACCCGACCTACGAATACGCCGAGAACCTGCTGGCCGCGCTGGAGGGCGGCGGCTGCGCCTGCGCCGTGTTCGCGTCCGGGATGGCGGCGGCCACCGCGGTCTTCCAGTCCCTGCTCCCCGGCGATCACGTGCTGGTCTCCCGGGTCCTGTACTGGGGGGTGCGAAAGTGGCTGGCGGAGTTCGCCCTCACCTGGGGCCTGGATGTGGAGTTCGCCGACACCGCCGATCCCGGCGCGCTGGCATCGGCGATCCGGCCGGGCCGCACCCGGCTGCTGTGGGTCGAGACGCCCGCGAATCCCATGTGGGAGGTCACCGACCTCGCAGCGGTCTGCGAGCTCGCGCACGCCGCCGGGGTCCGGGTGGCCGTGGACAACACGGTGGCGACACCGGTGCTCACCCGGCCGTTCGAGCACGGCGCCGATCTGGTCGTGCACTCGGCTACCAAGTACCTCAACGGCCACAGCGACGTGCTGGCCGGCGCGGTGCTGACGGCCCGCCGTGACCCGTTCTGGGAGCGGATCCGGTCCTGGCGCCGCAACAACGGCACCGTTCCGAGGCCGTTCGAAGCGTGGCTGTTTCAAGGGGGGATGCGCACCCTGTTCCTGCGCGTACACCGCGCATCGGAGAGCGCCCTGGCCATCGCCACGCACCTGGACGGGCACCCGGCGCTGACGGCTGTGCTGTATCCGGGGCTGACCTCGCATCCGGGCCACCAGATCGCCGCCCGGCAGATGACCGGCGGGTTCGGGGGGATGCTGTCGATCCGGCTGGCGGGCGGAGCCGAGCAGGCCACCGCGGTGCTGCAGGCGGTCCGGGTGTTCAAGCGGGCCACCTCGCTGGGCGGGGTGGAAAGCCTCATCGAGCACCGCCGCGCCACGGAAGGGCCATCGTCCCCGGTGCCCGATGACCTGCTGCGCCTGTCGGTCGGCATCGAGGCCGCCGGGGACCTGGTCGCCGATCTCGATGCCGCGCTCAGCACGGCCAGCTGGACCAGGCACGCCGCAGCGCCGGCACCGGCAGCGGGCGAGGTGGCTGCCCCGTGACCGACCTGACCGCGCAGGTGACGGCCGTCCTGGAGCGCAGCGTCCTGCCCTCGGTCATCGCCCGCGGCGCAGCCGTCCGCGTCGCCGCCGAACAGGACGGCGTCGTCACCCTGGAGGTGACTGGATCGCCGGGCGCGGTGTTCCCGCTGGCCTCGCGCATCGAGGCGCTGATCCGCGCCGCCGTGCCCGGGATCACCGCCGTGCGGCTGGTCACCCTGGGCGCCGGGCCGGCCGGGCCACCACCGGACGCCGGCGGGAGTATCGCGGAGGCTGCCCGCCGCGTCCTGGACGCCGAAGTCAACCCGGCGATCGCCGCGCACCGCGGCCACGTGACCGTCGACGGCGCCGGCCAGGGCTGGATCCGCATCCGGCTCGAAGGCGGCTGCCAGGGCTGCAGCCTGGCGGAGGTGACCGTCCGGCAGGGCATCGAGCCGCTGCTGCGGGCGCGCCTGCCCGCCATGACCGGCCTGATCGATGTCACCGACCATGAGGCGGGAACCGAGCCGTTCTTCTCCCCGGAGAAACGATGACCGGCGGATGACCGCGGTGCCAGGCAGGTCAGCCCCGGACGGGCCGCGGGTGCTGCTGCTGGTGCCCGCCCGCACCTACCGGGCAGCCGACTTCCTGCTGGCAGCCGACCGGATGGGCCTGGAGCTGGTCATCGCCAGCGACGGCGCGCTGCCGCTGGGCGGCCGCCCGGTCATCCCGGTCAGTCCCGGCGACCCGGAAGGCAGCGCCGGCCGGATCGCGGCACGCTGCGGGCCAGTGGCCGCGGTGGTCGCCGCGGACACCCCGATGCTCGTGCTGGCCGCGGCCGTGGCCGCGCGGATGGGTCTGCCGCACAACCCGGTCGATGCTGTGCTGAACGTCACCGACAAGGCCAGGCAGCGGCAGCGGTGGGCCGCCGCCGGCGTGGCCCAGCCTCAGTTCGAGATCGTGCCCGCCGCAGCCCCGGAGGACTCCATCCGGCAGGCGGCCGAGGCGGTGGGCGTCCCGTGCGTGGTCAAGGCGGTCTCGCTCAGCGCCAGCCAGGGCATCCTGCGAGCCGGCGACAAGGCCGCGGCCGTGACCGCCGCCCGGCGGATCCGGCAGGTCCTGGCAGCCGCCCGGCGCCCTCACACCGAGCCCGTCCTGGTCGAGGAATACCTGCCAGGCCCGGAAATCAGCATCGACGGCCTGCTGGCCGGCGGCGGCCTGACCGTTACCGCCATCTTCGACAAGCCCCGCACCCCGGACGGCCCCACCTTCGAGGAAACCCTGCTCGTCACCCCCTCCCGACTGCCCGGACCCGTCCTCACCGCGGCCATCGCCACCGCCGGGCAAGCGGCCCGCGCGCTCGGGCTCACCGGCGGCCCGGTCCACGCCGAACTGCGCATCGATGACCGCGGCGGCCAGGCTAGGCCCGCCATGCTTGAACTGGCGGCACGATCGATTGGCGGCCTGTGCTCTCGCGCGCTGCGGTTCCCCGGCGGCAAGACCCTGGAGCAGCTCGTGCTGGCTAATGCCCTCGGCCAGCACATCCCCGGGGCCAGCCAGCAGCCGGCCCGGCCCTGCGGCGTGTTCATGCTTCCTGTGCCGCGCTCGGGCGTGCTCCGTGCCGTGGAAGGCCGGGAGAATGCCGCGGCCGTGCCGGGGATCACCGGCCTGACGATCACCGTCCCCGTCGGGCAGCAGGTCCTGCCGCTCCCGGACGGGGACCGGTACCTGGGATTCATCTTCGCCGAGGCCGGTACCCGGCACGACGTCGAGAACGCGCTCATCGCCGCCCGCGACCAGCTGCGCGTGGTCATCGAGTGAGCTGCGTCAGGTGATGTCCCGGGCGGTGATCACGGCGCCGGCACACGCGGTGACGGCGGCCCAGGCGGCGAACACCAGGCCGCCCTGCCAGGGCGGCAGCAGCCGGACGCCGGCCTGGCTGGCCTGGGTGAGCCCGTCTGCGGCCACGCCGGGCAGGTAGGCCGTCCAGGAACCCAGCGCGGTGATGTGGGAGATGAGCGGCTCGGCGACGTACAGGTACGGCAGCAGCCCGGCGATGGTGATGACCTCGCTGCCGGGCAGCGCGCCGAGCCCGGCGCCGGTCACCCCGAACAGGGCAGCCGAGATGATCACGGCGGCAAGTACGGAGGGTCATCACGGCTGGCCCCCGGACCGCGAGGTCCCGGCGGTGAGGGACAGGAACACCTGCTCCAGGCCCGCCCCGGCCGCCGATGAGCTCGGCGAGCGTGGCCTGGCTGACGAGCCGGCCGCGGCTGATGATCACCACCTGGTCGGCGAGCTGCTCGACCTCAGGCAGCACGTGGCTGGAGTACAGCACGGTGCGGCCGGACCGGGCGCAGTCCCGCAGCAGCCCGCGCAGCCACGCGATCCCCTCCGGGTCCAGACCGTTCGCCGGCTCATCCAGGATCAGCGCGGCCGGGTCACCCAGCAGCGCCGCCGCCAGCGCCAGCCGTTGCCGCATCCCGAGGGGAGTAGCCGACCTGGCCAACCACTTCCAGCTCAAGCACATGGCCAACGCCGAGACCAGGCTGGTCCGCTACAACCTGCTGCACCCCGGCCAGCCGCGGCGGGCCCAGTTCACGGTGGTCCCGTCCGCGGTGTTCGCCGACCCGCAGGTCGCCTCGGTGGGCGCCACCGAGCAGGAACTACGGGCCAGGGCCGAGACTACGTCGCCGCCACCCGGCCCTACAGCGACACGGCCTACGGCTGGGCACTAGAGGACACCACCAGCTTCGTGAAGGTCCTCGGCCACCCCGCCACCCGGCTGCTGCTCGGCGCCCATCTCATCGGACCGCAGGCGCCGGTCCTGATCCAGCCGCTGATCCAGGCCATGTGCCTGGGCAACACCGTCGACGAGGTCGCCGCGGGCGTTCGGTATATCCACCCGGCACTCACCGAGGCCGTCGAGCAGGCGTTGCTGGAACTGCGAAACCAGCGGTCGCGCCTGTCACTTCGCCGGGATGGCTGCCCGGCAGCCGGCTGATGCCAGGCGGCTGGGCCGCGGGGCGGCGGCGTGCTGGGCAGTCCATGGCCTGCTGGCGGCGGAGTCAGCAGGGGCGGGCAGGATCTCTTCTGGCAGTTGTCACCGGCGGCGGCGTGCCGCCCGGTGGGTCAGTGTCTGTTTGCTGACATTCGCCTGCCCGGCTGTTGCGGTGAGGCGTTGAAACAGGGCGGTAGCCAAGAGCGAGAGGGGAACTGTCATGGCGCGTGCGACGTGGAACGGCGTGGTGCTGGCCGAGACCAGCCGCCCGGTGCTGCTGGAAGGCAACGTGTACTTCCCGCCGGAGGGTGTCCGGCCCGAGTACCTGGTCAGGACCCGGGCGTGGTCGCTGTGCCCGTGGAAAGGCGTGGCCCGGTGTTACACGGTCCGGGCAGGCGGGCAGGCGGGCAGGCGAACAAGAACACGGCCTGGTACTACCCGCACCCCAGCCCGCTGGCCCGCAAGATCAGGAACCATGTGGCGTTCTGGAACGGGGTCGATGTGGACACCGAGACTGTGCCGGAGGACCGGGCGGTGCGCGGCGCTGCGGTGCCGACAGGCCCGGGGGCAGCCGCCGGCACGGGAGACGCTTCCCGGCCAGGGGGCTGACCTGTGCCCGCGGAGTATGACCTGGTCGTGATCGGCGGCGGCGCGGCCGGGCTCGGCGCCGCCCGCGCGGGGGCCGCGGCGGGCGCCCTCGTGCTGCTGGTCTCCGAGGGTGAGATCGGGGGGAGTGCACGTTCACCGGGTGCGTGCCGTCCAAGACGCTGATCGAGTCCGCGGCCCGCGGCGTCGCGTTCTCCGCCGCGATGGCCGCGGTGCGGACGGCGGTGGGGGGGGGGGGCACCACACAAACAGCCAAAGGGCCCGGGGGGGGAAGGAGCAAAGGTCTCCCCCGACAGACCACGTTTTCCTCCCA
>JBPCKO010000004.1:0-6889 GCA_051004215.1 Streptosporangiaceae bacterium | reverse complement strand
GGTCTTGCCCGTCCCGCTGCCCGCCGTGAGCTTTCTCGCCGCACTGACACAATCACCCCATATCCAGCCAGCATTCGGCGGAGCCACCCCAGCTTTCTTGAACAGCGTGTCGTTGTGATACATCACCTGGGTGTCCCAGTTGTCGGTCAGCCCGATCAGCTTCTTGCCGTACGTCAGACCGGAGATCACCTGCGGATAGAAATCCGACAGGCTGTAGTGGTCGCGGTGGATGTAGGGCGTGAGGTTCAAGGCGAAGTCTTTGGCCGCAATGTTCGCGATCTGCACGTCGCCCGATTCGAAGATGTCCGGCGGCTGACCACCGGCGATCATCGTCTGAACCTTCTGGTCGTAGTTGGTGGCCGGCACGACCAGGATCTGTACCTTGATCCGCGGGTGAGATTTCATGAACGCAGCGGCCAGCTGATTCCGCAGCGCAATGTCGCCTGGATTGTCACCGGGCTCGGCCATCACCACCGTGCCGGAGGCCTTGGCTCCGCTTCCGCTGCTGCCTCCGGTGCATCCCGCCAGGCCTAGGGCGGCCAGCACGGCGACGATGAAGGGAATCCGCCAGTCCGTTCGCGTCCCGGTCCGCGTCATCTGCTTCTCCCTAGCTGTCATCCCGTCTGGCCGCCAGGCGATCCGGCCGTGGACCGTCCGCGGCGCCGCGATCAGAATCGGGAGGTCTAACATCTCCTGAACGCGGTCCCGCAAACCTGGAGATTGTAATCAGGCTATAACTTATGCCCTCAAGTTGCTGGCTATGCGCGACGGTGGCTGAGTTCCTCAGTGAGTCCCCAGCGTGCCCAGTGGCCAGGCGGGCTCCCGGCGCCGCGCTACTGGGACGGCCGACGCCCCGCACCGCCGCGTGCTTCAGCACTTGCCGAACGGAATGCCGCCGCCAGACGGTCTTCGGCCCGGACATCTGCGATCACCTGCTCGCCGCGGTGTGGGCTACCCAGGCCCCGGACGGGCGACGCCCGAAGGGACGGGCGACTTCGACTCGGCTCGCAGGGGCGGCCCAGCCACCACCTGGCCCAAACCGGGCACCTACCAGGCAGCCCGGAACCGCCGGTCCTCGCTGCGTGACGCAGATCACATTGGAGTCGGGTGTCTTTGTTCGGTGCTGACCTGCTCGAGGGTGCCGAAGCAGGCGGCTCGCCCTTCGTCATAGCTGCCGCTGAGACTCTGCGGTTGGGGACGGGGAAGGCGGGTAGCGGCTGAGCATGCCTGACTCCACCATTGCCGTCCTCGACATTGACGGGACGCTCATCGACTCCAACTACCAGCATGCCCTCGCCTGGTACCGCGCCCTGCGGTCGGCGGGCGAGACCCATCCGGTGTGGCGGCTGCACCGGCTGATCGGTATGGGCGGGGACCAGTTGCTCACGGCTCTTGGGGGCGAGGACCTGGAGCGCCGGGTGGGCGATCAGGCCCGGGAGCAGCAGGGCAAGGAGGTCGACGCGCTGCTTGAGGAGATGGCGCCGTTGCCCGGTGCCCGCGACCTGCTCGTAGCCATCAAGGAACGCGGTCACCGGCTGGTGCTGGCCAGCTCCGCTCAGCAGCGCCACGCGGACGTCTTCCTGGACAAGCTGGACGCCCGCGGCATCGCCGACGACTGGACTAGCAGCGCCGACGTCGAGGCGTCCAAGCCCGCACCGGACCTGCTGCAGGTGGCGCTGAAGAAGTTGCGCGCCACCTGACGCATCGAGCGTAGTAGTCGGTGATTCTGTGTGGGACGTCGAGGCGGCGAAAAATGCCGGGATGCCGGCGATCGTCGTCCGCTCCGGCGGCTTCGGGGACGACGAGCTCCGGAAGGCTGGCGCCATCGCCATCTACGACACCCCCGGCGACCTCGCGAATGCACTCGACGACACCCCTCTGGCCTGACGCCCCTGCCGCCGACGGGTCCTCCGCGGATCCGGCACCAGATCCGGCCGTGCGGCTAAAGCGTCCACGGCCATACGCAAGGGAGCAGCGCACCGATGACCGCCAACGAGACAGACCCGACTGCGGGGACGAGGAGCACCCGTCCCGAGGCGCCGGCTGAGGCCGCCAGCGATGCGCCTGCCGGCCGACTTTCCCAGCGGTTCCCGACCCTGCCTGAGGGGATGGGCGAGCTCGATCGCCGTGCGATCGGCACCGTGCGTGTGCTGGCGATGGACGCTGTGCAGAAGGTCGGCAACGGCCATCCCGGCACCGCGATGAGCCTGGCTCCCACGGCCTATGTGCTTTTCCAGAAATGGCTGCGTCACGACCCAAGCGATTCGAACTGGGTCGGCCGTGACCGTTTCGTTCTCTCGATGGGACACTCCAGCCTCACCCTCTACATCCAGCTCTTCCTCTCCGGCTATGGCCTTGAACTGCCCGATCTGGAAGCGCTGCGCACCTGGGGCTCCCGGACGCCGGGCCATCCGGAGCTCAACCACACACCGGGTGTTGAAGCCACGACCGGCCCGCTAGGCCAGGGCGTCGGCAACGCCGTCGGCATCGCGATGGCGGCCCGCCGCGAGCGCGGCTTGCTGGACGCCGATACCCCCGAGGGCGACAGCGTGTTCGACCACACGGTCTGGGTGTTCGCCTCAGACGGAGACCTCGAGGAGGGTGTCAGCGGCGAGGCGTCGTCGCTGGCCGGTACCCAGGAGCTGGGGAACCTGGTCCTGGTCTACGACGCCAACCGGATCTCGATCGAGGACAACACCGATATCGCGTTCACTGAGGACGTCGGCATGCGGTATGAGGCCTACGGCTGGCATGTGCAGCACGTTCACGACGGCGAGGACCTGGCGGCGGTTGACCGCGCCTTGGCCGCCGCCCGGGCGGAGACCGGCCGCCCGTCGCTAATCGTGCTGCGGACGATCATCGGCTGGCCCGCGCCGAACAAGCAGAACACCGGCGCCGCGCACGGGTCGGCGTTGGGAGAGGACGAGATCCGGGCGACCAAGGCCATCCTCGGCTTCGACCCCGACCGGATTTTTGATGTCGCTCCGGAAGTGCTCGAGCACGCCCGCCGGCTCGCCGTCCGGGGCAAGCAGGAGCACGCCCGGTGGCAGCAGCGCTTCGATGAGTGGCGGGCCGACAACCCCGAGGGCGGCGCGCTGCTAGAACGGTTGTCCACCCGCACACTGCCCGTGGGCTGGGCGGACACCTTGCCGACCTGGGACGCCGATCCGAACGGCGTGGCCACCCGGAAAGCGTCCGGCGAGGTCCTCGCCGCCCTGTATCCGGTCCTGCCGGAACTGTGGGGCGGTTCGGCCGACCTCGCGGAGAGTAACAACACCGCGGTGGAAGGGACGGCCTCATTCCTGCCCGAGGATCGGCAGACCAAGATGTGGTCGGGCGGCCCGTATGGGCGAACCCTTCACTTCGGCATCCGCGAGCACGCCATGGGCGCGATCATGAACGGCATCGCGCTGCACGGCGGGACCCGCGTGTACGGCGGCACGTTTCTCACCTTCTCCGACTACATGCGCGGCGCGGTCCGACTGGCCGCACTCATGCAGCTTCCGGTCACGTACGTGTGGACGCACGACTCCATCGGGCTGGGCGAGGACGGCCCCACTCATCAGCCGATCGAGCACTATGCGGCGCTGCGGGCTATCCCCGGGCTGGACTTCGTCCGCCCGGCCGACGCCAACGAGACCGCGGTGGCGTGGCGCACCATCCTCGAGCACAATGACCGCCCAGCCGGCCTCGCACTGTCCCGGCAGAACGTGCCCGTCTTCGACCGCACGGAGTTCGCGTCGGCCGAGGGCGCCGCCAGGGGCGGGTACGTGCTGGCGGAGGCATCTGGCGGCGCCCCCGAGGTCGTCGTGATGGGCACCGGCTCCGAGGTGCAGATCGCCGTCGCCGCCCGAGAGGCGCTGGAAGCCGACGGTATCCCCACGAGGGTCGTGTCACTGCCGTGCTGGGAGTGGTTCGCCGCCCAGGACCAGGCTTACCGCGAGCAGGTGCTGCCGCCCTCGGTGCGCGCCCGAGTGAGCGTTGAGGCCGGTGTGCCGATGGGCTGGCGGGAGTTCGTCGGCGACGCCGGCCGGATCGTCGGTCTGAACCACTTCGGCGCTAGCGCTTCCTACACCGTGCTGTACGAGCACTTCGGTCTCACCGCCGAGGCGGTGATCGCCGCAGCGCGGGAGAGCCTTGCCGCCGCCGAGGCGCCGCCGGTCGCCCCGACCGGTCCGGACACTGCCGGCGTCCTGCACGGCGCAACCGGAGATCGCTGACCCGCTGCCCGCTCGCCGTGAGTACGTCCTCTGCGCGGCCTGCTCTACTGCGGTGACCGCGGCCGGCGTACGTATGCAGGGCCCCACTGGGCCAACGCCGTACCGTACTACCGGTGCGGCTCCCCGGCTGAATATGCCCAGACAAACGAGGTCCGCCACCCGCATTGTGACCACAAGCTCATCCAGGAGTACCGGGCCGCCCTCGACGCGGGCGCCGATCCGACCCGCGGCGCGCGGCGGCGCCCGAGTGGCGGGTCGCCCTGTGACCCGTGTCCAACGAAGTGTCGCGGAGGGCCGTGACGGTGAATTACAAGCCGCTCACCTGCCCAAACTCGGTGTCCGAGGGGGTCGTCACTTACGTGCATGCCTGCCATTAGTGGTGGCCTGGTTCTGGAGCGCAGAGGTGGCAGGGCAGACGGATCGGTGGATCCGGCGGACGACGATCGGATGCGTCGCGATGCTGGCGCTGATCGCCGGCACCGTGTCCTACCTGCACATGCATGCACCTGGTGGTAGACCTGCACGGCCAGCCAGGCCGGGTCGCCGGCGCTGACGCCGTTGTCGGTGTCACGATCTCGGCGGCAGCGCCGCGTACCTGAAACCGGCCGGCAAGAGGCGGGAATACGCTGCCTCAGGGCGGCCAGGTAGCCCGGCTCGGCGTGAAGGAAGCGCTCAGGAGCGTGCCAGCGCGATCGACTTGGCCGCCGAACCCATGACCGCGCCAGCTAACCCAGACTATTAGCCAGGAAGCTCGCGGGAGGGTCGCCTCGAAGGGTCATGCTGCGCCGGGATGCCGCGGTGCGGACTCGGTGAGCGAGGCCCGGTCCGGATCGGCCCTCCCTAGCCGACGTCGATGCCGGGCCCTGCGGTCAGGCCGTCCTCATGTGGACGGACGCGAAGCCTGTTGACGTCGCGGGACCGGGCGGCTGGATGGCGAGGGGCGGCACGTCCGCGAGCGCCGCCGCAAGCGCGGGGAAGGTTCGCATCGGGATACGCGAGCCGGTGACCTCGAATGGTCTCAGCAACTGGGCGTTGCTGATGACGAGACGGATCTCGCCGCCTTCGGCAACCGCGCGCTGATGTGCCCTTTCCAGTTCCCGGAAGGCCGCTGAATCGCAGAAGCCCGTTGCGCTCATGTCCGCCACGATCGTCGCGTACCCGGCCGCCGTGGCGGACAGCAGCGCGACGCGCAGCTCGTCAACGTTCGAAATATCGATCGCGGCTGGCGTCGTGACGACGGGTATGCCGGACACGACACCTACCTCGAACTCCCTGGAACTAGCGGGCATCGCCCCTCCCAGCCATCAGAGCCGAGTACCGGAAAGCCGGTCGGCAGCAGGTTGTGCGTCAGATCCGCGGTTTCGCTACCCGGAGCGAGGCACTGCTAACCTGCAGTCTCAGGTCAAGCCAGAAGGCCTTTGACGACCGAGCCCGGCGGGCGCCAGTGCCAACCGCCCGATGCGTGAACGCAAGGCACGCCCGCAGCCACGCAAGATCAAGAAGCAGGCGGCCAGCGGCCAGCAGCAGGCGTGACGCCTGCGATCTGGTTTGGAATACGGCCACGCCCGAGGGGCGACGCCGGGACGTCGGTGAGCGCGATGGCCGGCGGGCTGCCGGCCCGGCGCGGCCGGGCCGGGCGCGGTCTCCGCCTATTCCCCGGTGCCCTTGCCGCCGTGCTGCTGGTGGCCGCCGCGCCGGTCCGTGTTAGCTTTGGGGTCGTCGTGCCCCTGGCCGAGGTGCTGCTCAGCGGCCTCGGCGGCACGGTCAATCTGCTCGTCATGCTGGTGGTCTGTCTCGCGCTCGGCGAACCCTGCTACTTCGCTGATCGCCTTGTCGGCCTGCTCCGGGTGGCCCTCGGCGTATGCCCGGGCCTTCTTCTCCAGCTCATCGAACTCAGTCATGCCGTCCTCTTGCCCTCGCACCCGGCCGGGCGCCCTGCCCGTCCGTAGCCGCCCTGCCTACCCCGCGCCGAACCCCTGATGCGCTGCCGCCTTCAGAAATGAAGGCGCCAAAAGAAGACCGCCTGTTCCGGCCCGCCGCAGGCAGTCCTAACGCACCGCGGCCGCCGGCGTGCGCTAGCGCCGCAGCAGGTGGCGGGAAACGGCAATCTCCTCAACCAGGGCGTTGCACCCGGCCTGCTGAGCACAGTTATCCAACCCTGACCGGAACGGTCAGGGTTGCCCCGGGCAATCCGAGTAGCCGCACGAACTCGCGGCCCGGGCAGCGCACGCCTGGGCAAGTGGCGACGTTCTACAGCCCTGAGCGCTGAGCCCTCACCGACCGGGTTGGCGCCAGCCTGCCGTCAATGGGCCCGCCTGCGTGACATCACGAGGACGGGCGTGTTGATCCGCCCTATTCCTGCAAGGCGTCCTTGATCTTGTCCCCAGCCTGCTTGAGGTTTCCCTTGGCCTGGTCAGCGTGCCCTTCGGCCTCCAGCTCTTCGTCGTCGGTGGCCTGGCCCACGCCTTCCTTGATCTTGCCCTTTACTTCCGTGACCTTATGAGCAGCCTTATCCTCATTCGCCATCGTCTGACATGCTCCTTCCCTAATGAGAGCTAACGAGCCGGCCATCGGGCAGACTCGGGTCTGGTAGCCGCCGGCAGGTGAGCACTGCCCCTCCCCGGGCGCCCTTGTGGAGCCCTGAAGACAGATCGTGCCCCTGCCGGCGG
>JBPCKO010000003.1:0-11071 GCA_051004215.1 Streptosporangiaceae bacterium | reverse complement strand
AGGGCGCCGCGAGGGTAGATTGTCACCTTCGTCTGCGGCCGATCGGGAGACAAGCCGCCAGCATGTTCGTGACCAGCACCGAGCCTGGGCCCGGCCCCTACCCCGGTCCCGCGGCCGGACCGCCGCCCCGCGAGCGCCGGGAGCGGCGGGAGCGGCGCGAGCCGAGCGCCCGGTCGCTGCTGCTGACCGTGCTCGGCGAGTTCGTGCGGCCGGCCGGGGAGCCCGCCTGGACCGCGGCGCTGGTCGGAGCCCTCGGCCTGCTCGGCGTGGCCGAGAAGGCGGCCAGGCAGGCGCTCGCCCGCACTGCCGCCGAAGGCTGGATCGCCTCGAGCCGGCACGGCCGGCTGGCCCAGTGGGAGCTGACCCCGGCCGGCACCCGGCTGCTGTCCGATGGCGCGGACCGGATCTACTCCCTCGGTCAGGGCGGTCCGGCCTGGGACGGCCGCTGGCTGGTGCTGCTGACCGGCGGCCCGGACGCGGGCCGCGACCGCCGCCAGCAGCTGCGCACCAGGCTGACCTGGGCCGGGTTCGGCGCCCTGCCCGGCGGCGTCTGGATCAGCCCGGATCCTGGCCGGGCGGCCGAGGCCAGCGCGATCCTGGCCGACCTCGGGCTGGCCGGTGACTGCATGTCGTTCGTCGCGCGGTACGGCGACGCCGGCGACCCCCGTGACGTGGTGTCCAGGGCCTGGGATCTGCGTGCCCTCGGCGCGGACTACGCCGGCTTCATCGCCGCGTTCGCTGCCGCCGAGCCTGCCGGGGACGATGCCACGCTGGCGGCCCAGACGATGCTGGTGCACCGGTGGCGCCAGTTCCCGTTCGCCGACCCGCGGCTGCCGGCCGACCTGCTGCCCGGCGGCTGGCCAGGGCGGCAGGCGGCGGAGGTGTTCCGGTCGCGGCACCAGCGCTGGCAGCCGGCCGCGCAGCGCAGCTGGCACCGGCTCAGTTCCCGCTAGCGCGCGGGCGGGCGCCGGGCCGCCCCGTCCGCCGCCCGTCAGCCGCCCCGTCCGTCGCCCCGTCAGCCGCCCAGGTGAGCGGTGTCGTTGAAGGACCGCACCCACCACCGGTCCGGCGTCACGATCAGCCGGGACACCGACGCGTTGTCGGCGGTGTTGAACGCGAACGGCCTGGCCCCGGTGGCCAGCGCCAGCACCTGCCCGATCACGCCGCCGTGAGTAAACGCCGCGACCCGCTGGCCGGCCCGGGCGGCCAGGATCCGGCCGATCGAGGCCCTGATCCGGCCCTGGAACGCGGCCAGCGGCTCGGCCCCCGGGATCACGTTCCAGCGCTCCTCGGCGAACATCCGCTGGGCGACCGGGTGGTTCTCGGCGACCATCTTGCGGTACAGCCCGCCCTCCCAGGCCCCCAGGAACACCTCCCGCAGGCCGGCCTCCGGCTCCGGGGTCAGGCCGAGCCTGGCCGCCAGCGGCGCCGCGGTCTGCCCGGTGCGCCGGAGCGTGGTCACGTAGATCGCCTCGATGCCGGCCCCGGCCAGCCGGGCGGCGACCCGCTCGGCCTGCTGCCGCCCGAGGTCCGACAGCGGCGGGTCGCCGTGCCCGCCGACGAGCGAGAACGGCGCGTCTTCCCGGAACTCCTGGGACTGGCCGTGCCGGATGAGCAGCAGGTCCAGCGCGCCGGCCGGGACCGGGAAGGTCCGCTGCCGGTAGGCCGGAACCGCCGCATTCTGGTCATCGGTCACGAGACCCGCACCATAGCGGGAACCAATCCGCTACAAAAAACCGACACTTGCACGAATTGCTGTAGCACGTCAGGATGGACTCGTGCCCGACATCACCTTTGACCCGGCTCCGGCGGACTACCGGCACTGGCGGCTCGACATCGACGGCCCGGTGGCCACGCTGACCCTCGATGTCGATCCCGGGGCCGGCCTCGTGCCCGGATACGAGCTGAAGAAGAACAGCTACGACCTCGGCGTCTACATCGAGCTGGCCGACGCCGTGCAGCGGCTGCGGTTCGGTCACCCCGGGGTACGAGCGGTCATCGTGACCAGCGGGCTGGACCGGATGTTCTGCGCCGGGGCCAACATCGGCATGCTGGCCCAGTCCGAGCACGCGTTCAAGGTAAATTTCTGCAAGTTCTGCAACGAGACGCTGGCCGCGATCGAGGACGCGTCGGCCAGCGGCCAGGTCTACATCGCCGCCCTCAACGGCGTCGCGGCCGGCGGCGGGTATGAGCTGGCGATGGCCTGCGACCGGATCCTGCTGGCCGACGACGGCTCGTCCACGGTCGCGCTGCCGGAGGTGCCGCTGCTCGGCGTGCTGCCCGGCACCGGCGGGCTGACCAGGCTGACCGATAAGCGCGGCGTCCGGCGCGACCTGGCCGACGTCTTCGCGACCACCGCGGAAGGCGTCAGGGGCCAGCGCGCGGTGGACTGGCGGCTGGCCGATGAGCTGGCCAAGCCGACCGACTTCGCGGCCGCCGCCCGCGCGCTGGCCGGGCGGGTCATGCCGCCGGAGCGTCCTGGCGCGGCGGCCGACGGCATTGACCTGCCGCCGCTGGGCCGGACCGCCAGCGACGGCGGCCTGAAATATGAGCACGTCCAGGTGGTGTTCGATACCGAGACCGCAACCGCGGCCATCACGATCGCCGGCCCCGCGCAGGTTCCATCGGACATTGCGGAACTCCACGCCGCGGGCGCTGCCGCCTGGCCGCTGGCTGCCGCCCGCGAGCTGGACGACGCGATCAGCCGGCTCCGGTTTGCCGCCCCGGAACTCGGCACCTGGCTGCTGAGGACGGCCGGCGACCCGGCCGCGGTGCTGGCCACCGATGAGCTGCTCGCCCGGGCCGGGGACGACTGGCTCGCGGCCGAGATCACCGGCCTGTGGAAGCGCACGCTGCGCCGCCTGGACGCGACCAGCCGGTCGCTGATCGCGCTGATCGAGCCGGGCAGCTGCTTCGCCGGAACGCTGCTCGAGGTGGCCCTGGCCGCCGACCGCCAGTACATGCTGGACGGCATCTTCGAAGACGGTGCGGCCGGCCAGCGGCCCGCGGCGATCGAACTCGGCCCGGTGAACGCCGGCCCGCTGGCCGCGGCGAACGGCCAGACCAGGCTCGCGATCAGGTTTGGCGGTGCTAACCAGGCCGGCGCCGGGACGGCGCCGACGGGCCGCGATCAGCTCGAGGCGGCGCTGGCCGCGGCGGGCAAGCCGCTGGAAGGGGCCGATGCCGCCGCCCTCGGCCTGGTCACGGCCGCGCCCGACGACCTGGACTGGGACGGCGAGATCCGGCTGATGCTGGCCGAACGGGCGGGCTTCTCCCCCGATGCGCTGTCCGGCCTGGAGGCGAGCCTGCGGTTTGCCGGCCCCGAGTCCATGGCGACCAAGATCTTCGGCCGCCTGGCGGCCTGGCAGAACTGGATCTTCCTGCGGCCCAACGCCTCGGGCCCGCAGGGCGCGCTCCGCCGGTACGGCACCGGCCAGCGCGCCGACTTCGACCGCAAGCGCGTCTGATCTCTGGCGGGAGCACCCTCATGACCGAGAACGAAGACTTCGCCGGTGCCGCACCGCAGCCGGACGGCCCGGTCAGCATCATCGACTACTCCGAGCGGATCCCGAACAACGTCGCGCTGTCGACCGACCGCCGCCTGCAGCGGGCGCTGGAATCCTGGCAGCCGCGGTTCCTCGACTGGTGGGGTGCGCTCGGGCCGTCCCTGCCGACCAAGGACGTCTACCTGCGGACCGCGACCGCGATCGGCCGGGACGGCTGGGCCACCTGGGCCCGGGTGCCGATGGAGGAGTACCGGTGGGGCATCTTCCTGTCCGAGCGGGACGAGCCCCGCCAGATCGCCTTCGGCCAGCACAAGGGCGAGCCGGCCTGGACCGAGGTGCCCGGTGAGTACCGCAGCGAGCTGCGGCGGCTGATCGTCGTGCAAGGCGACACCGAGCCTGCCTCGGTCGAACAGCAGCGGCACCTTGGCGCGACCGCGCCCAGCCTCTACGACCTGCGCAACCTCTTCCAGGTGAACGTGGAGGAGGGGCGGCACCTGTGGGCGATGGTGTACCTGCTGCACGCCTACTTCGGCCGGGACGGCCGGGAGGAAGCCGAGCAGCTGCTGCGCCGCCACTCCGGCCATCCCGACAGCCCGCGGATCCTCGGCGCGTTCAATGAGGAGACGGCCGACTGGCTGTCGTTCTTCATGTTCACCTACTTCACCGACCGGGACGGCAAGTACCAGCTCGGCACGCTGAAGGAGTCGGGCTTCGACCCGCTGTCGCGCACTTGCGAGTTCATGCTCCGCGAGGAAGCGCACCACATGTTCGTCGGCACGACCGGGGTGCAGCGGGTGGTGCAGAAAACCGCGGCGGTGATGGCCGGGCACGGCACCGACGACGTCTGGCCCTACGGAGCGATCCCGCTCGCGGTGATCCAGAAGTACCTGAACGAGCACTACTCGCTCTCGCTCGACCTGTTCGGCTCCGAGACTTCCTCGAACGCGGCGGCTTACTTCACCGCCGGGCTCAAGGGCCGCTGGATGGAGACCAGGCGGCACGATGACCATGTGCTGGAGGGGTCGACCGCGCAGGTCCCGGTGATCGCGGACGGCGTCATCTCGGCCCGCACCGTTCCGGCCCTGACCGCGCTCAACCTCGACCTCCGGGACGAGTACGTGGCCGACTGCGAGCGCGGCCTGCGCAAGTGGAACGCCGAGCTGGACAAGGCCGGCCTCCGCCAGCGGCTGTCGCTGCCGCACGTGGCGTTCAACCGCAAGGTCGGCGTGTTCGCCGGGCTGCCGGTCAACCCGGGCGGCGACGTGATCGACGAGGCCCGGTGGCAGGCGTCCGCCGCCGGCTGGCTGCCCACCGCGGAGGACCGGGCGCAGGTGGCCGGCCTGATGGTGCCCCGGCACGAGCCCGGTGAGTTCGCCAGCTGGCTGATGCCGCCGCCGGTCGGCATCAATGACCTGCCGGTGGAGTACGACTACGTGCGGTTCTGATCCTCCGCCGAACCAGGTCAGTCAGGAGAACTGGGCGATCTGGCGCATCTTGTTGGTCGCGTCGAGCGCGGCGACCTTGTAGGACTCGGCCAGCGTCGGGTAGTTGAAGACCGCGTCGACCAGGTAATCCACCGTGCCGCCGCAGCCCATCACGGCCTGGCCGATGTGCACCAGCTCGGTCGCGCCGGTACCGAATACGTGCACCCCGAGCAGCGTCCTGTCCTCCAGCGAGACCAGCAGCTTCAGCACGCCGTAGGAGTCGCCGATGATCTGGCCCCTGGCCAGCTCCCGGTACCGGGACACGCCGGCCTCGAACGGCACGCTGTCCGCGGTCAGCTGGTCCTCGGTCCGGCCGATGAAGCTGATCTCAGGCAGGCTGTAGATGCCGATCGGCGGCATCCGGCCGAGCCCGGGCACCGGCTCGCCGCACGCATGGTGGGCGGCCACCCGGCCCTGCTCCATCGAGGTGGCAGCCAGGGCCGGGAACCCGATCACGTCGCCGACCGCATAGATGTGCGGCACCGCGGTCCTGAAGACCTCGTCGACCGCGATCCGGCCCCGGACGTCCGCCGACAGGCCGGCCGCGTCCAGCTTCAGGTCCTCGCTCATGCCCTGCCGGCCGGCCGAGTACATGACCACGTCGGCCGGGATGATCTTGCCGCTCTTCAGCGTCGCGACCGCGCCCCGCGGCCGGGGCTCGACCGACGCCACGGTCTCCCCGAACCGGAACGTGACCGCCAGGTCGCGCAGGTGGTACTTGAGCGCCTCCACCACCTCGATATCGCAGAACTCCAGCATCCGCGCCCGCTGCTCGACCACCGTCACCTTGGTGCCGAGCGCGGCGAACATAGAGGCGTACTCGATCCCGATCACGCCGGCGCCGGCCACCACCATGGATCGCGGCACCTGCTTCAGGTTCACGATCCCGTCCGAGTCGATGATCGTCTTGTCGTCGAACGCGACCGTGGCCGGGCGGGCCGGGCTGGTGCCGGTCGCGATCACGATCTTCTCGGCGCTGGCCCGCTGCACCCGGCCTGACTCGTCCTCGATCTCGATGACGTTCGGCTCGGTGAAGTATCCGGTCCCGGTCAGGATCGACACCCGGTTCCTGGACAGCTGGCTGCGGACCACGTCGATCTCGCGGCCGACCACGTGCTGGGTCCTGGCCGCCAGGTCGGCGATGGTGATCTCGTCCTTGACCCGGTAGCTCTGCCCGTACATCTCATGCTGGTTCGCGCCGGTGAGGTACAGGACCGCCTCGCGCAGCGTCTTGGACGGGATCGTGCCGGTATTGAGGCAGACGCCGCCGATCATGTTCTGGCGCTCGATGATCCCCACCCGGCGGCCGAGCTTCGCCGCGGCGATGGCGGCCTTCTGGCCGCCGGGCCCCGAGCCGATCACCAGAACGTCGTAGTCATGCACTCTCGCAGTGTGACACCGGAATGGGGGATTTTGAACCCCGGTCCATTTCCTGCCTCCGTCGCTCGTTAGCCACCGCGATGCCAGGGTAGAGCGAGCCGGAACGTACGGGAGGACCTGTGAACGAACCCGCAAGGACCGCAAGCCCGGCTGCCGACCGCTCGGTCGCCGATCTGGTCAAGGACCTGTCCGAGCTGATTCCGCAGCTGGTCAGGGACGAAATCAAGCTGGCCCAGCTGGAACTGACCCGCAAGGGCAAGCAGGCCGGGATGGGCGCGGGCATGTTCGCCGGCAGCGGCCTGGTCGCGCTGTACGGCGTCGGCTGCCTGATCGCCGCCGTGGTCATCGCGATCAGCGGCGCGATCGCCGCCTGGCTGGCCGCGTTGATCGTCGGGGTCGCGCTGCTGGCCGTAGCCGCCCTCGCCGCCCTGGCCGGAGCCGGCCGGCTGCGCCGGGCCACGCCGCCCGTTCCTGAGCAGGCGATGCACAGCGTGCAGGCCGACATCCGCGAGGTCAGGGAGGAGTTGCACGACAAGGGCGCCCACCAGCCTGCTGTGCAGCAAACGGCGGGACCGCCAGGGACCGGAGAATGAGCAGGCGCAGCAAGCGGCTGGCCAGGCAGCGGGCCGAGCAGGCGGCGCCGGTCCCGCCGCAGACGGCCGGCTCGCCTGGGCCGGACTCTCCGCTGGAAATCCCCAGAGCCGGCTGGAGCGCGACGCTGCGGCGGACACTGAAGGAGTTCAAGTCCGACCGGTGCACGACGGCGGCCGGCAGCCTTGCCTTTAGCTGGTTCCTGGCCCTGGTCCCGGCCCTGATCGCCCTGCTCGGCATCGAGTCGCTGGTCAAGATCGGCAGCGGCACCGTCAAGAAGCTGGTGAAGGGCCTGCACAAGACGCTGCCCCCGGGCGCGCGGGAGGTCCTCGTCCACGCGGTCCAGGCGGCGACCCATCGCGCCTCCGGATCGCTTACCGTCGTGATCATCGCGGTCGTGCTGGCCCTGTGGAGCGCATCCGGGGGAATGGTGGCGCTGCAGACGGCCCTGGACATCGCCTACGACGTGCCGAACGACCGGAAGTTCCTGGCCAAGCGCGTGAACGCGGTCCGGATGATGATCGGCACCGTGGTGCTTGGCGGCGTCGCCGCCGCCCTGATTGTATTCGGCGCGCCCCTCGGCACGTCGATCAGTAACCACCTGGGCATCAGCGGGCTGGGCTTCGCGGTCGTGTGGAACGCTATCCGGTGGCTGCTCACCATCATCTTTGTGTCGCTGCTGTTCTCGCTCTACTACTACGTCGGCCCGAACCGGCAGTCGCCGCGCTGGCAGTGGGTCAGCCCGGGCGGGCTGTTCGGGACGGTCATCTTCCTGGCCGCGTCGCTCGGCTTCTCGTTCTACGTGACGAAGTTCGGCTCGTACGGGAAGACCTACGGCGCGCTGGCCGGCGTGGTGATCCTGATGCTGTGGCTGTACCTGGCCGGCCTGGCCGTGCTGTTCGGCGGCGAGATGAACGCCGAGACCGAGCGCGAGGCGGCCGCCCTGGGCGGTCACCCGGAGGCGCAGCGGTCCGCGGCCAGGATCGAGGCAAGCTAGCGAGCTCGCGAGCTAGCCCGCGCCTGGCACGACCAGGCCGGCCTCGTAGGCGAGGATCACCGCCTGCACCCGGTCGCGCAGCCCGAGCTTGGCGAGCAAATTGCCGACGTGCGTCTTGACGGTCGCCTCGGAGACGAACAGGGCGGCCGCGACCTCGGCGTTGCTGTGCCCGCGGGCGAGCAGCAGCAGCACGTCGCGCTCGCGCGCGGTGAGCGCGTTCAGCCGGTCAGGGGCGGTGACCGCGGCGGCCGGACGGCGGCCGAAGGCATCGATGAGCCGCCTGGTCACCGACGGGGCGAGCAGGGCGTCACCCGCCGCCGCCGCCCGCACGGCCGCGATCAGGTCGGCCCGGGGCGAGTCCTTGAGCAAGAATCCGCTCGCTCCCGACCGCAATGCCTCGTACACGTACTCGTCCAGGTCGAACGTGGTCAGCATGACGACTCTCGGGGCCTGGCCGCTGTCCCCGGCCTCGACGCTGTCCCCGGCCTGGCCGGCGATCTGCCTGGCCGCTTCCAGGCCGTCCATGCCGGGCATGCGCACGTCCATCAGCACCACGTCGGGCTGGAGTTCCGCGGCCTTCGCGACCGCCGTCGCGCCGTCGCCGGCCTCCCCGGCCACCGCGATTCCCTCGGCCGCGTCCAGGATCACGCAGAATCCCGCCCTGACCAGCTCCTGGTCGTCGACGACCAGCACCCGGATCGGAGCCGGGCCCTGGCCGGTCATCGCGAGGGCAGCTTCGCGGCCACCACGAAGCCCTCCCCGTTGACCGGCCCGACCCGCAGGCTGCCGCCGCAGGACGCGACCCGCTCGGCGATCCCGGCCAGCCCGTAGCCGCTGCCCAGCTCCGCCCCCCGGTCTTCCCCCGGTCGGGGCACCCGGCGCGGTCCCGGGTCGGTGACGTCGATGCCGACGAACCCCGGCTCGTACCTCAGCGTGACCTGCGCCCGGGCGGCCGCGGTATGCCGCAGCGTGTTCGTCAGCGCCTCCTGCACGATCCGGTAAGCGGTCAGCTCGATCCCCGGCGCGAGCGCGAACGGGGTGCCCCGCACGTCATACTCCACCGGCAGGCCGGCCACGCGCACCTGATCGAGCACCGCGCCGAGGTCGGCCAGCGAGGCGGCCGGCCCGCTGAGTTCACTTCCTGGCCTGGCCGGCTCGCGGAGCACTCCGAGCAGCCGCCGCAGTTCGGCCAGGGCCAGCCTGGCCGTATCGCCGATGATCTGCACCGAGCGGCTGGCCCGCTCGGGCTGGCCAGGCAGCAGCGAGCCGGCCGCCTCGGCCTGTACGGCGATCAGGCTGACATGGTGGGCGACCACGTCGTGAAGTTCCCTGGCGATCCGGCCGCGCTCGGCCTCGGCGGCCCTCGCGGCCTCCTCGTCGAGCTGCGCCTCGGCCTGGTCGGCCCGGCTCTGCGCCGCCTGCAGGCTGGCCCGCTTGGTCCGGCTGACCGCCCCGGCCGCCCAGGCGGTGAGGAAGATGAAGACCTGGAAGATCGCGTCATAGGGCTCGGTGTGCCCCGGCGTGAGCTGGGACAGCGTGACCCCGGCGGTGACCAGGACGACGGCCACGGCGCGCCAGGCCGGCCCGCGCCGGTCGATGATCGTGTAGAACGCGATGGCCGGGGCCAGCGGGAACGGCGCGAACCCGAACCCGATCCGGTCGTAGGCGATCCGGGCCGCCGCCACCGCGACGCCGACACCGACCGGAAGTACCCGGCGCCAGGCCAGCGGGAGCGCCTGCAGCACGACCAGCAGCAGCGCCAGCCAGGCGGGACGCAGCTTGGCCAGGTAGGGCAGCAGCGTGGCTGCGTTCACCGCGGCCAGCGCCAGCGCCAGGACGGCATCCTGCACGCGTTCCTGGCGGCGGGCCGGCTGGGTCGTCACCCAGGCCGCCAGCTCGCGCGGGAGCGCGGCGATCCGCGCTGCACGCCTGCTCACGTCCCGATCGTACGGTCTGCGCGGCCGGGCCGGATCGGCGGAAAGTCGGAGCCGCCCGGCCGGCCGTAAGGATGAGACGAGGGGCCGTCGGGCCGGTTGACTCGGACCGGCGGCCGAGCCAGGATCTCCGTCCCGCGCCCGACGCGCCTGACCGGCGCCCGCGGCCACCATGAAGAACATGAACAATGCTCATGCACCAGCCGATTCGCCAGCCATGCCGGCGCCCAATGCCGCCCCGGCCGCCCCGGCCGCCACGACGGCCGCACCGGCCAACGCGGCCCTGACCCGCGCCCCGCGGGCCGGCATCGCGCTGATCGCGGTAGCCGCCTTCGGCCTGGAGATGGCGGTCAGCGCGCGCTACGGCTACGTCAGGGACGAGCTGTACTTCCTCGCCGCCGGCAAGCACCTCGCGTTCGGCTACGTCGACCAGCCGGCCCTGACGCCGCTGATCGCCAGGGCCGAGTCCGCGTTCTTCGGCCACACCGTCGTCGCGCTGCGGCTGGTCCCGGCGCTCGGGCTGGCCGCGCTCGTCATGATCACCGCGGCCATCGCCCGCCTGCTCGGCGCCGGGCGGACCGGCCAGCTGCTCGCTGCCCTGGCCACGGCGACGTGCGTTGAGTTCATCGCCGCCATGCACGAGCTGACCACGACGATGCCGGACTTCGTGTTCTGGGGCCTGCTCGAGCTGATCGTGGTGCGGCTGGTCGTCAGCCGGGACCCCCGCTGGTGGGTGGCGGCCGGGGTGTGCGCCGGCCTCGCCGCCGACGCGAAGTGGAACATCGCGTTCCTGGCCGGCAGCCTGGCCGCCGGCTTCGCCCTCACCGGTCAGCGCCGCCTGCTGGCCAGCCGCTACCTGATCATCGGGGTCGTCCTCGCGGCCGGGCTGGCCATGCCCGACGTTGCCTGGCAAGCGGCCCACCACTGGCCGAACCTGGCCGTGTTCCGGGTGCTGCAGACCCAGGCCTGGTCCAACCGGGCCACCTTCTGGCTCGGCCAGGTGGTGTTCACCGGCCTGGTGCTGACCCCGGTCTGGATCGCCGGCCTCGCCTGGGCCTGGCGCCGCCCGGCCGGGCGGCCGTTCCGGCCGGTCGCCCTGGGCTGGGGGGGGGCGAGGGGGCTGGGGGGTGGTCGAGGCGGCAGGACACAAGACCCAGGGGGCAACGACGCGATCTTGTT
>JBPCKO010000002.1:0-17330 GCA_051004215.1 Streptosporangiaceae bacterium | reverse complement strand
CGCGCAAGTCCGCGGCGACTCGTACGGCCAGCCCGGCCGCGCGCAAGTCCGCGGCGACTCGTACGGCCAGCCCGGCCGCGCGCAAGTCCGCGGCGACTCGTACGGCCAGCCCGGCCGCGCGCAAGCGGAGTCCTGGCCCCCGCGAGCCCGCGGCCAGAGCCCAGGCCGGCCCGGGCCGCCGGTATCACCTGGACAGCTCGTTCAAGAAGCTCACCCCGGCCGAGCGCGCCGAGCGCGGCCGGCAGATCCGGGCCGATGTGCCGCGCAGCAGCCACGCCGACTTCGCGCCCGCGCCCGGCCGGCCCGACCCGGTCTCGATCCTGATGGGGCAGTCCGAGACGCGGCTGCCCGACCTGGTTCCGATTCGGTACGGCCGGATGCTGGCCTCGCCGTTCTCCTACTTCCGGGGCGCCGCCCTGCCGATGGCCCACGACCTGTCGGGCACGCCGGTCAGCGGCCTGGCCGTGCAGGCCTGCGGTGACGCTCACCTCGGCAACTTCGGCCTGTTCGGCACGGCCGAGCGCCGGCTGGTGTTCGACATCAACGACTTCGACGAGACCCTGCCGGGGCCGTGGGAGTGGGACGTCAAGCGGCTGGCCGCCAGCCTAGAGATCGCGGCCAGGGAGAACGGCATCGGCAAGCGCGGCCGGACGGCGATCGTCCGGGCCGCCGCGGCGCGGTACCGGCTGGCCATGCGCGAGTTCGCAGGACAGACCAACCTGGAGGTGTTCTACGCCCGGGCGGACATCGACGACATGCGGCACCGGTTCGCCGGCCGCCTGTCCGCGGGCCAGCTCTCGCGACTGGAAAAAGGCGTCGAGAAGGCGCGGACCAGGGACAGCATGCAGGCGCTGGACAAGCTGTGCCGGGTCGTGGACGGGCGGCCGCAGATCGTCGCCGATCCGCCGATCGTCATTCCCCTGTCGAGCCTGGTGCCCGCCGACGTCGATGCGTCCGGCGTCGAGAAGTTGATCGTGCGCGCGGTCGACGCCTATAAGCAGACGCTGGCCGAGGACCGCAGGTACCTGCTCGACGAGTACCGGAGTGACGTGGCCGACATCGCCAGGAAGGTGGTCGGCGTGGGCAGCGTCGGCACCAGGTGCTGGATCATGCTGATGCTGGGCCGTGACTCCTCTGACCCGCTGTTCCTGCAGATGAAGGAGGCAGGGCCGTCGGTGCTCAGCGAGTTCGTCGGCAGCAGCCGGTACGAGCAGCAGGGCCAGCGGGTCGTCGAGGGGCAGCGCCTGATGCAGGCCACGAGCGACGTGTTCCTCGGCTGGCACCGGATGAACCCGGCGCCCGACGGGGTGGTGCGGGACTTCTACATCCGCCAATTGCGGGACTGGAAGTTCTCACTCGACACCCAGGCCATGAAGCCGTCAGGTTTGTCCTATTACGGCGAGGTCTGCGGGTGGACCCTGGCCCGGGCCCATGCCAGGTCCGGAGACCGGATCACGATCGCCGGCTATCTCGGCACCTCGGACACCTTTGACCGGGCCATCGCCGAGTTCTCCGCGGTCTACGCCGACCAGAACGAGCGCGACTACGCGGCCCTGAACGAGGCCGCGACGTCGGGCCGGGTACTCGCCCAGCGCGGGGTCTGAGCACCGGCCGCCCCCGGCCCGGACGCGAGACGCGGGCCGGGCCGTGGGCGGGCCAGGCCGGAACCGGTCAGGCGGTGCGCCGAGCCAATCCGAGACCCGCACCGAGGCGTGCTGCCCACGGCGGCGTGCGCGGCTGTCGGTGGCTGCGCCTACGCTGGCCACGTGCGCTCTCATGATCTGGTGCTGCTGCACGGCCAGCCGGGCCTCGGATCGGAGTGGGACCAGGTCACGGCCGGGCTGCCCGGGCGGTTCCGTGTGCTGGCGCCCGACCGGCCAGGGCACGGGTCATCCGCCCAGCCGGGCGGCGGCCTGGACGTCAACGCGGCCGCGGTGCTGGCCCAGATGGACGCCCGCGGCATCGACCGGGCCGTGCTCGCCGGGCATTCCTATGGCGGCGGGGTGGCCCTGCGGGTCGCGGCGATCGCTCCCGGCCGGGTCGAGGCCCTGGTCTTGCTCGCCTCGGTCGGGCCCGACTGCCTGAACGGCTGGGACTGGCTGCTGGCGGCACCGCTGGCCGGGCCGTTTCTCTCGCGGATGGGCTGGCAGCTGACCCCGTGGTTCGCGCGCGCGATGATGCGCCTGTTCGCCATCCGGCCTGGCCGCGAGGCCGCGATCCGGCGGCACGTCAACACCTACGTCTGGGGCTGCACCGGCTGGCGCAACGGGCCGCTGTGGCGCACGTTCCTGACCGAGCAGCGGGCGCTGATGGTCGAGGCGGCCGGCCTGGCCGGCGCGGCCCGTTCGGTGCGCGTCCCCGCCCTGGTCGTGTCCGACACCAGCGATCCGATGGTCCCGTTCAGGACCGCGCAGGCCCTGGTCGGCCTGATCCCCGACGCCCGGCTGCACGTGATCGAGGGTGCCGGTCACCACCTGCCGCTGCGCGCCCCCGAGGAGGTCGCGGCCCAGGTCACCGCGTTCCTCGACGACATCGACGCCCGTTGCGGCGAATCCGAGCAGGCCAGCGCCTCCGACGGTGTCCCGTCCTGAGCCCTGGCCCGGACTGGGCGCCGCTCAGCGGAGCCGTTCGGCATACATGGCATCGACCCGGTACCTGATCAGCAGCCGGTCGCGGCCGCGGGCCTGCGGATGCTCGCGCAGGATCGCGCGGACCTCGTCCAGCACGGCCCGCTGCCGGCCGGGCGGGAGCGCGGCGACGTGGCTGACGCTGCGGATCCGGTCCACGACATCGGCCGGCGTCGCCGCGTGGTCGTGGTAGAAGGTGGCCTCGATCCACGGTGACCACGGGCTGTCCGCGTCGCCGGTGATCAGCCGCTCGCTCCAGCGCAGCCGCCGATCCGCGCCGGCCGGGGCAGGCAACCCGTCCTGGCCCGCGGCGTGGTCGTCGCGCCACGGGGCGTGCCGTTCGACCCGGTCCATCACCGCCCAGACCTGGTCGGCCCAGCCGCCGGTGCGCGCCCGGGCGTTCCAGGCCAGGCCGAGACGGCCGCCGCGCCTGACCACCCGGGCCAGCTCGGCCAGCGCCTGGACGGAGTCGAACCAGTGAAACGCCTGGGCTACCACCACGGCGTCCAGGGAATCGGCGGCGAACGGCAGCGCCTCGGCGACGGCTGAGACGGCCGGCACCCCTGGCAGCCTGGCCCGGAGCCTGGCCAGCATCGCCCCGACCGGTTCGACCGCGACGAGATCGGCCCCGGCCGGAGCGAGCAGCGCCGTCAGCTTGCCGGTCCCGGCCGCGACATCGGCGACCCGCCGGCCAGGCCCGATGCCCAGGCTGGCGGTCAGCCAGCGGACGGCGTCGGCCGGGTAAGACGGCCTGGCCCGGTCGTAGGCCCCGGCCTCCGCCCCGAATCCGGCCGCGGCGACCGAGTGCACTTCGCGGACGTGGCGTTCCGACTCCGCGTCTGGATCCGGTTAGCTGATGCCGTCGGCTAGGAGCGCGTCCAGGCCGGCCAGGGCAGCGGCGTCGCCTGAGCGCTCGAGGCGAGCTTGCCCGGGCCGGTGCCACAACCAGCAGTCCAGGTCGTCGGCGTTGCCGCGGATGACGGCGGCCGCATCGGCGTCCGGATCGCACCCGGTGACCCGGACGCCGGGCTGGTCGTAGGACTGGCCGTCGTCGGGATCGGTGCCGGTGAACCGGCCGAGTCCGGCGAGCCAGGCGGTACCGGTATCGGCCGCGTGGATGCGGACCGGGCCGGCGCCGTCCGGGGCGAGCGATCCCCAGGCGGGCAGATCGCCGCCGTACATGACCCGCAGCGCCTCGTCGACGCCGTCGGCGGCCAGCGCCGGGTCCATCGCTGAGCGCGGCTGGCCGGCGGTGAGCTCGGCGTCGATCCGGTGGATGAGTGCCTCGTGCGCCTGACGCCGGATGATGAAGCCGACCGTCTTGTCATCGGCCCAGGTCCAGGCCGGTTCCTCCGGTCGCGCGGCCGCCAGGGCCGCGCCGAGGGCGGCGCTGGCGGACAGGTAGAAATCCATCAGCGCCGCCCGGCCCTCCGGCCGGGCCGGCTTGGCCGCCTCGGCGCCCTGGGCGTCGGTGCGCTCGCGCACGATCGTGCCCCAGAACCACTGCACCTCGCCGAGATGCCAGAGCAGGTCGTCGGCCGTCCAGCCCGGGCAGGGCGGCACCGGGGCGTCGTCGGCCGCGCCGTCGATCGCGTGCCCGAACAAGGCGGACTCGCGGGCCAGGTGCCCGAGGTAATCCACTGTGCGGGGGTTGCTCATCGTGACCCTCCAATTCCTGAGCTGTCGTCCCGGGTCATTCTCGCGCCGGCCACCGTCGGCCGTGGCCGGACACCCCCGGGCCGCAGCGCCCGTCCGCTCCGGTGACGCCAGGGACCCGGCGGTAACCTGCATGCGATGCAGGACGTTTCCGGCCCCGGCGGCGAGACGCGGTGCGCCCGGCCGGCCGGGGCGCCTGGTCAGGCCGCCCCGGACCCGGTCACGATCGCGGCGATGCGGCCCGAGCACGCGTCCGCCGTGCTGGACATTTACCAGGACGGCATCGACGAGGGCAACGCGACCTTCGAGACCGCCGCCCCCTCCTGGCCAGCCTTCACCGCCGCCCGCCTGGCCGCCCATCGCTACGTCGCCCTCGGTCCGCTTGCTCGGCCGGGCAACGTGGTGACAACGCTGCCGTCCTATCAGCGGCAACGCCACCACGTTGCTGATGCGGCCGGGGTGGCGCCGGGCCGTGAGGGGGACGCGGATGGGGTAGTGCTGGGGTGGGTGGCCGTCTCGGCGGTGTCCGGGCGGCCCGCTTACGCCGGGTCGTCGAGCACTCGGTGTACGTGCATCGCGGAGCGCGGGGCCGGGGGATCGCGCGGCTGCTGCTTGACCGGCTGATCTGCTCGACCGAGGCGGCCGGCATCTGGACGATCCAGTCCGGTATCTTCCCCGAGAACGCGGCCAGCATCCGGCTGCACCTGGCGGCCGGGTTCCGCATCGTCGGCAGGCGCGAGCGGATCGGGCAGCAACACGGCCGCTGGCGCGACGTCGTGCTGCTGGAAACGCCGCAGCCCTCGGCCGTAGGGCGGTCCCGCGAAGCTTCAGGCGGTCAGGGCCGGGCCGGGCGGGCGCGGGGGGCGTCGGAAGACGCCTGGGCAGGCAGGCCGGTGAGGCCGGCAGGCAGGCCGGTCAGGCCGGCGGGGCCGGCAGGCAGCCCCGGGGGGCCGGCAGGCTGGCCGGTCAGGCCGGCGAGCAGGGCCGCGGCCACGGCCCGGAACTTCCCCGGGTCCCCGCACGGCCTGGCGACCAGCATCGCGCCCTCCAGGGCGCTGAGAATCAGGATCGCGGTTGCCCGCGCGTCTCCCGTGCCCCGCATCGAGTGCTCTCCGGCGCCCTGCTCGACGACGGCTTCGAGCCAGCGCTCGTTGGCACCGAAGAACCTGACCACCTCGGCCCGCATCGGCGGCGTCAGCGTCTCGAACTCGGCCGCCAGCATGCCGCACAGGCACATCTTCTGCTCGCCGAGGACGTCGGCGTACAGGTCGATGTAGCCTTCCAGCTTGGCCGGGGCCGACTTCGCGCTCGCGTCGATCGCGGCCAGCGCACCCGCGAACCTGGCCGCGTACCGGGAGATCAGGGCCAGGCCCAGTTCGGCCTTCCCCGGGTAGTGGTAGTGCAGGGCCGCCTTGGTGATGTGCAGCTCGGCTGCCACCGACGCGTAGCTGAAGCTCGCGAAACCCCGGGTCTGGACCACGCGCTCGGCCGCATCGAGGATGCGCGCCGAGGTACCGCTGCGGCCCGTCTGACGTGGTACCACCGTGCGCTCCCGCCTCGATGTGGCCGGCATCACGTGCCCGATCCTTTGACACGCACGTTACCGGTCAGTAGATTCTGACTAACTGGTAAGTAAGTTCGTGCCCGTCCGCACGGACCAGTAATCGCATCTTGATCGTCCCGGCGGGCTCGGCCGCGGCGGACGGCTGCTATCCCCCCCAGCAGCCCGCCCGCCCGGCGCGCCGCCCGGCATGACCGGCGGTGACCCGCGAGACACCTCCCCCCTAGATCTCGCGGAGCAAGCACCCGCCGGGCCGCAGGTGAGCCCGGCCTCCGCACGGACCCCCGTCTCGCGGAGGCCGGCTCCAGCCTGCGGGCCCCGGACCCGGCCATTGTCCTGTCCCGCCGTAATGGCGGGCCGACAGGCCCGATAATTTCCTGTCCGGCGGTAATGGCCGCCCGGTGGGCACCGATAAATGTTTCGCCGGCGACCCCGGCGGTAGCTACCTAACCGACGACGCATGCCCGGTGGCGCGCGCCTCTTCGGCCGGCGCCAGCGGCAGCGGAGCAGGAGGCGCGAGATGGACCCCGAGGACAACGGGACTCTCAGGACAGACCGAGCCCAGCACACCGAGCCGCTCGGTAAGTTCGGCCGTGAGCGGCCGGCGGAGGGCCCGGGCCGGCCACGGCGGCCATGGCGGCCGTGGCGGGCCGGACGGCTGGTCGGCAAGATCGCGGTCGTGGCGGCGGCGGTCATCGCTCTGGTGCTCGCGCTATCGACCGTGCATCTGCTGCCGCAACTGCGGAATCCGTTCGCCGAAACCACGACCGACCGCAGTTCCCCCGCGCTGCTGAAGTCGATTAGCGCGATGAGCCGGTACGAGGCGGCGACCGGGTCTTTCCAGGTGATCGTCAACCTGGACCAGCACACCTCGTGGCTGCCGACGTTCGTTGAGGGCACTCAGACGTTGTTCGTCGGGCAGGGCACCGACATCGCCTACGTTGACTTCTCCGCCCTCAAGGGCAACGCGATCATGGTCTCGAAGAACCGGACCGCGGTCACCGTCAAGGTGCCGCCGGCCAGGCTCCAGCCGGCCACGCTCAGCGTGCGCCACTCGTACGTTTTCGCCCAGCAGCAGGGACTGCTCAACCGGATCGGCAACTTCTTCTCGGGCAACCCGAACAGCCAGCACCAGGTGTACGTGGTCGCTCAGCAGAAGATCCAGTTCGCCGCCGGGCATAGCGCGCTGCTGGCCCAGGCCCAGCGCAACACCACGAACATGCTCACCCAGATGCTGCACTCGCTGGGCTACCGGCAGGTCACGATCGTCTTCACTAATCCCTAAGCGGGCCGGCCTCGGGCTCGGCAGGCGCGAATCGGTTGATCAGCAGGCCGAGCACCAGGATCAGGATCCACAGGTACTGGGCCAGCCGGGGTGAGACCAGCGCCACCGGGATCGAGATCAGGAACACCAGGGGTATCCGCGCGACCCGGAGCGTGATCAGGAGCCTGACCGGGTAGGCCGACGGGTCCACCAGGTCAGGCCGGGCGGTGGCATACAGCCAGATCGCTCCCTCGGCGAGCCCGCGACGGCGGCGGACGCGGCGTAGAACAGCACGACGGGCGGCCGGTTGCCGTAGTCGGCCAGCACCAGGGTGGGATAGGGCAGGAAGGCGATCGTGCCGAGGAAGACCAGGTTCAGCCCGATCAGCGGGCGGTCCAGGGCGACGATGTAGCGGAACAGCCCGTGGTGGCCGAGCCAGAACAGGCCGATCACGGCGAAGCTGATGGCGAAGCCGAGCAGGCTGTTCCCGACCCCGCCGTCGAAGAGGGACCTCGTTCCGGTCCGCACCCCCGAGAGCGGGTGGCGCAGTTCGACCGCCAGCAGCGTGATCGCGATCGCGAAGACCGCGTCGGAGAAGAACACCACCCGGTCGTACTCGATGAAGCCCGCCCTGGCGAGCGAGTATGTGCTGGCGCCTCGCCGGCCGCCCGGCCGGTGCCTGCGTTCCTGGCCGCCTTGCTGCGGCTCTGGCCCGGCCTCAGTCAGGCCGGTGTCCGGCACCTCAGCGGGCGCTCGGTTCTCTTCCGGCCCTGGCTGCTCGCCGTCGGTCATCTGCCGACCGTAGCGAACCCGGTCAGCGCTGGCGAGCGGCCGATCTGCGCGCCGCCGCGCGGGCTGTCCCGGCACCGGTCAGAGCTTGACGAAGCGGTAATGATGCCGCTGGAAATACGGATGATGACCGGCAGCGCCGCCACCGTGGCCGGATTGCCGATCGGCTGGTTGTGCATCAGGATCAGCGGATGCCGCTGCCTGATCCCCTCGGTCTCGGCGAGCCTGACGATGCGGTGCACCTGCTTCGACGCGGCCAGGCCGGCCAGATCGGCATGGTCCCAGGTGGGACCGTCAACGTAGTCCGGCCCGGGCCGTCATCGAAGCTCAGCGCGACCGTCTTGCCGTCCCCGGCGCGTAGAACTTCGGGCCGCACGCGGCCCGGAGGCAGGTACTGCCCGGCCGGGCCAACGGGTGTCGCGGCGGCCGCGCGACCCGGCCGTCCGGCATCCTGGCCGCCGGCCCGGCCGGTCCTTCCGGTCCCGGCGGCGGTTTGGGCGAGGTGATTGCGGCACCCGCCGCTGGCCAGGTGCACAGTACGCTGGCGCATGCTACGACGGCGATCAGGATGGTGCGCAGCGGCGGGGAGATGACCATGATCGCTCTTTCCTTGTTCGGCGCGACCAGAGCGGGAGGACTGTGTTCATCATGGTCCGCATGACGCCCGGCGGCACGCAACCGCTCGCCAATGTTCGGCGTTCCATGATCAGGTGGAGTTACTTGCCCCTGGCGCTAACAACTCCCCCTGATCATGAGAACCGCGAGGCGGGATAGTGGTGCTCGGCGCCATCCTGCCGTCCGGAGTCGCGGTGGCCGAGGCGTTCGGGTCGCCGGATGAGAACCCTGATCATCTGCTGGCCCCCGAACGGGCCGCTGTCGCGACCGCCGCGCCCAAACGCCGCCGCGAGTTCGCCGCCGTCCGGGCCTGTGCCCGACGCGCCCTGGCCGAGCTCGGCGTGCCGCCCGCCGCCGTCCTGCCCGGACCGTCGGGGGAGCCATCCTGGCCGCCGGGCATCGTCGGCAGCATGACGCACTGCGCGGGTTACCGCGCTTGCGCCGTGGCCCGGGCGGGGAGGTTTGCCGCGATCGGCATCGACGCCGAGCCGCACGCGCCGCTGCCCGACGGAGTACTGGCCATGGTGACGAGCGACTCCGAGCGGGCCGCCCTGGCTGAACTGGCGGCGGCGGTGCCCGGCGCCTGCTGGGACCGGATCTTGTTCTGCGCCAAGGAGGCGGTCTACAAGGCCTGGTTCCCAGCCACCGGCCGCTGGCTCGGCTTCTCCGGCGCCGACGTGCGCATCGATCCCGGCGGCACGTTCCAAGCCCGGCTGCTGGTGCCCGGCCCGGTCGCCGCCGGGCACCAGGTCGCCGCCTATGACGGCCGCTGGCAGGTCGCCCGCGACCTGATCGCGACCGCTGTGGTGGTCGCCGCTTCAGGTATCAGCAGCGGGGCGGGCGAGATACCGCCTGCCTCAGCCGGCTCCTAGGCATGGCCGGGCCTGGCGAGGCGGGTCAGTCGCCCTTGACGTTGACGACCTGGCGGAGCACGTGCCGGATCTCGACCAGGTCCTTGGCGTCCTGCATGATCACGTTGATGTCCTTGTAGGCACCGGGGATCTCGTCCAGGAAGGCGTCGGTCCTGCGCCACTCGATGCCGGCCATGGCCTCGTCGAGCTGGGCCCGGCTGAAGGTCTTCCGCGCCGCCGTCCGGCTGTACTCGCGGCCGGCTCCGTGCGGCGAGGAGTTCAGCGCGAGCCGGCTGCCCTTGCCGGTCACGACGTACGACCGGGTGCCCATCGAGCCCGGGATCAGGCCGGGCCGCCCGGCCGACGCGTCGATGGCGCCCTTGCGCGACAGCCACACCTGCTGGCCGAAATGGGTCTCCTGCTCGGTGTAGTTGTGGTGCGTGTTCACGGTCTCGGCGGCCTGCACCGGCTGGCCAACCCAGTGCGCCGTGCAGTCGGCCACGCGGTCCATCATCTCCTCGCGGTTCAGCAGCGCGAAGTGCTGGGCCCAGCGCAGGTCCCTGATGTAGTCCCAGAACTCTGCGGTGTCCTCGACCAGGTAGGCCAGGTCGGGATCGGGCAGCGTGATCCACCACTTCGCGGCCAGCGCCTGCGCGGCCGCGATGTGCCGCTGGGCCAGCTTGTTGCCGACGCCGCGCGAGCCGGAGTGCAGGAACAGCCAGACCCGGTCCTGCTCGTCCAGGCAGACCTCGATGAAGTGGTTGCCGGAACCCAGGCTGCCCAGCTGCAGCCGCCAGTTCGGCGCGATCTGCTCGGCGCTGGCAGCGCCGTCCGTGGACTCCAGGTCGGCGATCCGCGCGCTGGTGCGGTCGTCGCGGACGCTCGCGTTGTACTTGCCGGCCGACAGCGGGACGGCCCGCTCGATCGACTGCCGCAGCGCGGCCAGGTCACCGCGCGCATGAACATCCGCCGCGGTGAACTGGGTCCGGAGCGCGATCATGCCGCAGCCGATGTCCACACCGACGGCGGCCGGGATGATCGCGCGGAGGGTGGGGATCACCGAGCCGACGGTCGCGCCCTTGCCCAGGTGCGCGTCCGGCATGAGGGCGACGTGCGGGAAGACGAACGGCATCGCGGCCGCGCGCTGGGCCTGGGCCCTGGCCTTGTCGTCAAGGATCGACGCCCAGTTCATCAGCCGCTTGCTGATCTGCTCCACGTGAACCTCCCTGGCCGCCCAACCGTAACTGCGGCCGGACGGGCCCCGCACTTCGATTTCCTGCTGTTCGGAGGGCGGAGGCTGGGTGCGGCGGTGAGCGGGCCGGGCAGGATAAGTTGGGCCGGTGGGATCGGGCGGGCCGGACGAGAGCAGCCTGCGGGCCCTGCGGCGGGCGCGGGACCGGATCGACCGTGACTACGCGCAGGACGTGCCGATCGCCGGGCTGGCGGCCGAGGCCGGGTACTCGGTCGGGCAGTTCATCCGCGCGTTCGGGGCGGCCTACGGCGAGACACCAGGCCGGTACCGCAGCAGGCGGCGGGTCGAGCGGGCCTGTGAGCTGCTGCGGTCGGTCAACCTGACCGTGACCGAGGTCTGCATGCTGGTCGGGTTCAGCAGCCTGGGCAGCTTCAGCCGGCGGTTCGCCGAGGTGACCGGGCGGTCGCCGTCCCAGTACCAGCGCGATGCCGCCCGGGCCGGGGGACCAGCCCCGATTCCCGGCTGCTTCGCGCTGATGTGGCGGGCCGGGCTGCCGGCCGCGCCCTGACGCCGCGCCCTGACAGAGCGCAATTCCGGAGAAGCGATAGCCCGGGGAATGGCCCTAGCGTCGTCCTGCGTGACAACACCGTAAAGGAGAACGACATGATCAACGGCATCTCCATCGTCTCGGTCTGGGTGCTCGATCAGGACGCGGCCAAGGAGTTCTACACCAGCAAGCTCGGCTTCGAGCGCACCAACGACATCCAGATGGAGGGCGGCATGCGCTGGCTGACGGTCCAGCCGCCTGGCAACAAGGATCAGGACTTCGTGCTGATGGACCCGGCCAAGTCGATGCTCGACGCGGACAGCGCCGCCCAGGTCCGCGCGCTGGTCGCGAAAGGCGCGCTGAGCCCGGGCGTGATCGCGACCTCCGACTGCCAGGGCGACTACGAGATGCTGTCCGCCCGGGGGGTGGAATTCCTGCAGCCCCCGGCTGAGCGGCCTTACGGGGTCGAGGCGCTGCTGCGGGACGACTCGGGGAACTGGTTCAGCTTCACCCAGCGCGGCGGCACCATGTCCGGATGAGGCTGCTCAGGCCAGCAGGTCCTGGCACCGGGTCCAGTTCGCGGCGGCTGTCAGCACGAGTTGCCTGGCCTCCTCGTAGTCGTAGTCGTGGTTGCCGGTGCTCAGCCCGAGCCCGTAGCCGTCTTCCAGCGAGATGAGGTTCTGGGCGATGGCCGCGGTCGGCAGCACCGGCGCGAACAGGCCGGCCGCCGCGCCCTCGTCCAGGATCTCCTGATACAGCCGGCGCTGCTCACCGCACAGGTCGGTGATCATGCTGGCGTGCTTGTCGTCCCGCGCCTTGGCCACCATCACCTGATAAAGCGCGAGCGACAACGCCTCGTCGTCCGGCTGTGGCAGGCCCAGGTCGATCATGGTCCGCAACTTGTCCCTGGCGTCCGTCATAACGGCGATCGCGTCGGCCCGGCTGGTGTAGTAGCGCTCGAACGCCATCGACCGCACGTGCCGCAGCACCTCGTCGACGTTGTCGTAGTAGTAGTACACCGAGCCGGTCGCCATGCCGGCCATGTCGGCGATGTCCTTCATCTGCATCCGGGCCGGGCCCTGATCGTTGATCACCCGGACGGCGGCGTCGAGCAACAGCTTGCGGCGGGCCGCCTGGTCCTTCGACCTCGGCATCGCTACGTGACCCCTCCGTGTCCTGGGCGCCCGGTGGGCCGGCGTTCGGGCCGGAACTGAGGGTTCCGGCAGGAAAACGCTACCGCTGGTTTGACAACGCTGCGTTATTCGTCGAATCTATCGACAAATAATACAGGCCGGCCGTGCGGCCGGCGAGCCACGGCGGGTCCGCGTGGCGGACGCGCGGCCGGCCAGGCCGGGAACGTGCGATCGATGAGACGGAGTGGGCAATGAGTGCGGATCGACCGGTTGCTGCCTCGCCTGCGGGCGACGGCCAGTACGCGCAGGAGCTATCCCGTTCGCTGACGCTGCGCGGCAACGTCCTGATCACCTTGTCGTCGGTGACCCCGGCGTCCAGCGTGTTCATCATCATCCCGGCGGTGCTCGCGGCGATCGGCGGAGCGTCGTTCATCGCGTTCGTGGCCGCCGCGATCGTCGGCATCTTCATGGCGTTCTGCTACGGCGAGCTGTCCTCCGCCTTCCCGATCGCGGGCGGCGAGTACTCGTTCGCCGCCCGGGTCCTCGGCAAGGGCACCGGGTTCGCGCTCTTCCTGATGAACACGCTCAGCCTGATCCTGATCATCGGCGTGATCGCACTCGGCACCGGCCAGTACCTGTCGGCCGCGGTGTCGGGTACGAACTCCAAGTGGGTCGGCGTCGGGGTGATCGTGGCCTGCGCGATCGTCGCGGTGCTCAACATCAGGACGAACGCCTGGGTCACGGGCACCTTCCTGGTCCTGGAGATGGCCGCCCTGGCCGTGCTGACCGTGCTCGGATTCGTGCACGTCTCCCGGCCGCTCGGCACCTTGTTCCATGCTCAGTCGGCGACCGGTCACGGGGTGCTGATCTCGGCCGGGCTCGGGCTGGTGGCGGCCCAGACGGCGACCGCGATCTTCGCCTACAACGGGTACGGCGCCGCGGTGTACTTCTCCGAGGAGACTCAGAACGCGGCCCGGCACATCGCCCGGGCGATCATGTGGTCGCTCGCGATCACGGTCGCGGCCGAGCTGATCCCGATGACCGCGGTCATCCTTGGAGCGCCTGACCTCGGCAAGCTGATCTCCAACCCGGCGCCGATGGAGTACTTCGTGACCGCCCGTGGCGGCCGCGCGGTGAACACGATCGTCAGCCTGGGCATCGCGCTGGCCATCATCAACGCGACCGTGGCCATCACGTTGCAGGCCGGCCGGACGCTGTACAGCTCGGCCAGGGACCGGGCCTACCCCGGCCCGGTCAGCACGTGGCTGGGGTACGTGCACCCGAAGTTGCAGACCCCGGTGACGGCCACGCTGATCGTCGGCGGCGCGGCCGCGGTCGTCGCGTCCATCGTGCCGATCAACTCGCTGATCACCGCGACCGGGGCGACCCTGGTCGCCCTGTACGTAATCGTCGCCTTGTCGGCGATCGTGGGGCGGCGCAATGGCACGACCGAGCACGCCAGGTACAAGATGCCGTGGTGGCCGCTGGCCCCGGTCGCCGTGATCGCGGCCCTGGGCTACGTGACCTACGAACTCTGGCAGGGCAACCCCTGGCAGGTCATCATCGCGGCGGGCGCCCTGGCGGTTGGCTACGTCTACTACTACCTGTACCTGTATCCGCGGCGCGGCACCCGCTGGACCATGCCGGCCGCGCCGCACGACGAGCACGCGGCCGAGGAGCCAGGTGGCATCCTGATGGGGCCGGCGCTGGAGATCCACCCGTCCGGCGCGCACGAGCAGGACAACGCGGGCGGAGGCGACGGGCATGGCGGATGAGGCGGGCCCGGCCGGCCGCCCGCGAGCGCGGGATCTCGGGGTCCCGCTCGGCGGCATCCCGGGGCGCTGGAACGCGATCACCGACGTGCCCGGCGTCGAGGTCGGCTACGCCACGCTGATCTCCGGTGACGGCCCGCTCGAGACCGGCCGAGGGCCGGTTCGCACCGGGGTGACCGCGGTGCTCCCGCTGGGGCGGGCGCAGGTCGGCCGGTCGGTTCCGGCCGGCTGGTACTCGCTGAACGGGAACGGCGAGATGACTGGGACGGTCTGGCTCGACGAGGCCGGGGCGCTGTCCCTGCCGGTCGGGATCACCAGCACGCACGCGATCGGGCCGGTGCACCAGGGCATCATCGCCTGGGCGATCCGGGCCCAGCCGTCGCTCGCGGCCCGCTGGCACCTGCCGGTCGTGGCCGAGACCTGGGACGGCTACCTGAACGACATCAACGGCGGTCACGTCACCGCCCATACCGCGATGCGCGCGCTGGACGAGGCCGCCGCCGGGCCGGTCGCCGAAGGCTCGGTCGGCGGCGGCACCGGCATGAACTGCTACGGCTTCAAGGGCGGCACCGGCACGGCCTCCCGGCTGGTCAGCATCGGCGCGCGCCAGTTCGCCGTCGGCGTGCTCATGCAGGCCAACTTCGGCAGCCGCCGCGAGCTGGTCGTGGCCGGGCGCCGGCTGGGCGAGGTCCTGGCCGGGGACAACCCGATGGAGACCGACTGGCTGAGCCCGGCCGGCGCGGGTTCGTGCATCACGATCGTGGCCACGGACGCGCCGCTGCTGCCTGGCCAGTGCAAGGCGCTGGCCCGCCGGGTACCACTCGGCCTGGCCAGGACCGGCACGACCGGCAGTCATTTCTCCGGCGACCTGTTCCTCGCGTTCTCGGCCACTAACGCGGGTGCCCTCGACAGCGCGCTGGACCTGCCCGGCGACGGCGGGCTGCCGAGCATCGAGTTCGTGCCCTGGGGCCAGCTCGACCCGCTGTACGAGGCTGTCGTGCAGGCGACCGAGGAGGCCGTGCTGAATGTGCTGGCGGCTAGCCAGACCATGATCGGCCGCGACGGCCACCGCAGCCCCGGATTCCCGGCCGGCCGCCTGCCCGGCCTGCTGGCCTAGCCGCGATGGCCTGACCTATGCGGCCAGCCCGTGATAGCGAACTGGCCGCCACCGGTCAGGCCGGCAAAGAATTCTGGCCGGTCGCCGTTTCGGCCGGCCGGTCCAGGGAAGCCGCAGTTGTCAGATGCCGCGTCGGGTTGGGGTGCTCCGGCGCGGCATTCTTATTTGCCAGGAATCGCCGGATGTACGACGGCGAATGGCCGGCCCGGGGGTCAACTCCGCCGGACCCGGTCACGCGCGACGGCCCCGCCCAGGTCCAGAAGCCTGGGATGGTTCTGCCCTTCGCGTCCTCTCGCATCGTAGGATGCGCTTGACATGTGCGTTTGGGAGGATTCTGAGGCCGTGGGGCGATCATGCTGGCGGTGAGACGGCGCGGCCTCGGCCTGCGGCGCTGGGCCAGGGCGTACTGGGTCGATATCGCCTGGGTCTGCTTCGTCGGCCTGAACCTGCTGGCCATGCACCTGGTGCCGCAGTGGCAAACCATTCCCTTCCTGATCATCTGGGTCAGCCTGGCCGTGGTCTACGGGTTCCGGCTCTGGCGTCTCGGGTCGACCCTGGTCACGGTGGTCACGGTGACACTCGCGACCGGAGGGCTGATCGGCTGGCAGGTACTGCGCGGTACCCAGGACGTCGACTACCTCGCCGAGGTGCCGCTGATCGCGATGATGTTCGTGGTGATGGTCTGGCACTCGCGCCGCCGGCAGAGTGCGATGGCGGAAATGCGGCGGGTGTCGGAACATAACGTGGTCCTGCTCGACCAGCAGCGGCAATTCCTGCAGGACGCGTCGCACGAGCTGGGCACCCCGATCGCCATCGCGCTCGGGCACGTCGAGCTGATCGAGCAGTCGGCCACCGACCAGGCGATCGCGGCCGACGCGCGGGTGGCCGCCAACGAGCTGATGCGGATCAGGCGGTTGACCAGCCGATTGCTGCTGCTGGCGTCCACCGACGCGCCCGATTTCCTCTGCCCGTCCCTCGTCGACGTGGAAGAACTGCTGGTCGAGACCTTGCGCCGGTGGAGTCACACGCCGCGGCGCTGGTCGCTCGGCCCGATGGCCCCGGCCCGGGTACGGGCCGACGGGGACCGGCTCACGCTCGCGCTCGACGCGCTGATCGAGAACGCGGTCGACCACACTGGCGCCGACGATCAGATCGAGCTCGGCGCGCGCCGGGAGGACGGCAGCGTCGTATTCTCGGTCGCCGACGCTGGCTCGGGCATCCCGGCGGCGGACATGGAACGGATCTTCGGGCGGTTCGCCAGGGTCGACGCCGGCCGCAGCCGCTCGTCCGGCGGGTTCGGCCTCGGCCTGGCGATCGTCAAGGCCATCACCGAGGCCCACGGCGGATCGGCCCGCGTGCGGAGCACCGAGGCCCTGGGCTCGGTGTTCGAACTAGTGCTGCCGGCCGAAGCCGTGGCCGTGGCGGCCGGGCCCGAGGCGGCCGTGCGGGTCCAGGCCCGGTGACCGCCCGGGACGCGGCCAGCGCCTCAATACTCTGGCGTTACCCCTTGCCGGCAACGGTCAGCTGCCATGTGCAGGCCGACGTCACGGTCAGGAAATGGTGGCCGGTGTCGCCGAAGACCTTGGCCTGACCCTGCCCGCTGCTGCCGTGCTTGGCGAGCTGGACGCCGTTGATGTCGGTGCCGCCGTCCTCGGACACGGTGAAGCGGCCGCTCGCCGGGCAGTGATAGGACCAGTCCAGCGTCCAGTCCCCGGTGCCCAGGACGAGGAATCGCTTCGTCTTCGCCGGGCCGGTGCCGCTGAAGGTGGCCACGGTCCGGTGCTTGCCGGTTCCGGAATGCCGATGCGGCCGGCGGCTATGGCCGGGAGAACCCGAAGGGGAGGGTGCGGCCGGGCGCGACGATGAGTGCCCGCCGCCCGTGCTGGCCGGACTCTGCCCGCCCGCGTCCTTCTTCCCCGCGGGCGACGGCCCGTTGCAGGCCACCACGACGATGGCGACGACGACCGCGAGGACGGCCGCCGCGGCCCCCGCGACCACCGTGTTCCTGCGGCTGCGGCCGGGCCCGCGCCGGGCATGAGCATGGGACATGCGGTCAGCCTTTCGCCGGTGTGGGCGGAGGTGATCGCCCGTTACGCGTGATGTCGCATCTTGCCATACTGATCAACCGGATCAGCCTGCTTCGGGGGCCTTCCGGGCCGGATCTCACACCCGGCGCGGCGGCACGGCCGGGCCGGAGCGCCTCGCC
>JBPCKO010000001.1:0-17129 GCA_051004215.1 Streptosporangiaceae bacterium | reverse complement strand
GGCATCACCTGGCTCACGCTGCGCCAGCGCGGCAAGAACGAGCTGGACCGGCTGGCAGCCCTGCCCGCCAGCGAGTGGACGACCGTCACCGTCGCCCGCACCGGCCGGTACCGGCGGCCCCGCCTGCACGAAGACATGATCAAGCTGAAAGAGATCAGCTCGAAGGTCCGCCAGATCGCGATCAAGAACATCGGCCGCGACGAGCCCGCCCTGCTGATCACCAACGACGTCACCACCGCCGGCAAGAACCTGTTCGCCCGGTACGCCGAGCGGATGATGATAGAGAACGAGCTGGACGCCTACATAGGCGGGTTCCACCTGGACGCCCTGACCAGCGGCGTCCCCCTGAACGTCGACCTGGACACCACGCTCACCGTCGTCGCCGGGAACCTCTACCGCCTCCTCGCCAGCAAGCTCGACCGGTACCACAACGCCACCCCCGACAAGATCTGGCGGGACTTCCTCGAAGCCACCGGCACCCTGCTGATCGACGATGACAGCGTCACCTGCGCGCTGAACCTGCGCAGCCATCACCCTGTCCTGATCGACGCCGGGTTCGCCGATCTTGAAGTCCCCATCCCGTGGTGGGACGACCGCAAGCTCAGGTTCCGGTTCCCGCCACGATGATCAGCACGCCGAGAGAAACCTCAACTCAATTACCGCACCGGGAATCGAGGCTAAGGGCGGCCGGGTTGGCAGGGCAACCTGGACCGGGCCGCGGGACACCGAAGGCGGCCCGGAGTCGCCGCGGCCGGCGTCGCCGGCGAGAATCGGTCCATGGCCGAGCGACTTGAGGTGCAGCGGGCAGTGGCGGCATCGCCCGGCGAGATCTTCGCCGTGCTCACCGATCCCCGCGGGCACGTCGCCATCGACAGCTCCGGCATGCTGATGGCGGCCACCGGAGAGAGGGTCGCGAAAGTCGGCGACTCCTTTGTCGTGCACATGGACCGGGAGGCGCTCAACGACTACCCGCTCGGCCTGTACGACGTGACCGTCGTGATCCTCGCGTTCGAGCCGGACCGGGAGATCGCCTGGACGATCCGCGGCCAGCTGAACCTGGGCCACGTGTACGGCTACCGGCTGGAGCCGACCGGCGAGAGCACGCTCGTGACGTCCTACTATGACTGGTCGGCGGCCGGGCAGGACTGGAAGGATGCCGCGATCTTCCCGGTGATCCCGGAGAGCGCGCTCCGGGCCACGCTCGGAATACTCGCCCGTACCGTCGCCCCCGGCAAGCCCCGGCCGGCCGTCGACGGGACGGGACCAACGCCAGCTTAGAAGTGAGGGCAGGCTTAACGGCACAGGTGTTCACCCACTGATCCGGCCCGGATATAGATGGGGACTCGGGCGAGAAAATGGGGCGTTGTCCCCGCTGGCCCGGCGCGCTGACCTGCATACGGTCGCAGTCAAGGCCGCATGGCGGCGGACCGAGCGCGAGGGGGCAGTCTCGTGAGCACCACTATGCGCAGGCGACGCCGGCCGGTCGTCATGGCTGTCCTGATCGCCGCGCTGGCTAGCGCCGGGCTGGCCGCCGCGGGCGCACCAGCCCTGGCCGCGTCGCGGTCAGGCAGCACGCTCCTCAGCGTCCGCTGCACCTCGCCGTCGGCCTGCTGGGCTGCGGGGTACGCCGATTTTGGCAACCACACGCTCAACCTGGTGCTGCGCTGGAACGGCAGGACGTGGTCCGGTGTCGCTGTGCCGGACCCGGATAGCACCGGCCCCGGCGCGAGCAACATGCTGACCGGTTCGACCCGCTCATCGAAGAACAACTGCTGGGCCGTCGGTGCGGAGCACCAGCAGCCGAGCTTGGTCGACGTCAACCAGGTGCTGCACTGGAACGGCGCCTGCTGGTCGGCCCGCTGAGGGCCTAGCCGAGTCGGCACCCTTCCTATACGACGAACCTGACGAGATCAGACGCCCGTCATCGCGTGCACCCGCCCCGATGCGACCGCGTCGACGAGCCGCTGATAGTCGCGCTCGTTCTGGGCCGCGTAGGCGACCGCGAAGTCGGCGATGGCGTGGTCGAAGGTCTCGCGCGAGCCGAGGTAGCCGTTGATCAGCGTCGCCCGGCCGGTCCGCGCGTGCGCCCTGGCCAGCGCCCAGCCGCACAGCCGCCCGTAGTAGACGAGCTGCTCAGCGTCCATCACGGGAACGTCCATGTTCCCCTTCATGTCGCGAAGCTGCCGGACGTAATAGTCCCTGGGGGCCTGGCCGTCGGCCGGGATGCCGCCGGTCCAGCCGAGGAACGGGTCGGACGCGCCCTGGGTCAGCCGCTGGCCGCGGACCACGCGCTCGCCCTGGTGCTTGAACTCGCTCGGCCCGGCGAACGGGGCGAGCACCGACTCCTGCGCCTCCTTCAGCTGGAGGAATAGCGGCTCGTCGGTCCGGTCTCCCATGAGCAGCAGGATGAACGCCTCGGTACCGACCGAGCCGACCCCGACTACCTTTCGCGCGAAGTCGCCGAAGTAGTACCGGCTGAGTACTTCCCGTGCGTCTGCCAGCAGCGTCTCCTTGTACAGCGCGATGGCGCTGCGCAACTCGTCGAAGACACCGGGATCCAGGTCAACCGGGTAGCGGACGATAACCGGGTAGTCCGGCTTGATCGTGTACTCGCCGTCGACCAGCGCGCACAGCTTGACCAGCGCCTGCTGACTGGTCCGCCGCCTGGCCTTGTCGATGTCCCGGCGCCGGCGCCGCGCGGCATGCTTCGGCTGGAGCGCGTCGAAGATAGTGGCCATCGCCTCGACGTCGATCCTGGAGTACCAGACGTCCAGGAAGCGCATCTGCGCGAAGTTGGCCATCTCCACCCGGTAGGAGTGCGCGCTGCCTCTCGCCGCCTCCCTGGCGGTCTTCGCGGGGAACCCGTTGTCCTGGGCGGCAACCGCGAAGCTCGCGGCGAGCCGCTTCACATCCCACTCGAACGGGCCAGGCAGGGTTTCGTCAAAGTCATTGACGTCGAAGACCAGGTGCCGGTCCGGCGCCGCGAACATCCCGAAGTTCATCAGGTGCGCGTCCCCGCAGCACTGCACGTGGATGTCGGTTGTCGGCGTGTGGGCGAGATCCCATGCCATGGGCGCGGCTGCACCCCTGAAGTACGCGAACGGCGAGGCCAGCATGCGCCCGTACCTGATCGGAACGAGGTCGGGCACGCGCTGCCCGGCCTGCTCATGCAGGATCGCCAGCGGATCTGGCCGATCCGGCGGTTCCACCCAGGCCGCGTGGCTGGACCGCGGAACGGCAGCCCGCTTATCCCGCCCGGCCCTTCGCCACTCGTGCGGGCTCAAGACCTCATGCGGTGGTGCGAGCACCCCCGGCGACATCCGGCTCATAACGTACCGATCCCCCCGATCGCGGCCGCTGGCGCCTCGTCAGCCTTCGCCAGCTACCTTGGCAATACCCAGTCAGCCCCGTTGATCCCCGGGAGCGATCTCGCGGCCGACGCCGCCACCGGCGTCTTGCGGGCGATCCTGGCTGCTGCGCATCGCGAATTCGTCGAGGATGAGGACGGTAGGGCGGGCGAGTTCGCGCGGCCTTTGTACCAAGTGCGGTCGGCGTGGCCGCCGGCCAGGTGGCCAGGGCGCGGCTGGCTTTGAGGAACCGACGTTGGCGCCCTGGCGGACGGCGAGGTGGCCGTGGGCCCGGGCGACATGCGAATTGCCGACCCCGGGCGGTGGAGGATGGCAGACTCGCCGGAGTACGGCCAGCGCAGTGCGGCCAGGTCGCGGACCTGGGCGGCGGAGCGCGCCAGCGGCGTCGCCGGCATGTAGCAGGACGGACAGCCGGAAGAAAGACAGCCGTTCGTCGGGGAACTCCCGTGGAGAGCCGGATGACCGCCGCTTCGGCAAGGCTTCGGCGATCAGCTCTGCGCGGCGCAAGGCGTCATGTGTTCGGGCGGAGTCGCCAATCAGGGCCGCGCAGTTAGCTTCGTAAGCGGCCCGCTTTCGCAGCCGCGGCGGGCCAGGTCGGCTGCGGCGGCATAGTTGTGCCCCAGCGGGCGGTCGTCGCAAGGGCATAGAAGGCACTGGCCTCGCTCGCTTTGGCCTCTTGCAAGCCCAGCAACGCCGTCTGGCCGTGCTGGATGGCGTCGCGATCTCGGCCGACGTCGCCCAGCAGCACCGCTGCATGCTAGAGGGCGGCCTCGTCGATGCGGAGGAGTCTGCTGGACATCACGCCGGTGCGGGAGGGCCGGCTTGCTAGCAGCCGGGCGCGGTCACCGGGGCACGTGACGGCGGGGACCGCCAGCGGGCAGGACGGCATCACCATCACCGCAGCCGGCAAGCCCAGCCGCGACATCAAGCGGCATGATGCTTCGGACTACCCGCTGCGAGCATCCGGGCGGTGAGGCTGTGGGCGCCCCCACTGATGTTCGCCGGGAGCCGTCAGTTGATGTCGAACTCGTTGCCCTCGGGATCCCTCAGCGCGACCGCGTAGTGGTCAAGGCCCTCCTCGAGTTCCTCGCTCAGGTCGCTGAGCAGCGTGGCGCCGAGGTCGCACAGCCGCCTGGCCTCGGCGTCCACGCGCTTCTTGCGGGTCTCGACCGGGAGGTCCCGCCCGCCGCTGGCGTGGATGTCGAGGTGGAGCCGGTTGCTGACGGTCTTGCGGTCGGGCACGACCTGGATCCAGATGCGAGGTCCGGTGCCATCCGGATCGATGATGCAGTCCGTCCCCCGGCCGAGCCAGGACTCGGGCAGCCCCATGTCGCGCCGCCAGTCGTCCCAGGTGACAAACCCGGCCGGCGGCGGCTCCAGCACGTAGCCCAGGGCCTCGGCCCAGAAGCGGGCCAGCGGCTCGGGGTGGCCGACGCAGTTGATGACGAGCTGGTATCGGACAGCCATGGGTCTCCTCTGGTCAGGCCGCGTGCTCCCAGGACGGCCTGGCAAGTATGCCGGGGGCCTATGACAGTCCGGCGCGACCGCAGCGGGAACCGGCTCACAAGAGTGCGGGCGGGGGTTGCGTCCGCGGAGGTGGTGGCCGGTTTTGCGCCGGTGAGCGTGGCGTCGTGACGTGAAGGCGGTCACCGCGTGATTCTCGTTGAGTTCCGTCCAAAGATCTCGATGAGAAGGAGCCACGCGATGGCCGCAGGTCTCAGTATCGACGTATCGGGTTGGCTGGAGGAGCAGCTGGCGCAGGCGAGCCCGGATCTGCTCAGGCCGCCGCAGCCGGCCGTTCGCCAGTCGCCGCATCACGGCATCCGGGCGAGACCTGAGCCGCCTCGGCGACTTCGCCGTCTCCGGAGACGGCGGGCGCCCCCGCGCCGGGCCGACCTGCGCGTGGTGATCGTCGATGGGGAATGGGCAGTCAGCTGCAGGCTGAGGGCGTGCCGATGGACGAGATGGCCTGGAGTGCGCGCGCCAACCACCGTGCGGACCCGGGCAGCAGCCGTCGCGATAGAAAGCGCGGTGTCACCGCAGGGAGGGGTCCAGGCCCTAGCGAAACCGCCCTCTCAGTTAAGACGGCCCTCCGATGGCAAGACGGCCCTCCGGTAGCACGACTGAGTTCTATAGGCACTAACTGCCCAGCACGATCCGCACCCTGAGGAACTTGACGAACAGGTTCGGGTAGCCGTCGCCTGGGCCATTCTGGCTGTCGTCGGCCGCCGACGCGATCCTGCGCAGTACGTTCATCCCGCGGGTGACCACGCCGAATGGGGTGTAGTCAGGCGGGATCAGCGGCGAGGCCTTCCAGCAGAAGAAGAACTGACTGCCGTTGGTGCCGGGGCCTGCGTTAGCCATGGCCACGGTGCCTGCCGGGTATGTGGCGCCGGAGAGATTTTCGTCCTTGAACGCGTAGCCGGGGGCGCCAGAGCCTGTCCCGGTCGGGTCGCCGCATTGCAGCACGTAGATCTGCAGGATGGTGAGCCGGTGGCAGTGCGTCCCGGTGAAGTAGCCTCGGGTGGCCAGGAACCTGAAGGAGTACGTCGTGCACGGCGCGACTTTGGTCAGCGCCCGGAAGGTAATAGCGCCCTGCGTGGTGTACAACGTGGCGGAGTAGGGGTGCGCTGCCTTCGCGGGCGCGTAGTCGGGCAGGCCCCGGTAACGGTCCATGGGCACGGCGTGGACAAAGCCGCACTTATTCGAGGTTTCCGCCTTGCCCCGAATTCTGGGCATGCCGGTCGAGGGCAAGTCGGTCGGCCTGGCCGTCCGGTGCGCCGCTGCAGCGTGACGAGCAGGCCCTTGCGGCGCGGCCTGGGTCGCCGAGCTGGCGGCCACGCCCGCCAGGCCCAGGATGACGGTGGCGCTAGTGACAATTATCAGCCTGTGCTCCCGCATGGTATGAAACCCCTCTCGGTCTTGAGAAGCTGCGTGTCGCGGCGACGCAAGCCTAGATCGCGCGGCCTATAGCAGAAAAGAGGCCGCTAATACGTGTCTGCTTGGTAGGAAGGCGGACATGGCCACCTACCCGATCCGCCCGGTCGCCGAAGACGAGCTCGCTGACTTTCTCACCGTGGACCAGCATGCGTCCCATGGCACGCCGATGTCCGGGCGTGCTCACGCCAACTTCCTGGCCCGCCTCGAATTCGGCCGGACCCTGGCCGCGTTCGACGGTGACACGATAGTCGGCGGGACGGGCGTGTTCAGCTTCCAGATGCGGGTGCCTGGCGCGATGGCCGCGGTCGCCGGGGTGAGCCTGGTTGCGGTGCTTCCCTCGCACCGCCGGCAGGGCCTCCTGTCGGCGCTGATGCGCCGCCAGCTCGCCGATGTGAGCGAGCGGGGCGAGGCGGTGGCCGTGCTGTTCAGCTCCGACTCAGGCATCTACGGGCGGTACGGCTACGGGCGCGCGTCCTGGCACGCTGCCTACCGGCTGCAGCGCGGGGAGGGCACGCTGGCGCCCGGTGTACCGACCGATCCCGGGCTGCGGCTGCGGATCGTCGAACCGCTGTCGGTCAGGGCCGAGCTGGCTCAGGTCTACCGCCTGGCGCTGGCCGAGCGGCCCGGCCTGTTCGCCCGCACCGAGCCATGGTGGGACCGCCTGCTCACCGACCTGCACTCCGACGGCGAGTCGTCCCGGCAGATACGCTGCGTGCTGGCCGAGGGCGACTCGGGCCCGCGGGGGTATGCGGTGTTCACCGTGACAGAACGCTGGGACGAGGACGCAGGCTTGCCGGAGGGCGTCCTTGAGGTGAGCGAGGCCATCGCCATCGACCCGGCGGCGACTGCGGCGCTCTGGGACAACCTGCTCAGCCGGGACTTGGTCAGCGAATTCCAGGCACGGATGCGGCCGGTGGATGACCCGCTGCTGTACCTGCTGGCCGACCCGCGCCGGGTCCGGTCTGTGGTCAGTGACGGCCTGTGGGTCCGGCCGGTAGACGTGAGCAGCGCCCTGGCGCAGCGGCACTACGCCTGCCCGGTCGACGTGGTCATCGAGGTCGCCGACCAGCTGTGCCCGGAGAACACGGGCCGCTGGCGGCTGGCCGCGGAGGCTGGTGCTACTTCCGCGGGCTTCCGCGTCACGTGCGAACGGACCGCCGCACCGGCCGACCTGGTGTTGCCTATGTCGGCGCTGGGCGCCGCGTACCTCGGCGGCACCGGGCTCGGGGCCATGGCCAGGGCCGGCTTGGTCACCGAGGCGACGCCAGGTTCCCTCGCGGTGCTGTCCACCGCGATGTCGTGGGAACCGGCGCCCTGGTGCCCCATGACCTTCTGACCCGGCGGCACGGAAACGAGGCCACCAGCAAGCTCGGCTAGGTCCTGCAGCTCGAGCTAGCCGAGGCGGCCGCCCTGCTCCCGATCGTCGAGTGGGTTAAGCGCTACCGCGCCACAAGAGCCATGCGCTGCCGGGCGATCGGCATCGTCACGCCGGTTACATAGATCTGACCTATTGACCCCTCGACCCGCCGTTCTGATTGGGCATTTGCACGGCTGATCGGCCACACGAGCACGACGGTGACCGAGCTGGTGAACCGAACAACGCCAGAACGGCGTGACCTGCGGAGACTTGGTGGACGGTACTGGGATTGAACCAGTGACCTCTTCCGTGTCAGGGTATCGCGCCATCGAAACTTTCGACGATTTCGAGGCCGCGACCTTGGCGTCCAGGATCCGTCGCGTACCTGGTACCCCGTAGCAACCTCGACAGCCCCACTCGTTGTGGGGCAGCTTGGGGGCTGCCAATGGGGCCCGGCGCCTCTACCGGACCCGCCGATTAAAAGACGGGCTCGACCATGTTTGAGACTGTCCGAGTCCGTCCGGAGATTCGGCAGACTTTCGGCAACGTCTTGCGTTCGAAGTGGTTTCCATCCGAAGCAGTCCAACGGCGTTGCTGCTCGCGTTGCTGCTCTCCCGGCACCGACCGTCGGCCGACACCGCACCCCGAACCCCCTGAAAGGAACCCCGTGCAGGATCGAACTGCCAGTGCAGGAACGTCAGCCGCTCCCACCGCTGACGCATCGCCGGCCTCTCGACGGTGAACGGGCACGACGCTCCTCGCCGGTCCTCTCGCTGCGCCATGTTCTCAGCTTCCACAGCTCCATCATGAGCTAGCTTCCGCTGAGTCCGGCGTCCGCCTAGTCAGTTGGAGGGACGACTGAGATCCGCGGGCCGGCTTCCTTCTGCTCGCCGAGGGCCGCGTCCCGCCTGGCCCGGCTGGCCACCGCCGCCGTGATTCGCCGGGCGGCAATGGGCGTGCCGCAGACGAACCGCATCACGGGGCCGAACGTCCCGGCTGCCGTCAGGCCGGCGAAGAACAGCCCGGGCACGGACGACTCGAAGTAGGGCGTCAGGCTGGGAAAGCCGCCCAGGATTGTGATGCGATCGCGCGGATCGGGCCTGAGGAAGTCGAGCTTGTCCAGGTCGACCTTGTAGCCGGTGCCGGCTATGACGTGGTCAACCTCCAGTTCGGTGGGCCGTCCGGCCGCGGGCTGCAGGGTGAGCAGGACCTTGCCGCCGTCATGACGCACCTGACGGATGCGCAGTCCCTGCTGGACGGGAATCCGGCCTTCCACCCGGTCTCGCAGCCACCAGGCGCCCAGCGGACCAAGCACCCGCTTCACCAGCTTGAGCCGGGTCCTGGCGGGGAGGTACCGGAACATCCCGGCGGCGTGGCTGAACGGGTAGATCCGCCACGTCGGCCCGAGCGGAGAATGCGGCCTCGGCAGCAGCCGCCCGAGCCCGCGGTCCGCAGGCTTGGGCGCGGACCCGAATCGCGCCTCCCCGCGCGTCAGCACCTGCACATTCGCTCCTGCCTCGTGCAGCAGCGCGGCGCTTTCGAGCGCGGACTGGCCCGCTCCGATCACCGCGACGTCCTGGCCGGCGAACGTGGACAGATCATGATGCTCTGAGCTGTGGGACAGAGCGTTCACGGGTCCGGTCGGCATCCCGTCCGCCAGTTCCCCGGGAACGTAGGCGAAGTCGACCACCCCATTGGCCATCACGACCGTATCTGTCGTGAGTTCCTCACCATCGTCCAGCGTGAGCTCGAATCCCCGCGGCCCGCGCTCGAGCCGGTGCACCTGCCGCGGCTCGATGCCCGGCACCAACTGCTCGGCGAACCACTGGCCGTAGCGGACGAACAGGTCGATCGGCACTGGTTCCTCCGCGCCGAGCGCCGGCATTCCGCTGCGCGCGCAGAACGCGGCCAGGGTATAGCCCGGCACGGGGGCGGAGATGCTGGACGCGAACGGCGCGGACTTGAGGAACATGCCGGTCGGCATGTGATCCCGCCACGTGGTCATGACCTCGCCGAAGACCCGGACCGGCACGCCGCTGGCCCGCAGATGAGCCGCGACCGCCAGCCCGTAGGGCCCGGCTCCGATGACCACCGCCGGCCTGGATTCCGATATAGGCATGAGGCATCGTCCTTTCGCATCGTCTTGCGCGTACCTGTCCGCCAGCGGGCCGTTGTTCGGCCGGCCTGGTGATCATCGGGCTTGCGTACACGCGTCGTGCTGCGCGTCGCTTCCGTTCAACGTGAGCGCCCCCGGGGCTCTGAACAGCTGAAACATACCCAGCACTGCACCATTCATTGCCTGGACATGCCGGTCACTCCGGCACAATGACCCCATGGAGGTCATGACTGTGACGGGAGCGGTAGCGGCCGGCGAGCTCGGCGTGGTACTCCCGCACGAACACGTGTTCATCGACCTGGTCAGGGAGTACCGGGGCAGCGGGCTGCTAAACGACGAGCATCTCGCCTGCCAGGAACTGGCCGCGCTGCGGGCAGCGGGGGGCGCCACGCTGGTAGATCTCACGCCGGACGAGATCGGCAGGGACCCGGCAGCGCTGCGGCGCGTCTCCGCGGCGACCGGAATCTCGATTGTGATGGGGTGCGGCCACTACCGGGACCCATACCTGGATCGCGGCTGGTTCGACAAGACCGCGGTCGACGCAGGCCTGACCGGAGTGGAGGGGCCGGCCCGCCGCCGGCGCCGCTCCTGGCTGGCTTGCGGCCCGGTTTCTTTCTCCGGCGACCGGCTCGCCTGCGCGGGACCGCCCGATCCCTCGATTCGGCTGGCGAAGCATCCGGCGACCTCGGTCCGGCGAGTTGCCGAGCGCCAGGCAGGAAGCGGGGATGCGCATGCGCGGCGGCCTGCCCGCACCGGGTGCGTTCAGCGTAGAAGTGCGGGCGAGGTACCGCCGCACGAAGTTCACGAGCTGACGGGAGTCGGTGAAGCGGACATCGCGTCGTGAAAGCACCTAACAGAAGGCCGCTGATCCCACCGCCTATGGGGTCAGCGGCTTGCTGATAGTGGGGCCATACCCCTTCTGACCTTGGTGGGCGGTACTGGGATTGAACCAGTGACCTCTTCCGTGTCAGGGAAGCGCTCTCCCGCTGAGCTAACCGCCCGCGAGGCGGAAGCGGGAATCGAACCCGCGTACAGGGCTTTGCAGGCCCTTGCCTAAGCCACTCGGCCATTCCGCCACCGGCCGCCCGCCACGAGGGGAGCGAGCCAAGGTGCCTGCGGAGCCGCGCGGACGGTCGTGCGTTGCGAACACGCGAACGAGACGGCGCCCGGCACCTCCGAGCGGACGACGGGATTCGAACCCGCGACCCTCACCTTGGCAAGGTGATGCTCTACCAACTGAGCCACGTCCGCACTGTCGGCCAGCCGCCGAGGCGACAGGCCCTGCCCGCCAGGCCAGCCCCGGCTGGCGCGCGATCAGAACTGTAGCCGATCCGCGCCTGCCCGCAAATTCGCCCCGGGCGGTCAGGACAGTCAGCTTACCGCAGACCCCGGCCCCGCCGCTGGCCGCGAGGACCGGCGAGGGCGGCGACCAGCAGCGGGGGAACAAGTGGCAGGCTGTCCCCTATGCGAACAGTAGTCATCAGCGGGGACCCGCTGACCGTCGAAGATGTCGTCGATGTCGCGCTTGGCCGGGCCACGGCCGAGCTGGGGCCGGACGTCGGCGAGCGGATGCGGGCCAGCCGCGACGTCGTCACCGCGGCGATCCGGGGGACGCAAGCCGTCTACGGCGTGAACACGGGCTTCGGAGCGCTCGCGGACACCCGGGTCGGGGTGGATGACCTGGCGACGCTGCAGCGGGCGATCGTAATGTCGCATGCGGCCGCGACCGGCGAGCCGCTGAACGACGAGACGGTACGAGCCCTGATGGTCCTGCGGGCCAGAACGCTCGCCGCCGGCTACTCGGGCGTCCGCCAGGAGCTGCCCGCCCGGCTGCTCGAGCTGCTCAACGCCGGGCTGCTGCCGGTCATCCCCGGCAAAGGATCGGTCGGCGCGTCCGGCGACCTGGCCCAGCTCGCGCACCTGGCCCAGCCGCTGATCGGCGAGGGCCGCCTGCGCCAGGCCGGTGAGGCCGGCGCCAGGGGCCGCCCGGCCGGGGAGGTCTTGCGCGAGAACGGAATCGAGCCCCTGGTGCTCGCCCCGAAGGAAGGGCTTTCACTGGTCAACGGCACCGAGCCGATGCAGGCTCTGCTTGCCTTCTCCGTTCACGATGCGGAACTCCTCGTCACGGCCGCTGATGTTGCCTGTGCGCTGTCAGTCGAGGCACTGCTCTGTACCGACCGTCCCTATGACGAGCGCGTTCAGGTGATCCGCCCGCATCCCGGACAGCTGGCCAGCGCGGCGAACTTGCGGGCGCTGCTCGCCGGCTCGGGGCTGATGGCCAGCCACCGGCACAGCACGCATGCGGTCCAGGACGCCTACTGCCTGCGCTGTGCTCCGCAGGTCCACGGCGCGGTCCGGGACGTGCTGACCTTCGCCAGGACCATCATCACCACCGAACTGGGCGCGATCGTCGACAATCCGGTCATCGTGCCCGACGGCGACGTGATGACGACCGGGAACTTCCACGGCGAGCCGCTGGCGTTCGCGGCCGACATGCTGGCGATGGCCATCTCGGAGCTGGCCAGCATCAGCGAGCGGCGGGTGGACCGGATGCTGGACCCGGCGTTCTCGCGCGGGCTGCCGCCGTTCCTGGCCCCGGCCGCGGGCACGAACTCCGGCTTCATGCTGGCCCAGTACACCGCGGCCTCTCTGGTCAGCGAGAACAAGGTGCTGGCCCACCCGGCCAGCGTGGACACGATCCCGACCTCGGGCAAGCAGGAAGACCACGTCTCGATGGGCTGGACCTCGGTGCGCAAGCTGCGCGAGGTGGTCGCGAACGTGCGGACCTGCCTGGCCGTGGAGATCCTGTGCGCGGCCCAGGGGATCGGGCTCCGGGCCGCCATCGCGGCCCCGGCCGCGCCGGTGGCCGCGGTGCACGAGGCGCTCAGGGCATCGGTGCCGGCGATGGACACCGACCGCGAGGTCAGTGAGCAGATCATGACGGTCGAGGGGCTGATGCCCGATCTGTGCGCGGCGGCCGCCGGGGCCTGCGGCGGGCTGGTCTAGCCGCGCCCCCTGGCCGGGTCAGCGCCCGGCGGATCGCCCGGCCGGCTGGAGCGTCTGGCTCGCATTCGATCCCGCGAGGGCATAGCGTCTCGGGTCATGGCGGTGTGGATGAACGGGGACCTGTTCCCCGACGATGACGCGAAGGTCTCCGTGTTCGACCACGGACTAGTGGTCGGCGACGGGGTATTCGAGACGATCAAGGTCGCGGACGGCGTCCCGTTCGCGATGACCCGGCACCTGCGGCGGCTGCGGACCTCCGCCCTCGGTCTGGGCCTGCCCGAACCCGATCAGGACCAGATCAGGGACGGGGCCCTGGCCGTGATCGCCGCCTCGGGCAACCCGCCGCTGGCCCGGCTGCGGGTCACGTTCACCGGCGGCAAGTCCCCGCTGGGTTCCGAGCGCGGCAACTCGCCGGCTACGGCGATCGTCGCGATGGCCGAGCAGCCCAAGCCGGCCCCCGCGGTCGACGTGGTGACGGTGCCCTGGCCGCGGAACGAGCGCGGTGCCCTGTCCGGCCTGAAGACGACGTCCTACGGCGAGAACGTCCGGGCTCTGGCCTACGCCGCCGAGCGCGGCGGCAGTGAGGCGATCTTCCCGAATACGCTCGGCCGCCTGTGCGAGGGCACGGGCAGCAACATCTTCGTGGTGACCGGCGGCCGGGTGGTAACGCCGCCGCTATCCTCGGGCTGCCTGGCCGGGGTGACCAGGGCCCTGGTCATCGAGTGGACCGGGGCCGATGAGGAAGACCTGCCGCTGGAGGCGCTGGCGGGCGCAGACGAGGCCTTCTTGTCCGGAACGACCAGGGATGTCCAGCCGATCAGGAACGTTGACGGACAGATGGTGGCGAATGCCCCAGGGCCGCTGACCAGAAAGGCCGCGGACATCTTCGCGCTGCGATCGGCCGAGTCGCCCGATCCGTGATGTGCCCCATCCTGATATGTCGGAACGGAGATGAATGGGCGGCCCGCCCATTCATCGCCGCCCATGTCTTGATCAGGCTTGCCAGAGCAGTTCGTCGAGTTCGCTGTCGACGTCGATGAAGTCGCCTTCCGATCCCGCCGGGATGATCCCGTAGGTGCTGCGCAGGAACTCGGCCGTGGCGCTCAGCGGTGCCTCGAAGTGGGCCTCGCCGAACGGCGAGGACAGGGCGAGGTTCAGGACGTCGGCCATGGCGGAATCCTCCGGCCACACCTTCACATCGCCGTCGCCGACGCGGGCTTCGAGGCCGGCGGCCAGCAGTTCGCGCGCGAAGATCCACTCGACCGGCTCATCGGTCCCGACGTGGAACGACATCTTGATCGCATAGGGATCGTCGGCACAGTAGTCGAGACTGGCCACCAGGGGAACGGCTCCATGCTCGGGAACCACCAGGCTGAGGCCCAGCTCAGCGGAGACCGTAACGCTGTTCATCATGGGGTTCTGACCTTTGCCTTGTCGCACGACGGCAGCCGTCGTGCGTAATTGGTGCGGCTGCCATCACTCACTGTTGATGGGCGTGGTTCCGCGGAACTGTTGCCTTGGGGGGATAGATTCCGCGATACAGGCCGCTCGTAACCTCGGTCACTGATCACCAAAACGCCTGTGACCTGGTCAAACGCTTCAGGGAACTGAACGCCGAAATCCGCGCGGACTGTTCCGGTGACCTGCCCTAACACAGTGTGACGTTCGTCTCACTCACGGTGGCGCAAAGGTCTGGCACAGACTTGTCCGCGGCCTGGCGCGCCTGCGGCTTCGGGTCTGCGCGCGGCCGGACGGTGCGCCGGTGCGCTAGTCTGTGAAGGCCCCGCCGGACGGTGACGCCAGCGCGGGCGCGGGCGATTGGCTCAGCGGGAGAGCGCCTCGTTCACACCGAGGAGGTCACTGGTTCGATCCCAGTATCGCCCACCCAGGTCATAGGCCGGTCGCCAGCAGGCGGACCGGCCTTGTGCTGCTGATCGGTGAAGACGTCCATGGTCAGGGCGATCTTGCCGTGCCGCAGGATGCGCATCGCGATCCGGGGATGCACGTCGAGCGCGGCCAGGAACGAGGCGCAGATGTGCGGCAGGTCGAGAAACCTGCCGATCACATGGCGGGCGGCAACGCGCGATCTGCCGATGAGGGGACGCGGCGACTGCTTGGCTGGGTCAGGTGGCGACAGACGTCCGGCCGAGCAGTGCGTCACCCACGGCGACCCCGACCGCGGCGTACAGCGCCGTACCCGAGCCGACCCCGGCCACCAGTCCCACTATCGCGGCAGAGCCGCCAAGAGCGTAGATCAGGAAACCGGACAGGCTGAGGATAGCCATCGCCGCCCCCAGCCAGTGGTAGAGCGGCATACCCCAGATCCTGGCGAGTCCGAAGAAGTGCACGCCGACTACCAATGCCACCCACGCGACCGACACCGCCTGGCCGTGCAGGACGCCATTGACCACGGCCAGCCCACCGACCAGCGCACCTGCCTCTAGCGCAACGATCAGCCAGTAGCGGCGGTCGACGAAACCGGACGCTGGCGCGGTTGTCACGGGGGATTCCCGGCGGGCGACGAGCACGAGTCCGACGACGAGCAGTGCCGCGACGAGCAAGCCGATCACGCGGATGACAAGGGGCCACGGGGCGTCCAGGCCGCCGCTGTTGACGAGCACGAATACGGTGCCGAACGTTATGGCAACCACCGATCCGGCCACGAGTCCCGTGGACCGTTGCCGCTCCTTAGGCGTCGTCACGGGCTACACCGTATCGTCATATGTCCACGCCAGGCGTCGGGGGCTTTCTGCATCCCGCGCACTCATCTGCCGCGATCCACGCTCCAATTGTCGCAGATCTGTTGGCGGACGCGGTCGGCCAGGAGCTTGTCGAGGTGGATGACAATCGCGTGGCCATCGCCATCGCCGGGGGCAGGTGCGGCTTCTTCGCGGGCCGGGTAAACGATCGCGATAAATGCTCATGACAATGGGCTCTGCTGGCACGGCCGTTCCAAGATCATTTTGATGGGTTGAATCACGGTTCGCGGCGGGTGTTGCGATGTGATCATGTGCGGCGTGCCGGGCGGGGGGAGGTGACGGAGCTCCGGTAGGAACAGGGGTCCTCTCACAGATCCCAGCCACCGGAGCTTCGTCGTGGGCCAGTCTGTCATTTGTGCTGCCGCGTCCGCGCCGGCAGGGCCGATCGTGTCTGTCCCGGTAGCGGATGCCTGCTGTGGCCTGCTGGAACTTTTCGCTGGGGTATCGGATGGCCGGGTGGGCCCGGGCAGGGATCATCCGGTTGCGGCCGTACTGGCGCTGGCTGCGGCGGCGGTCGTCGCCGGGATGAGGGGCTACACCGCGATCACTGGCTGGATCGCTGACGTGCCGGGGGCGATCCTGGCCGATCTGTACCTGCGCAGCGGTGCCGCTCCCGCGCCGCCGCCGTCGAAGACCACGCTCTGGCGGGTACTGACCGACGCCGACGCCGGGGCACTGGACGTGGCGGTCGGTACGTGGCTGATGAATCTCGCCGGGTTCACCACCCCGGCCACGGTCAGCCGGGATGCCGGCGAGGAGGACTGCCCGCCGGCGCTGATGCAGGTGAGGCTGGATGGCAAGGCGGTCCGGGGCGCGAAAGACGCTGACGGGAACCAGGTCCGGCTGCTCGCGGCCCTGGCCGGCCCGGACGCCGCCTCCTCGGTGGTCGCGGCGCAGGCCGAGGTCGGCAAGAAAACGAACGAGGTGCCGATGGCCTCGGTGGTACTGGGCCAGATCGACCTGAATAACAAGATCGTGACCGCGGACGCGCTGCACACGGTGAAGGCCACCGCGAACCACATCCATGAGCATGGCGGCGAGTTCGTGCTCCCGGTGAAGGAGAACCGCCGCGCCCTGTTCGATGCTCTCGACGCGCTGCCATGGGGCCAGGTGCCAGTCGCCTGCACCGCCACCGATAAGGGCCACGGCCGGATCACCACCCGTACCATCCAGGTGCTGCCCGCGCCTGAGGATCTGCCGTTCCCGCACGTCAGCCAGGTGTTCCTGATCGAGCGGTACGTCACTGACCTGCACGGCCAGCCGATCTCGGCCGTCGCCGCGCTCGGCGTCGCCAGCCCGGAACCCGAGCAGGCAAACGCCGCGGACCTGGCCGGATACGTCCGGGAGCAGTGGTCGATCGAGTCTCTTCACTGGCTGCGCGACACCCTGTATCAAGAGGACAAATCCCAGGTCAGAACCCGATCCGGACCGAGAATCATGGCTGCCCTGCGCAACCTGGCGATCTGCGCCCTGCGCCTTTCCGGACGCGCCGATGTCACCGAAGCCACCCGATGGGCCGGGCGCTTCATGGACCGCCCATTCACCATCCTCGGACTCACATCATGATCTTGGAACGGCCGTGG